>CANIWY010000001.1 GCA_947471695.1 Nitrosomonadaceae bacterium
GATGATACGCAGCTAAAATGTCACTACGTTCTGACGGCAATAGCGATGCCACAAAGGTATGCCACTCTTCTGGAAACAGATTTTTCAGACCATAGAGGAACCAATTGATCTCACTTTCTCGGCAAAGAAAAATTCCACGCAAAACAAATCCCAGGCAGCGTTCTGGGTGAGTTTCGCCATAGGCCAGCGCTAACGTACTACCCCACGAACCACCAAATACCAACCACTCTTCAATGTCGAGATATCGCCGCAAGGTCTCGATATCCCTGATGAGATGCGGCGTAGTGTTATCACGCGTTTCACCCAATGGGGTTGAACGACCCGCACCGCGCTGATCGAATATCACAATCCGGTAATGAGCTGGATCAAAAAACCGGCGGTGGGCAGGAGAAGACCCGGCGCCAGGTCCTCCATGAAGAAACAATACCGGCACACCAGTAGCATTACCAGACTGCTCCCAATACATCGTATGCAAATCATCCAGCGCTAATAGACTGCTGGCATAAGGCTCAACTGCTGGGAATAGTTCGGTACGAAAGTCGCTGGTCATGGCTACTCAATGGGGCGTCAACGGGTTACGTTCTTAATTTTCGTTTGCTTCGATTCTGGTATATATTGCCTACTATACATTATAGTATAGCGAGGACGAGCTTATGCCCCACGTACTGAAAGAACAGGAAGTATCAATGTTGCGCGCAGAGATTGAGATACTAATGAAAGAGCGTCAGAGCCTTCTCAAGGCTACTGGTGCTGCAGCAGTATTTATCGCCAATCTCGATAGCGGCACTCTACCAGAGGACGCGTATGAGGCTGCGGAAATGCTATCCAACTGCTTGAATGACCTGCCTGAAGACACCTTACGTGACGCGCTAGATAAGGTAAGGGCAGAGTTGACCGGTAGTGAATGAGTTTACCCCCACCGCCAGCGCGTCCTAAGGTTGGTCTAATCCTCACTGGGGGAGGTGCTCGTGCCGCTTATCAGGTCGGGGTATTACAGGCAATCGCCGCAATGCTGCCTCCGGGCTCACGCAATCCATTTCCTGTTATCTGTGGCACCTCCGCCGGCGCCATCAATGCTGCCAGTCTGGCTGGGTCAGCTAGAAGCTTTCATGAGGGGGTAGGTGGGCTCGTATCGGTGTGGGAGAACGCCCATGTTAACCAAGTCTACCGCTCCGACCCTATCGGCGTGCTTGGCAACAGCGCGCGTTGGTTAGCTTCTTTACTCTTCGGAGGGTTAGGTAAATACAGCGCAGTCTCCCTGCTCGACAACTCGCCATTTACTCAACTGCTGGAACATAACGTACCTCTGCACGCAATTCAGAAGAATATCCAAAGCGGCGCCTTGTATGCTTTGGGCATTACCGCATGGGGCTACAACTCCAGTCAGTCGGTTACATTTTATCAGGGTGCGGAATGCATCTCCCCCTGGAAGCGGTCAAGTCGTCTTGGTGTCGCATCACGTATTAGCATTAAACACCTTGTGGCGTCTTCCGCCATCCCATTTCTTTTCCCAGCAATTAAACTTAACCGTGAGTACTTTGGTGATGGCTCTATGCGTCAATACGCACCCATCAGCCCAGCACTGCATCTGGGTGCAGAACGAGTAATGGTGATAGGAGTTCGCAAGACAGGCGACACTCCATCCGACCGCATAAAAGTTGAAGGCTATCCTCCACCGGCACAAATCGCAGGGCACGTCATGGGGAGCATTTTTCTTGATAACCTTGACGTTGATCTGGAACGACTTCAACGTATGAATAACACCACCCAGCTCGTTCCAGAAGATCAGCTATATTGTAATGACAGTCCTCTACGTCGAGTTGAGTCTCTATTAATTTCTCCTAGCAGAGAAATCAGTGAAATGGCAGAACAATATGCCCATTCATTACCGCGCACTATTCGCCTCTTTTATCGTGCCGTCGGCGCAATGAATCACGATGGCTCCGCACTACTAAGTTACTTACTATTCGAAGAACCCTTCTGTCGAGCGCTCATTGAGTTGGGCTATCAAGATACAATGCCACGCTCTAAGGAAATACTACAGTTCCTTGGGTTTGATACAACAGACTGAACAAGCACTGATATAATCCTGCGTCGGAATTGTCGTTCTGGGGAAATCCAAAGGGCATGACCACGATCCATACCCGACTACCTCACCTTCAGAGATCATTATATGGATATTACCAGCCCAGAATTCTGGATAGCAGTAATGCAAATTATTGCAATTGATATTGTCCTGGGGGGCGACAATGCTGTCGTTATTGCGCTCGCTAGCCGACGCTTACCCGAAAAACAGCGTAACCAAGCAATCTTCTGGGGCGTATTTGGCGCCATCGGGTTGCGCGTAGTATTAATCTTTTTTGCCCTTGCGTTACTAGCGATTCCTTTTCTGAAAATTGTTGGCGCGGGACTATTATTATGGATAGGAGTAAAACTACTTCAACCTGAATCTGATGATGGCGGGCATGACATTGATGCCAGTACGAGCCTGTTTGGAGCGATCAAGACTATTATTATTGCTGATGCAGTAATGAGTCTGGACAATGTTATCGCCATTGCGGGCGCCGCCAAGGATAGCATCGGTCTGGTTATTTTCGGTTTGGTCGTGAGCGTACCCATCATTGTGTGGGGCAGCAAGTTGGTGATGAAACTGATGGACCGTTTCCCCATGACCATCGTCATCGGTGCTGGACTTCTTGGCTGGATAGCGGGTGATATGACAATCACCGACACCGTTACCAAGGAGTGGGGGGAGGGTATACCGCTGCTGCAATGGGTCGCTCCGGCAGTTGGCGCACTTCTGGTCGTCATTCTCGGCAAGTGGCTGGCCGCTCGAGCATCAGCACAAAGGGCTAGACGGACGCTGCAGCTTTCTGACCTGGCTGATACTGACCGCCGCCCGCCACATTCGTAACCTTAAACCACGGAAAATCATGCTAAGAATTCTTTTGCCGGTAGACGGTTCCGACAGCTCCAATCAATCCGTAGCAAATTTCATCAAACTACTCGGTTGGTACAAAGAAGTGCCGGAGATTCACTTGCTCAATGTCCAGCCCCCTTTACATGGTGGCGTCTCCAGCTTTCTCGATAAAGAAAATATTAAACAATACCACCAGGAGGAAGGATTTAAAGGTCTGCAGTCGGCTCGCAATTTGCTAGAGAAAACGGGCATTATCTGCCAGCCCCACATCCTCGTGGGCGATCCGGCTGAAATGATCGTACACTGTGCCGCTGAAAAACAATGCGATCAGATCGTCATTGGTCCGCGCGGACTGGGGGGGGCCAAAGGATTGCTGATGGGCTCTGTTGCCAACAAACTGATGCAACTTTCAACGCTACCCGTACTACTGATTAAGTAAAAAACAAGACGACTCTGCAATTAGGACCCTTAGCCTAAGCTTACTCTAAGTGCGCCTCCGACATCAGCGCCGAGACCTATCGCTACCTCCATTAAGCGCATGGACCATCTCCGGGCTTGAGGCCTCGGGAGCTGTCGCAGATAGTGCCGGTCATTCCCCATGTCAAGCTTGCCGTTCCGGCTTCCGGCTCTGGGACATAAGTAAAATCCATCGCAGATCCAGAACTGGTTGTCGCAGAGCTTGTCCCGGCTAACACTCCATTACCTAGAGTAAGAGTCTTAACATTGGTTGAAACGAGGGGCGCTGGAATACCAAACGTGCCTACGTTACAGTTGGCTAGGGCCCCACTATTCTGATAGCACACTCCTATAGCCTGCCTGTATGGCGCCAATTCAGCCAATGTATTGGCTGCCTGGCTGCGCGAAATATAGTTGCCATACTGCATAACCGCAATCGTTGCCAAAATGCCAACAATTCCCACCACACTCATTGTTTCGATCAAAGTCAGCCCCTTTTTTGCTTGTTGCATGCTTCATCTCCCTTAGGGTTTATTTAAGACATCCAAACGAATTCAGCTTGGCGTAAGCAGAAATCATGCTAACTCATGCTTTCATGTACAGGCAATACAGATAACACCGCAAAGAACTCAATGTGACAATAAAATTATTCGTAGCGTAGCGCCTCAACCGGTCGCAAAGATGCCGCTTTCTTCGCCGGATAGAAGCCAAAGAATATTCCCACCGCTGAGGCAAAAAAGAATGCTAGGCCAACCATTCCAAGCGTAATGACAACCACCATATCCGCTGCACGGCTTACCGCCCAGGCACCGCCAATTCCAAGCGCAACCCCCGCCAAGCCGCCTAGGATACAGATTACTAAAGCCTCCAGCAGAAATTGCGTGAGAATGGCACGTCGATTAGCACCGATCGCCATCCGGATGCCGATCTCACGAGTGCGTTCAGTCACCGAGACCAGCATGATATTCATGATACCAATACCACCGACCAACAAGGATACCGAAGCAATCGCTCCAAGCATCAGCGACATCACCTTAGCCGCACCGGTGGCAACAGCAGCCAGCGCTGCCATATTGCGCACAGTGAAGTCACTATCCGTGCCCTCAGCCAGGCGATGGCGTTGGCGTAACAACTGATTAATCTCGCTCTCAGCCCCTTCCATCACCTCGGGTGACTTTCCCTGCACCATCATGAAACGGATCGTTCCAGGAAACTGACTGCCAAAAATTTGGCGCTGACCGGTAGTGAGGGGAATAAATACACTATCATCCTGATCACGTCCATCCAGACTCTGCCCCTTAGCCGCAAGTACCCCTGTCACTGTAAAGGGACTCTTCTTAATGCGTATCGTCTTTCCTGTTGGGTCCTCATCACCGAACAGATTTTTTGCGGTCACCTGCCCCAGAACAACAACACGTGCGGCCGAACGAAAGTCAGTATCGGTAAACACCTCTCCATCTTCCGTGCTCCAGTTACGCACCCTAAAATAGTCTGGCGTCACACCGGTGACGACCGTGCTCCAATTATTAGCACCAAAATTCAATTGCGCAGTCCCCGTGATAATCGGCGCAACCGCCTTGATCGAGGGTAGGCTTGCTACCGCCTGCGCATCGCCAAGGGTTAAGGTCTGAACACTGCCGCTCGTTTGGCGCATTGCCCCTGAGGAGGTGGCCCCAGGCAGCACAATAAACAGATTGCTCCCCATTGAGGCAATCGCCTGATTGACGGTCGCTTGAGCACCTTGACCAATGGACAGCATCAGCACCACTGCCGCCACACCAATAATCATCCCGAGCATCGTCAAACCGGTGCGCAATCGGTTAAGACGTAGTGCGCGCAGCGCCTCGCCAATAATGGCTAATAAGTTCAAGGCCCCACCTTACTGTCATGTATCACTCGCCCGTCTTTCAGCCGCACTAACCGGCTCGCATACGCGGCTATATCGTCCTCATGGGTTACTAGCACAATGGTGATTCCCTTCTCTCGATTGAGGCGTTCAAAAACCCCCATGATTTCACCGCTGGTTTGGGTATCGAGGTTGCCGGTAGGCTCATCCGCCAGAATAAGTTGTGGGTTGTTGACCAGGGCACGACTGATAGCGACACGCTGCTGCTGGCCACCCGAGAGCTGATTGGGTTGATATTCAGAAAATTTGCCGAGACCCGTCTGTTGCAACAACTCCTGGGCTCGCTGGCGGCTCTCAGCGCGGCTCACCCCAGCATAGAGTAATGGTGTCGCCACATTGTCCAAGGCCGTCATGCGTTTCAGTAGATTAAACCCCTGGAATACAAATCCAAGGTTGTGGTTTCGTACACTCGCAAGCTCATCCTCCGAGAGCGATGCCACATCACGACCAGCGAGCCAATAGTGCCCGCTGCTAGGGGTATCAAGGCAGCCCAGCAGATTCATCAGGGTGGACTTACCAGAACCCGAGTGCCCCATGATGGCGACAAACTCCCCGCGATTGATGTTCAGATTCACATCGTACAGAACCTGACTATTGACCGTTCCATTGACACCACTTTCCAGGCTATAGATCTTGCACAGTCGGTCTACCCTGATCAGCGGCTCAGCAGAAGGATCGGGCTGAACTGACGTCATCAGAACATTCTGAGCTTGAAGTTGCTACCTGATTTATCCTTATTTGCAGCCTCTCGCACTACCAGTTTGTCACCCTCTTTGATTCCACCCTCAATGATCTCGGTGAAAGCTCCATCAGCGATGCCGATCCTGACATTGATCGGAACAGGCTTGCCACCCTCCAGCCGGTAGAGTACTGGCTTGCTTGGTTGCTTAGTCGGCGCACTATCGGAATCACCATCAGCTGGCTTATACCGTAGCGCTGCATTGGGCGCTCTCAACACCGAGTCCTTCTGATTAACTGCGAACCGCACATTGGCGGTCATGCCTGGCAGCAGCGCACCGTCCTCATTGGCGACCGTCACCACTACGTTATATGTAACTACATTCTGCTGAATGGTGGGATTGAGTCTAACTTGCTTCACTGCTCCAGAAAATTCGCGCTCATGGAAGGCATCCACTGTGAAGTTTGCTTGCTGGCCGAGACGCAACTGGCCAATATCTGCCTCCGCCACACTGGTATCAATCTGCATCTGACGCAAGTCTTTGGCAATCTGGAACAAGACGGGCGTCTGGAAACTCGCTGCTACAGTCTGCCCAATCTCTATATTACGGGCCACCACCACCCCAGAAATTGGTGACTTAATTACGCTATAGTAAAAGTTAGCTCGGTCACGCGCTAACTGGGCCTTACTTAAAGCAAGCTGGGCACGAGCAGCATCCAGTTGCTGCTCGAACATGTTCAGGCCATCACTAGAAATAAAACCTTGCTCCTTGAGCGCAAGATTACGGCCCATCTTGTTTTCAGCAAGCTTTAGCGAGGCCTGAGCATTCATTACGTTAGCCTCAGACTGCTGCAACTGCGCACGAAACAGCGCCGGGTCAAGCTCTGCCAATACTTGGCCTGCCTCTATCTGGTCATTAAAATCAACATACATCTTGGATACCGTACCCGATACCTGGGTACCCACATTGACCAGCTCCACTGGATTGAGCGTTCCGTTGGCGGAGATGCTCTGCACGATATCCCCACGGTCGACTACTTGAGTCTTATATCGGTCCTGTTTGGACTCCGATTTGCTACTCCAGTACCAGATAGCGACAACACTGAGTAACAATATTGCGACAATGGCCAACAGTTTTTTGCGGGAAATAGTGATCATAAGCGGCTAGGTTATATTCCGTGTCAGACTGGGCGTAGATAAAGGCGAATGTTACCTGAGTGCGACGACTTTAAGGGGCTATCGAATGAGATCCGCTTGGAGGGTTTCTGGTGGCCCACTAATTTTTATTAGCCGCCTCCAGTTCGCGCAACTCCTTAAGGCGTGCCTCAACACCGGATACCTGATAGAAATCACCATCATTCCTTCTCAGTGCAGTCTGGAGTTGGTCAATGGCCGCGGCGAGGTAACCCTGCCGAACGTAAGCTTCGGCCTGGGCACGGTGCTGCATCAGATTGCTTCCCAATGCCGCGTAGCCCTGGGATTGCAGATTGTAGAGACGTACATCATTGGGGGTGAATAGTAACTGCTGATTGATGAATTTTAGAGCAGAGTCGACACTATGACTGCGTAGTAATGCATCGGCATAGTCATAGGTCAATGCTCGGTGCTGAGGGTAGATCTGCAATGAGGCGCGATAAATATCAAGGGCCTCTGCAAACTGCCCCTTGGAAAACTTGACCCGAGCCGCCAGAGTTTCAATCATAGGGCTCGAGTGCGAGACCTTCCGCTCAATCTGAATTGCCGTACCCAGTCGATGGTTCTCCAGCATTTCTATCATGCCGCTAGCGCGTGAGGACTCGTAGAGCAGCGCTAGCTCCTTATCTGCGCGTAAGTAAGCCCTATCTCGCAACAAAGCATTAATCAACCCATACCGCTCTGCAACCTCGCTATTGTAACGTTTGTCCCGGATACTGGACTCAAAGTATCTTACCGCGTCTTTTGGCTTCCCCTGAAGAGACCGTAGCTTGGCACGCACCAACTGGAAATCAAGACTGTCGGGGACCTGCCGGTAGGACATATTTTGAGTACGGCTCTGGATGTCCGCTATGCGCTCATAAGTAATCGGGTGGGTGCGCAAGTAAGATGGGGCACCATTCTCCTGAAAGCGGCCTGCCTTTTGCAGCCGTTCGAAAAATTCCGTCATTCCATTCGGATTTAGTCCTGCATCAACCAGTATATTTAACCCGATCCTGTCGGCCTCCTTCTCATGATCCCGAGTAAAGTTAAGCCGAGACTGAATTGAAAGTGCCTGTGAGGCCGCTACGGCTGCCTGCCCGGCTTGCGGGTTTGAGCGCGAAACCAGAATTGCCAGTGCCAGTGATGCAAGGGTGGTCAGCATGTTATATTTCTGACCTGAGATCATTCGTGCAAGATGCTTCTGGGTGACATGCGCAATCTCATGCGACATCACGCCAGCCAATTCTGACTCACTCTGTGCAGCGAGAATGAGGCCGCTGTTGAAACCCATAAATCCACCGGGTAGTGCAAAAGCATTGATGGACGGGTCCTGAAGTGCAAAAAACTCAAACTCTTGGTCAGGGTGGTCTTCATTCGATCCAGCAAGTAGCCTGTTACCCAGACTAGTGAGATAAGCCGCTATCTCTGCATCATCAAGATAGCTACGGTCAGCACGAATCTCCGTCATGATCTGCAGACCAAGCTGCCGCTCTTGTCGTGGCGAAATGGTGGCCTGGGAGATATCACCCAGTTCTGGCAACTCGTCAGCAGAAACGTTAAGAACAAAAAAGAGTGGCAGTATTACGGCCGTTAGATATCGCAATTTCATGATGATATGATAGAAATTAGCAGGCTAAGTTCCATGTTAACCAAGAGGCCCTGATTGCGAGGCCCCTAAATCAAATCGCCGCCTCATTTACTTCTCCTGTGCGTATTCTGACGATCTGGTCAATGCTAGTTACAAATATCTTGCCGTCACCTATCTTACCGGTGCGGGCAGCCTTGACTATGGCATCGATGGCGACACCCACCTGATCATCGGTCAGTATTATTTCTATTTTCACCTTAGGAAGAAAATCCACTACATATTCCGCACCACGGTAGAGTTCGGTATGCCCCTTCTGTCTGCCAAAACCCTTCACATCGGTAACAGTCAATCCGCTTACACCAAGCTCGTTAAGGGCCTCCCATACCTCATCTAGTTTGAAGGGTTTAATGATGGCCTCGATTTTTTTCATGGTGCGATCCTTGAGTTAAATATCTCTGAAGAAGCTTAATGGATGATATGCCGGCGTCTTGGTCGGTTCAAAACTCATCTCGATATTTCGATGTGATCGGATAGCGCCAGTCCTTGCCAAAACCACGTTGTGTGATGCGGATACCCACCGGAGATTGTCGTCTCTTATACTCGCTCACTTGAATGAGATGGACCACCCGCCGCACATCGTTCTCGGTGAAATTCATCCGTATAATTTCATGTAATGACAAATCTCGTTCCATGTAGGCCTCGATGATTGCATCGAGCACATCATAGGGTGGCAGGCTATCTTGATCGGTCTGGTTGTGACGCAGTTCGGCAGATGGGGCACGCTGGATAATGCGATCCGGGATCACCTTTCCCAAGCTATTGCGATAGTGACATAGTTGGTACACCATCGTCTTACTGATGTCCTTCAACACCGCAAAACCACCGGCCATATCTCCATACAGGGTGCAGTAGCCCACCGCCATTTCAGATTTGTTACCAGTTGTGAGAACGATCGAGCCATATTTATTCGATAACGCCATTAGCAACATGCCACGAATCCTTGCCTGCAGATTCTCTTCCATGTTGTCTGAATTAGTAGTTAGTGGGAGCCCCTTGACCTCCGCAGTTAGTGTGCTCAAAAAACCCTCGAAAAGTGATTTGATAGCGATCTCGCTGTAGCTAACGCACAATGCTTCCGCCATTGAACGCGCATCCTCTCGACTCATATCGACGGTATATTGAGACGGCATCATCACCGCTCGTACTTTGTTAGCGCCCAACGCATCCACAGCAATCGCAAGCGTCAATGCGGAATCAACCCCCCCGGATAGCCCTAGCAATACGCCTGGGAACTCATTCTTTACAACATAATCCTTCACACCGAGGCATAGTGCACGGTAGATGCTTGCCTGCGAAGCGGGCCGTGGCTCGATCTCTCCCGGCAAGGGTATTCCATCCTGAAATTCGATCAACCCAAGCTCTTCAGTGAATTCGCCAAATTGATGTGTCAGTTCACCCTGGCTATTCATCGCAAATGAAAGACCATCAAATACCAGTTCATCCTGTCCGCCCACTAAGTTGATGTACACGATGGCCATGCCCGTTTCGCTGATGCGTTGCCGTATCAATTGGTAACGCGTTGCTTGTTTGTCCATGTGATAGGGTGAGGCATTCATCACCAACAGAACATCTGCCCCAGCTTCCTTTGCGCGCGCGACTGCTCCCTTTTCCCAAACATCAGCGCAAATATTGATTCCAAATTTTGTGCCCGCCACATCGAAAACACAAGGATTGATACCGGCCTCAAAATATCGCTGCTCATCAAATACAGTGTAATTGGGCAGTCTATTCTTGTGGTATGCGTCAATCACTTTGCCGTCACGTATCACTGAAGCGGCATTGTAGATCGCACCATCAACGAGGCGTGGATGTCCCACCAGTAGGGTGATGCCGGATATTTTGGTTGCAAGACTGGCGAGCATGTTTTTGCAGGCCAGATGAAACCCCTCACGTAGCAGCAAATCTTCAGGTGGGTAGCCGGATAGCGCCAGTTCCGGCGTAACGACCAATACGGCACCTTTGTCTTTTGCGCTATTGGCAAATGCAATAATTTTTTTAGCATTGCCGGTGAGGTCACCGACTATACAATTAATCTGGGCAACGGCTATTTTCATGTAAGTTTCATGGTGCGGGGAAAGAATTTCCATTGTTCGGCCCATGCTAAAAGCCTGCTGGATTATAGCAGAATACACCACCACCCGCGGGCAGTCTGCTCCGGTGAGGCGGCCGATTCGTAATCAGCGCACTTGCCCCCATGTTAAGATTCTCACACTCTTACCGCTTACCTAGTAACACATGGACCTCAAGAATTGCCTTATGAAATACTGTAGTGACTGTGGCGCTCCGATTGATCTGCGTATTCCTGCAGGTGACACCTTCCTGCGTCACGTCTGCCCAGCATGCAACACTATTCATTATCAGAATCCAAAGATGATAGTTGGTTGCATTCCCGAATGGGAAGATAAGGTACTACTGTGTCGCCGCGCCATCGAGCCACGACACGGCTTCTGGACTCTGCCAGCGGGATTTATGGAAAATGCAGAGACCTTGGTTGAAGCCGCTTCACGTGAGACTCTTGAAGAGGCCAATGCGCGCGTAAAGATCGGTGAACTTTATGCTATTTATAACCTACCCCATATCAACCAAGTGCATATTCTATTTCGTGCACAGCTACTCGACCTCAATTTCAAACCTGGAATAGAGAGTCTAGAGGTCCAGCTCTTCAGTGAACGCGAGATCCCGTGGGACACACTCGCTTTCCGTGTTATTCGCGAACCGTTAAAGCGCTACTTCAAGGAGCGCCGCCAAGGTCAACTGGGTTTTCATATGGGGACAGTAGAGCTCGCACAACATTGATTTTTACTGGAGTGTTATGTAACAAGTTAACGATTGACGAGAGAGCGTTACTCCATCCACACCATTTTGGAGCGTGCTAACGGCGGGTTGTTAGCAAAATATCGCTTGATACCGGCGAGCATTGCCTCTGCCATTTTATCCTGGTAGGCAGTATCTTTCAGTCTCTTCTCTTCATCAGGATTGCTGATGAACGCGGTCTCTACCAAGATCGAGGGGATATCCGGGGATTTTAGTACGGCAAACCCGGCCTGCTCTACTTCATTCTTGTGCAGATGATTGATATCGCCGATCTCTGCCAGTACCTCCCGGCCGAGCTTGAGACTGTCGTTGATGGTCGCAGTCTGTGACAGATCTAATAAAGTTTGCTTAAGGTAATGATCTTTGCCGTCAAGATTGACTCCCCCTATCAGATCCGCGTCATTCTCTTTTTTTGCTAGCCAGCGCGCGGCGGCCGAGGTTGCACCCCGCTCTGATAGTGCAAATACTGATGATCCCCGTGCATGTGGCTTAATGAAAGCATCTGCATGAACCGATACGAATAGATCTGCATTTAGCTGGCGCGCCTTGGTGAGACGCATTGGCAACGATATGAAATAATCCCCATCACGTGTCAATGCCGCACGCATGTTAGGCTCCTTGTCTATCTTGCTTTTAAGCTTCTGGGCGATGGCAAGCGTGATATCTTTCTCCTGGGTGCCGCTACGGCTTATTGCTCCTGGATCCTCGCCCCCGTGGCCCGGGTCAATTGCGATGATAATCAGTCTTCTTACTTCTGGCTTAGCTTTTCCAGAGGACTCGCCGCCCCTGCTAGACTTATCGTGGGACTTTACCTCTGGTCTAGTATCTGCTTCACCAGTCTGTGGCATCGTCATTGCCCCCCCCCCTAGAAGTGCCATCAACGGGTCAGGTGGAATGGTCGGATAAATATCCAGCACCAGTCGATAACCGTAATTAGCGACAGGTTTAAGTTCGAATGCTTGCGGCGCAACTTCAGTTTTAAGGTCCAACACCAACCTTAGTACGCCTGGTTTGAACCGGCCAATTCGCAGCGCTCGGATATAAGGGTCGTTAACGCCGACCTTCCCGGGCAGATTCTCTAGCTCTGACGTGAGTGCGATATCTTCCAAATCGATCACCACTCGATCTGGGGTTTTTAATATGCTTAAAGAGTACTGAATTGGCGTGGCTGATTCCAGCGTGATGCGGGTATATTCTGCTGCCGGCCAAACACGGGCGGCACTGATTGTCGTTTCAGCAATGGCCGCACTGCCAAACATCAATACTAAAGCCCCCATCCCTACTGTTGAGCGGAGCATACTTAATATTGAAGAAAACAAGGGATTGCGGCAAGTAAGACTCGCCATGGTCAGAGGTGTGTTGGAGCTTGCCAATGTTTCAGACACTGTCGACCCGCCTCCGTGTCCGCTTGAATTCTAATGCTTCGGCCTGTCTCACTGATACCAAGAAAAATTTGTAAATCTGGCGGTGGCAGAAGGCCATGCGCTCTTTCTGGCCACTCAACAAGACAGACTGACCCGGCGTTGAAGTATTCGCGGAAGCCCGCATCCTCCCACTCCATCGGATCATTGAAACGATATAAATCAAAGTGATAGAAGTATAACCTAGAGTTTTTGTAATGTTCAACAAGATTATACGTTGGGCTCTTTACCTTCCCATCATAACCCTGCCCACGCAAGATGCCGCGCGCCAGTGTCGTTTTTCCTGCGCCGAGATCCCCCCGTAGGAAGATGATTAACCCGGGATTCACTATTTCCCCGATTCCCCTCCCCAATGCCAGCGTTGCGGCTTCATCGTCAAGATGATGTATGTCAGTAGAGCCGGTATGATGAGGGCTATGCAAGAAAGTACCTCCAAGAATCCATCACAAGATTTCGTAGCATTATCGGTTGCTATCAAGGCCTGGGGCAAAGAGCTTGGCTTCCAGGACATCCGCATTGCTGATGCTACTGCCGATATGTCACAGGTTGAAGCAGACTTACACGAGTGGCTCAGCCTAGGCCACCACGGTGAAATGGATTATATGGCAAAACACGGTAGCCGCCGAACTCGCCCGGCAGAACTCGTGCCCGATACGCTGCGCGTAATCTCAGTTCGTATGAACAATACACCTCCTACAGCGAAAAATAGTTGGGAGGTTCTGCGTAGTGGGGTAGGGGCGTTCATCTCTCGATACGCACTCGGCCGCGATTATCACAAAGTCCTGCGGGCACGTTTGCAAAAGCTTACCGATAAAATTGCAATTGAGGCGGGCTATTTCAATGGCCGCGTATTCACCGACAGCGCGCCGGTGATGGAAGTTGAATGGGCACAGAGATCGGGTCTCGGTTGGCGTGGTAAGCATACTCTTCTTCTCACCCGCGAATCAGGGTCATTGTTTTTTCTGGGTGAAATTTATACGGACTTACCATTACCCGTCGATGACGCCGTTGGGAATTATTGTGGCAGTTGTAGTAAATGCATCTCGATTTGCCCTACTCAGGCCATCATTGCCCCCTACCGACTGGATGCAAGGCGCTGTATTTCTTATCTCACTATTGAACATAAGGGCAGCATTCCGCTTGAGCTTCGCCCTCTGATCGGCAACCGCGTATACGGCTGCGATGATTGCCAACTGATCTGCCCATGGAATAAGTTTGCCGCCGTTACTAATGAGGGTGATTTCGCAGTCCGCAATGGACTGGATGATGTCTCCCTGGTCGAGCTCTTCGGTTGGAGCGAGGAGCGTTTCGATACCCTCCTTGCTGGCAGCCCAATCCGCCGTATTGGCCATGAACAGTGGCTGCGCAATCTTGCAGTCGGGTTAGGCAATGCGCCCTCATCTCTTGCGGTGACCGATGCCTTACAGTCACGCCGAGATGACTCCTCGGCCTTGGTGCGTGAACATGTGAAGTGGGCTCTACAACAGCATAAAATTTCAACACCTACCCGGGAATCCGAAGACGGTCTCTAACTATCAATAAGAATTATTCAATAGCTCAAGTAGCGGGAGTCGGCGCCAATAAAAAATCCTTCACAATCTTAATCTGCTCCTCGCCTACCAGCATTGGCGCGTGGCCAATGCCAGGCAGTTCAACTATTTGCGCTCTAATACCACGGACCTCCATTTCCATCGCCGTTTTAGACGACAATAAATCGGATTCCGTTCCTCTCAGCACTAGTGTGGGGGTCCGTAGCTTATCCCACTGCTCCCACAAATCGATATCCTTGAGTAAGTGCCTCTTGAAGCTTTCAGCAATCCTTGGGTCGTATCGAAAACCGTAGGTTCCATCATCGAACTTGCGCACGCTATAAATTGCAAGATGATGCCACTGGGCTTCGGTCAAGGGGCCAAATGGATTTGAGATTTTCTTCAAGTAGACCTCAAATTCGTCGAAGCTGTTAAAGCGCGGGGCTTTTCCTAGATATTCCCCGATCCGGGCGAGCGCCGAAACTGGGATTAACGGACCAATGTCGCTCATGACGAGCCTTCGGATTGGCACTGGCAGAGGCAATGGAAGTGCTGTCTGGGTTGCCAAGGCCATGCCGATTAATCCACCCATTGAAATACCGACCCAATCCAGTTGAATGTCGGTATTGCCTAGGGCGCCGACGTGTTTAAGCAGCTCGATTGCGTCCGACAGGTACAGCAGATAATTATCATAATCTGCCTCATTCACAAGCCAGTCACTTTGTCCACGCCCCACCACATCCACGCAGATCACACGACAATCGACCTCTAATGCCTCTGCCAGAAAGTCAAAATCGCGACAATTACGCGTTAACCCATGAACACAGACCACAATGTGTGGATTGTCTGGCTTCCCCCATTCGGTATAAGCAATTTGGCGAGAAGTTTTAATGCCTTCATTAAGCCCAAAATGAACAGTAAGGCGCTTAAGTAACATTATTATTTTGCATAATCCGGCCCTATATTTTAACTAACCTTGGTGTGCTCTCGCTAATTCAAAAATCGAAAATTGAGTTCCAAATATCCTCACTAATGAAACTAATATACTCGTCTTGAGTACGCTATACTAATTCAAGTGACTCTCAAGTTCCTTCTAGTCATCATTGTAATCATCAATCTTTCAAGGAGATAAAATGGATTCCGAAATGTCTGAGACACATAATATTGCGACGGATAAGCTTGTTGCAGATTTGAAAGCTGTAGTAGCAGATGCGGAGGAGCTACTTAGATCTACCGCCGGACAGGCTGGCGAGAGAGCCGCTGCTGCCCGCGAAAAGATTAATGATGGTCTTGATGATGCCAAGCGTCAGCTGTACAAGGTTGAAGGTTTGGTTGTCGACAAGTCCCACCAGGCAGCGAAAGTCACCTGTGATTATGTCCAAGCCAACCCCTGGCATGCGGTGGGAGTTGCAGCTGGTGCCGGACTCATTCTCGGTCTGTTAATCGGGCGACGCTAAACTCCCGTCATGACTGAAAAAGATCCTGCGAGCGAAGCTGGGTTGCTTGGCTCCATTAGGAAACTAGCAACAACACTAGTCGGCATTTTACAAACCCGACTGGAAATCTTTTCTACTGAACTTGAAGAGGCGAAACTACAACTAGGTCAGCTATTGATGCTGGGTTTAGTTGCGGTCTTCTGCCTTGGTCTCGGGATTGTATTACTCACAGTTTTTTTCGTGGTGTTATTCTGGGACAGCTACCGTCTACCTGTACTTGGTGTCACGTCCGGAGTTTTTCTTGTCCTTGGAATATTTGCAGTGCTTACGTTGCGAGCCAAGTCTGCAGAAAACAAGAAGATGTTCTCCAGCACGCTGGCGGAGCTCTCTAAAGACCGTGAACATCTTAAAAAATAACCCGTGATCACCCGTCTGAGTGATATCCATCTGCGACGAGCACAGCTAGTAGCTCTGGCGGCGGCTCAACGGACAGACGTAATCCTATCCGTGCAACCCTTGGTCCAGCCGTTACATGTGGCAGATACGACCCTAGTCTACCTACACTATCTCAAAACGCGCCCACTTATTCTGATTGCAATGTTGGCAGGCATGACGGCGATTATGCTCTCACGTAACTCCGCGTACTCCTGGCCACTTAAACGTTTAGCATTTCGTGCTTTTGCCTTATGGCGGTCTTATCGTTCACTAGGTGTCTGGGTTACTCGTGGCCGATCTGTCTGGTTGCGTATCGGGACAGCCTGGCACAATCGCAGAAGACACAGTCCACATGACTCACTCATACACCTCCCCGCTACTCTCCATCCCTCTCTAACGCCTAACTCTCGTAGCATCAGTACAAAGTAATCTGCTAATGTCAGGCAGGATTACACAAAAAAATTCTTCGCTAAACGCCGCCTTATTTTTTCTGTCCACGCTATGGGTCTGATCGCCAGTAGCGTGTTGGATCAGACACCCCTGCTGCTGCAAAGCCCGTCCTGCGCAGCCGGCATGAGTCACACACTCCACAGGCCAGTCCGTTCGCGCTTGCCTTGTAGCAGGATACCGTCAAGCTATAGTCAACTCCCCGCAGGACCCCTTGACGGATGATTTCCGCCTTGGACAGACTGATAAGTGGGGTATAAATGCTCAATCTATTACCTTCGATTGCAGCCCTAGTAGCCATATTCGCCATCTGTTCAAAAGCGGTGATGTATTCAGCTCTGCAATCTGGATAGCCTGAGTAGTCCACCGCGTTAACACCAATAAATAGATGATAGCTTCCAAGTACCTCAGCCCACGCTAGTGCCAGTGATAACATAATTGTGTTGCGAGCTGGCACATACGTAACCGGAATACCAATCTTAATTCCCTCGATAGGAACATCAATAGACCTGTCTGTCAGCGCCGAACCGCCGAACCCTGCTAGGTCAACCTTGACGGTCCTGTGCTCACTTACTCCGATAGATAGAGCCACCTTCTCTGCCGCCACTAATTCAGCCCCGTGTCGTTGACCATAATCGACACTCAGTGCATAACACTCATATCCCTGATCACGTGCGAGGGCGAGTGTAGTGGCCGAATCCAGCCCGCCTGATAGAAGAACCACTGCCTTAGTCATAGGAGGAACAAAGTAAATACGTAATAATCTCTACCAGATTTCTCATCGACCTGGCCCTTCGCCCCACAAAAGCTTATGCAACTGGATCTGTAATCGCACTGACAGCCGATCGCGCAGTATCCACTCAGCAAGCCCTGCTGGGTCAAGCCGCCCATAAACCGGTGAAAATAAAATGGAGCAGATCTTATTTAAATCGTGCTCATCTATTATCTTTACAGCCCACAGGTAGTCGGCTTCATCGCATAGGACGAACTTCAACTCATCCCGAGATGAGAGATGCTTCAAGTTAGACCAGCGGTTCTTCTTCACCTCCCCTGAGCCAGGAGTTTTTATGTCTAGCACTCTGGACACCCGATCATCCACATTTGATACATCCATCGCTCCGCTGGTCTCAAGCGATACTGAGTAACCTGCATCACACAATAGACTGAGTAATGTTAGGCACTCTTTCTGAGCTAGAGGCTCGCCACCAGTGACCGTGACATAGCGGGGCATATATCCAGAAACCTCATCCAGGATAGAAGAGATGGTTACACTCTCCCCGCCGTAAAAAGCATACCCAGTATCACAATAACCGCATCGTAAAGGACACCCAGTTAAGCGCACGAATACAGTCGGCAGACCTATACGGCTGGTCTCTCCTTGCAGAGAAAAGAATATCTCACTGACTCGCAAAGTCTGAACTTCAGGAGTCTTTATAGCTTTGTGCTGCAATGGGGAAGGAGTATGAGGCATCTCTCAGAACAGGGCCCGCCGGGAGCAACGGGGTGTAACCTACTTTCTATTAGCCAGTCGTTGCCTGGCCTTATCTGCAGCATCGCTACCGGGATATCGGGCGATTAAGTCTTCCAGTGTCTTCTTGGAAGTGATGACCTTATTCATCTCGCGTTGACTACTGGCAATGTTGAGCAGCGCGTCCGGAGCCTTACTACTATCCGGGTAAGTCTTGATCAAATTTCGCTGGGTAATAACTGCATTGCTAAAATCACGCAGCGCATAATGAGAATTGCCGATCCAGTAAAGCGCGCTGGGGGCAAGCCGAGATGAAGGGTGGTTTGCAAGAAAGGCCTGAAGTTTAGTGACGGCACTCTGATAATTGCCAGATTTGAATACTTCATAAGCCGCCTCATAGGCATCGTTCTCTGAGACTTCTGCCTTTGAGTGCGCATTCACTTCCGCTACGGGGGGAGATGCTTCCGTTTCTGACCCGGCAATACCGGATAGGGGAGGGGAGGCTGAGATTGTAGATGGTTCTGGTTGTTCAACCCGCCTCAGCCGACCATCTAAATCAATGTAAAAATCCCGTTGTCGCTTCTGCGTCAGTTCATTCTCATTCGTCAGCACTTCTACCTGACCGCGCAGCTTATTGGTATCCTGCCTGAGTGACTCGATCTGGGTCTGAAGATTAAGCAGCGACTGGTTCTCAAGTAACTCTTCTAGTCTTGTGATGCGCGTGAGCAGATCCCCGATCATCGACTGCTGATCAGCGATCTGCTTGCGCGCCTCTTTGTCGTCGAACAGTCCAGCATAACCCGGACTGCTAGCCACCATCAATAACGACAATAACAGAGCGCGTACGCGCATATTTACTCGCCTTGGTAGCGAATATCCGTACGGCGGTTCTCGGCCCATGAGGCTTCATCATGTCCTGTAGCGCGGGGCTTTTCCTCACCCAAACTAACAGCCTCGATCTGGCTATCCTTCGCGCCTGACAGTGTCATCGCACTCCTCACGCTATCGGCACGTTTCTGACCCAAAGCAAGGTTGTACTCGCGGCTACCCCGCTCATCAGCGTTGCCTTGTAGCAACACCTTAGCGGCCGCATTGTCGCGCAAATACTGCGCATGAGCCTGTACTGTAGCTCTGTATTCATTCTTCACCACGAAGCTATCGTAATCAAAGTAAACACTCCGCTTGGACAGAATATTATTTGAGTCCTTCAGAATCGGGTTGAGATTCGGGTTGAGATTCGGGTTGGTCTCTGCCCGAGCTGCAGACGTGGATTCCGCAGTGGGTTGGGTGGTCTGACTAGCGCATGCTGACAACAAACCTATGAGTAACACGCTCATTACTTTTTTCATGCTGACTCCTTTTGAATTTAAATTTAAATACTTTTGTTACTAGCGGCTGGCGGATTTTGGCAGAGGTCCCCATGCCGGCTCTCTTACATCACCCGCCTGCATCGAGAGCTCTTGTCTTGTCTTACCGTCACCTGATACAACTGCTAATATACCACGCCCCTTTACCTCAGTTGCATACAAAATCATCCTGTCGTTAGGAGCTGGGCTAGGAGATTCATCAAAACGCGAGTCCGTCAGCAACTGAACCTGACGAGTTGCCAGGTCCTGTACCGCCACATTGAACTTAGCGCCGTTGCGATGAATAAAGGTAAACCCCTTTCCATCCCGGCTGTGATGCGGACTAACATTGTAACTCCCTTCAAAGGTAAGCCGCTCGGCCGTTCCGGACGCAGATCCTGTGACTGCCATTCGATAGATTTGAGGACTTCCGCCACGATCTGAAGTAAATATAATTGTCTGCCCATCTGGCGAAAAATTAGGTTCGGTATCTATCCCAGAACTCTGACTAAGTCTCTGCAGACCGCTCCCATCTGCATTCACTAAGAATATCTGCGACCCGCCTTGTAAGGATAGCACGACCGCTAATCTCTTGCCGTCGGGTGACCATGCTGGGGCGCTGTTGCTTCCTTTAAAATTAGCGACCACCTTGCGGCCCCGGGTCGCAAGCGTCTGCACATAGACTATTGGTTTCTTATTCTCAAAGGACACATAGGCAATCTGGGTGCCATCCGGTGACCATGCGGGTGATATGATTGGTTCGCTGTATTCAATAATAGATTGGGCATTAAAGCCATCTGCATCAGCGACCTGCAGGGCATACTTATTACCTTGCTTCACCACATAGGCAATGCGGGTGCTGAATACGCCCACATCTCCCATTAACTTTTCATAAATAATGTCCGCTATCTGATGAGCAGCCGCACGCAGTCGGTCGACCGGGACGATCATAGTGTAGTCGATCAACTGCACCTGCTTTGCTACATCCATCAGGTAGAAACTCACCTCTACCTGACCATCAGGCAACATCACTGCGCTACCAATCACTAGCGCATTGGCTCCGCGACTTTTCCAATCGGGGTACGCAACCTGTCGAGGGTCGCGTAGTGGCGGACCGGGTGAGTCTACCAGCCTAAAGAGACCGCTCCGTTGGAGGTCTGCCGCCACCACCGCTGTGATGCTGTGCTTAAGTTTTTCTTCTCCTGCGAAGGGGGTGATGGCGATTGGGATCTGTGATGCGCCACCCCCAAATATTTCAATGTCGAGTGCCGCCTGAATTGGTGCGCTAATCAACCAAAGTGCAAGAGCGAGGAAAAGGGAGCGGCGAGAAGATTGCCGTTGCCTTATTAGCATAAAACCAGGTCTCATTATGTTAACCGGGGATGCTGATAAAAAGTCATGTGATTTATGCATCATTCGCGATAATGCACCTTAAGGCTCAGATCACGAAACTTGGGAAATAGTGACGGATCGGGTGGTAACGGAAGTGGCTTAGCCAAGATAATGGCGCGCTCAACCGCGCTATCAAATGCAACATAACCACTACTTCTCCGCATCCTCACGCTGAGAATATCACCCCCTGGCAACAATGTAACGTCCAGTTCTGCCACGGAATCATCTGGAATATTAGGCGGCAAGACAATACGGCTCCTGATCTTGGCCATTATCTTCGCCTTATATTCAGCAATCACGTCCAGCGCTCTAGATTGTGCTGCTTGCTGTACCCGCTGCTTCTCAAGTGCCTCCTGATCACGCACTAGTTGTTCCAAATCATCAGCGACTCTGGGCTTCTGCTCCTCAGGTACTGATTGTTTCTTCACAACAGGCTTAGGGGTCTCAACCTTCTCCTTAAGCGCAATATCAGGCTTAGTCGGTGATGGTCGAGCCTCCTGCTTAGGAGGTAGGGGCCTCACCTCGGGCGGGCTAGGAACCTGCTTAGGTGGCAATGGTTTTGCGCTGGCGGCAGATTGGTTTGGGGGGGGCAAACTTTCCCATAAATCGACAGTCATCCCCTGTGGTGGATAGCTCTTCCAATTGAGACCGAACACCATGAGTGCCAAAAAAGCCACATGCACCAATAACGCTAGAGCTCCTGCCGGCAACATCCCCGGTTCAAGGTGTGATGAGTCTCGCAATACCAGCGCACTCATTTTGATCTGGCTAGCAGCCCGACTTTTTTCACTTGTTGCTGTTGTAAAATATCCATCACATTCATCACTTCTTCATACCGCACACTCTTGTCGGCAGCAATCACGACCGGTTGTTCAGCATTTTCTGACTGTTTTTGCTTGATTGTTTCGACCAGTTGAGTACGACTGATGGTCTGCTCAGCACCCGTTTTGTTTCGGTCACGCAGAGTCAACGTGCCGTCAGCCCTGATGACTACTTCCAGTGGCGCTACTGGGGGTGCTAGGGATTTGCCGATCTGCGGCAACTCAATCTGTCCGGGGCTGATCAGTGGCGCAGTGATCATAAAAATAACCAGTAGCACCAGCATCACGTCGATATATGGAACGACGTTGATCTCGTTCATCTGACGGCGCTTGTTACGTCGTTCAGCCATCATGTAAGCCCCATAAAGCCACTTTCATCAGGCCGTCTGCCGCTGAAGTACATTAGACAGCTCTTCCATAAAACTCTCAAAACGAGTCGCCAGCCTATCGATATCATGCGCGTACCGGTTGTAAGCAATGACCGCCGGGATTGCCGCAAATAATCCCATCGCTGTCGCGATCAGCGCCTCTGCAATACCGGGGGCAACATGTGCAATCGTGGCCTGGGTGACGTTAGATAGTCCACGAAAAGAGTTCATGATCCCCCAAACCGTGCCAAACAAACCAACATAGGGGCTCACCGACCCCACCGTCGCCAGAAAGGATAGGTGCGACTCAAGTCCATCCATCTCCCGTTGGTATGTGGCCCGCATTGCCCGTCGCGTACCATCCATCACCGTACTGATATCTATTCCGGGCTGGCGCTTATTCTTAACAAATTCACGGAACCCGGCCTCAAAGATCCGCTCCATGCTGCCCTTCGTGTTACGCGCGTTGCCGGCACTTTGGTAGAGCTTGTTGAGATCAGGGCCCTTCCAAAACATGTCCTCAAACTCATCGCTCTGCTTCGTCGCCTGCCGGATAGCGAACATTTTACGAAAGATAAACCACCACGACATAAATGAAGTCAGCAATAACAACGCCATCACTAATTGTACCGGCAGGCTCGCGCTGCTGATCAGGTAGAAGACAGACATATCTTGTGTAACTGATGCATTCATAATAATTTTCCAAGTTTGTGCCGTAGTGGCGCTGGTACGCTCACCGGCTTCAGAGTATCAACACCCACACACACCGCATTAACAATAGCACCCGCCAAAAGAGTCTGGCCGCGCAACACATCTTGGCAGAGAGTCAGCCTGCTTCTGCCCACTGCCTTCACTTGTACGCTCACCTGCAGTAAATCGTCCAGCAATGCTGGCTTGAAGTACTCAATGCTGAGTGAACGTATCATGAATATTGCCTTGTTTACTTGAACCAGGGAGTGAATATCAAACCCCATTTCGCGCAACCATTCATAGCGCGCACGCTCCATGAAATTAAGATAATTCGAATGATAGACTACCCCTCCCGCGTCTGTGTCCTGATAATAGACGCGCACAGGCAGAGAGAAGGTGGCTATTGGAATCACGGCTACGCCACCGTTCTGAGTAGCAATATCAGTGCTCATCGATGGACAAGTAAGCTCTCATTCTCCATCCCATAGTTCCCCGCTCAAACCATTCTTCGGTAGCGCCATGCCGAAGTGCTGGTAAGCGATCACTGTGGCCATGCGCCCCCGCGGGGTGCGTTTCATGTAGCCTTGCTGGATCAGGTAAGGCTCTAGCACGTCCTCAATAGTGCCGCGCTCTTCGCTAATGGCCGCTGCGAGATTATCCACTCCTACCGGACCTCCTCCAAACTTTTCCATCACCGCCAGTAATAGCTTCCTATCCATTACATCTAGCCCAGCAATGTCGACATCCAGCATGATCAGGGCTGCATCCGCCACCGGGCGAGTGATCCGCCCCTCTGCCTTGACTTCAGCAAAGTCGCGGACCCGCCTCAGAAGACGGTTAACAATTCGAGGGGTGCCACGAGAACGTCGAGCGATTTCTATCGCCCCGTCGGACGAAATTTCAACATTAAGTAATCCCGCTGACCGCGTGACGATACGAGTCAACTCCTCTACCGAATAAAACTCCAGACGGGAGATAATCCCGAAACGATCACGCAACGGGTTGGTGAGCATCCCCGCGCGAGTAGTTGCCCCTACCAGGGTAAATGGTGGCAGGTCTAGCTTGACGGATCGTGCGGCAGGGCCTTCACCGATCATGATATCGAGCTGATAATCTTCCAGGGCTGGATAAAGAATCTCTTCCACTACCGGAGATAGCCGGTGGATCTCGTCGATGAACAGAACATCGTTGGTCTCGAGGTTAGTCAGGAGTGCTGCCAGATCGCCGGGGCGCTCTAGTACCGGCCCCGATGTATGACGCAAGTTCACACCCATCTCCCTTGCGATAATATGGGCCAGTGTCGTCTTGCCCAACCCCGGCGGGCCAAATAGCAGAACATGGTCAAGCGCTTCCTTACGCCGCCGCGCTGCCTCAATGAAGATCTGCAACTGCCCGCGCACTTTTTCCTGGCCGACATATTCATCCAGAAACTTGGGGCGAAGAGCCCTCTCCAGATCCTCTTCATGGGTAGAGGCTGGCTCAGAAGCAATCAATCGGTCAGTTTCTATCATTACTCTGGCAAGGACAGCTCATCGCGCACTCTTTCATTAGGTACAAGGAGCTTGCCTTCATTACTTTTCTTTTGACAATAGCTTTAGTGCCTGACGGATCCCGTCCGACACGGTAACTCCAGTAGGTAACTGCTTGAGCGCCCAACTCGCTTCGCGGTCATTATAACCCAGCGATAGCAACGCATTGAGGATGTCATCTCCATCTCTTGAGGCAAGGGCTGTGCTGGTGCCACCGATAAGACCGGCCAGGCTCAAATCGAGTTTGTCACGCAATTCCATTAACAAGCGCTCAGCAGTCTTCTTCCCGATACCAGGCGTCTTGATGAGACGGTCGCTGTCCTGAGTCGCAACCGCCTGCTGCAAGTCAATCACGCTCAGACCGGATAGGACGGCTAATGCAGTTCTTGCACCCACCCCCGAAATTTTTACCAGTTGGCGAAAGGCCTGCCTCTCAGATTCAGTGCTAAATCCGAATAGCAGGTGTATATCCTCTCGCACCACCAGATGGGTATGAAGTATGACCTCCTCACCTATGCCAGGCATCTGATAAAACGTGCTCATGGGCACGTCAATCTCATACCCGACTCCTTGCACGTCCACCAGTACGAGCGGTGGGCGCTTCTCTAACAACAACCCCGTTATCCGCCCGATCATACCAACCGCCCCCGTTTCATGCGGTAGCCCGCTGTCGAAATTCCTCCCAAACCTTGCCCGCCATGCGCATGACAAATGGCACAGGCAAGGGCATCTGCCGCATCCTCGCTCGGACTACCATCAAGTTTCAATAGACGTCTCACCATTTCCTGCACTTGTTCTTTTTTTGCATGGCCGTTACCGACTACCGCCTGCTTGACTTGTAGTGCGGTATATTCAGCAACGGTAAGATTGTTCAGCACCGCAGCACAGATTGCTGCTCCTCGCGCCTGCCCCAGCATCAGTGTTGATTTAGGGTTTATATTGACGAACACCTGCTCGACCGCAACTTGATCTGGGTGATATTCCGCAATAACTTCATTGAGATTCTCTAGGATAGCCTTTAGGCGCAACGGCAAATCGCCCTCTGGAGTCTTAATGCAGCCGCTGCTGATATAGGTCAAGCTGCTACCAGTTTTGTCGATGATCCCGAAACCGGTGATCCGCAAACCGGGATCTATTCCAAGGATGCGAATCTCGTCACTCGCTAGGAATTATCACTGCTGTCGTATAGACTTCCTGCACATCATCAATACTCTCCAGTGCGTCCAGTAGTTTTTGCATTTTCACCGCATCATCACCGGTCAGCACAGCCTCATTCTCAGGTTTCATCGTTACTTCGGCATGCTCTGCCTTGAAGCTCGCCTTTTCCAGCATTATTTTGACAGCGGTTAATTCATATGGCGCTGTTATTACTTCAATACTGCCGTCATCGTTATTGATTACATCTTCCGCACCCCCTTCCAGGGCCGCCTCCATCAGCTTGTCCTCGTTGGCACCCGGGGCGAAAATCATTTGTCCGCAGTGCTTGAATAGAAATGCAACTGAGCCATCTGTGCCAAGATTCCCTCCGTACTTGGTGAAAGCATGCCGTACGTCAGCTACGGTCCTCACTCGGTTATCGGTCATACAATCGACCAATACGGCAGCACCGGCGATTCCGTATCCTTCATAACGGACCTCCTCGTAATTTACACCATCCAATTCGCCGCTTCCCCGCTTAACCGCCCTCTCAACGTTATCCTTAGGCATGTTATGCTCGTAAGCCTTATCAATGGCAAGTCGCAGTCTCGGATTACTAGCAGGATCCCCTCCTCCGAGACGCGCTGCGACGGTGATTTCCTTGATGAGGCGTGTGAATATCTTGCCACGCTTAGCATCTGTCGCGGCCTTCTTATGCTTGATATTAGCCCACTTACTATGACCTGCCATGATGCCCTTGCCCCATTATGAGTTATTGCAATACTACCACCCTGTAAGGTGTGGATAAAGCAGGATAAACATTCCAAGCGCGGCAAGTAATCGCCGGCTCAACAGGGCAATGACAAGCTGAATATAATGAACGGTAGAAGGATGGATCAAGACTTTATTATTATTGGCGCCGGCATCATCGGTCTCGCCACAGCTGAGCAGTTACTCTTACAGGGTGCAACTGTAACCTTACTGGAACGAGGCGAGGTGGGACTTGAATCTTCTTGGGCGGGCGGGGGCATACTTTCTCCATTGTGCCCGTGGGATTACCCCGAAGAGGTGACCCGGCTGACTAATTATAGTGCCGCCCTATTCGCCAATTGGATGGATGAGCTCCATACCGCGAGCGGAATCGATCCGGAGTATGAGAGAAGCGGGATGTTGGTGGCCCCCCCCTTTTGCACGCGCATTGCGCAACAATGGTGCACATCGCACGGGGTTAGGCTGGAGAGGGTTTCCCCTTCTGATGTTTGTTCTTCGCCCCCAATGGGAAAAGAAATCAACCTTGAAGGAGATGCGCTCCTATTGCCCGATGTTGCACAGGTGCGGAACCCACATCTGTTGCGAGCACTACGCAAAAGAGTGGAGTTACTCGGCGGTCGAGTTATCGAGCAGTGCGCTGTGAGTCACATCGTAGCTGGAAACAGTCAAGTAAGTTCAGTCTCTACCGCGTACGGAACTCTCTGTGCAGATCGATATATCATCACCGCCGGCGCCTGGAGCAAACAAGTACTCGGTCAACATGCTCTCGGCCTAGACATCAAGCCTGTGCGCGGACAGATGCTGTTATTCAAGTTTTCCGCGACACCCCTTCGATTCATCCTATTACAACGAGACTTGTATTTGATCCCTCGCCGCGATGGTTGCCTGCTCGTTGGTAGTACACTGGAAGATGTTGGATTTGATAAGGGGACCACTACGGTAGCACGCAACAATCTCCTCAAGGGTGCACAAGAGTTATTGCCGGCATTGTCCGGCATGGCGCCGGTTCAACACTGGTCTGGCCTGCGCCCTGCTTCACCGCACAACATTCCGACCATCGGATGTCACCCGCAGCTGGACAATCTATACATCAATAGTGGGCACTTTCGCTATGGAGTAACCATGGCTCTGGCTAGCGCCAAAATTCTAGTCAATGAGTTGACTGGTTTAGATCAACCGTTCGATATTGCTCCTTACCAATCTGGCTGGGGAGCCTAAAAGGGGCTAACTGCCGTTTGCACTGGCTAGCTCTTGGGCAACGGAAAGACTACCGCCTCAACTACGCCGCTCAACTCCTCCACTACCACGCCACCTTCCTGCTCCGATCCAATTTGCTTCAGTCGTGATATCACCTCTTGCACCAACACTTCTGGCGCGGAAGCGCCGGCAGTGATACCAATTCGGACCTTCCCCGCGAGCCACTCCTCCTGCAATTGTTCGGCACGGTCTATCATATAAGAGTCCACGCCGGCATTTCGCGCAACCTCACACAGCCGGTTAGAATTAGAACTGTTGGTGGAACCAACCACAATCACCAGATCACACTGCTTTACCATCAGCTTGACTGCATCCTGGCGGTTTTGCGTCGCATAGCAAATATCGTCTTTTTTGGGTCCAACGATTTTTGGAAAACGTTTTTTTAAAGCCTTAATCACTCGCGTAGCATCATCAACCGAGAGCGTGGTCTGGGTGACATACGCTAGGTTGTCAGGGTTCTTAACTCGTAAGTCGGCGACGTCGTCCTCTGTCTCGACCAGATACATCGCCGGGCCATCCCCCTCAGCTTGCCCCATAGTACCCTCGACTTCCGGATGCCCCTGGTGGCCAATCATGATGACTTCCCTCCCCAGATCACGCATCTTCCCAACTTCCATATGAACCTTGGTGACCAGCGGACAAGTTGCATCGAACACCTTGAATTTACGTGCATCAGCCTCACGACGTACCTCATGTGAGACACCATGAGCACTGAAAATCAAAATACTGCCACTGGGCACTTCGTCGAGATTCTCTACAAATACTGCGCCCTTTTTTTCTAAATTCTGCACTACGAAACGGTTATGAACCACCTCGTGGCGTACATAAATTGGTGCGCCATGCATGGTCAGGGCCCGCTCGACAATCTCGATCGCGCGATCCACCCCAGCACAAAAGCCTCTGGGGTTTGCAAGTAATACTTTCATCATTGATCATTCTCCATAATTATCTAACCTCGTTCTGCGAATATTCTAAAGCATTCGAGCCTTTCTCCAATGAAATTTTCCTATCTGGACATCAGATCCCGAAGGATTTCTAGTGCTCCTCCTAAGAAATCTGGTGCTCAGTCCCCTTAGAATGCCTGTAGTTCAGCAGGTTGTTCTTCATGGATCGACTTGTTTTCAATACTTCCTATGCTAAGGCGAGCACTCAATAGGAATGCTCTTACTCTGCACGGACCTGATCCAGCTGCAAGCACACATCCTTTACTGCCTGCAATATGCGCGGCGTCTGGCGGTGAAGCAAATCAGGGTGAATAAAAAACAAATGTTTATTCCGCACCGCTTGCATCTGTGGAAACCGTTCCCAGAACGCCCCCATCCCACTTTCAGGTAATACCCCACTAATAATCACCTGAGGATTAGTTTGCAACAAGCTTTCAGCCGAAATCACTGGCGCTAAGATTGATGCAGCAGCAAATATATTGACCCCTCCACAGCGATTAATGATGTCGCTGATAATATGGTTACCATTTACTGTCATTAACGGTTGATTCCAAATAAGCAGAAACACGCTGACACGCTGCCGACCGACATAGTTCTGCTTGATCAATTGAAGCTCTGTCTCAAAGGAGAGCGCCGCGGACTCCGCTTGGACTGGCGTTGCAGCCAACTGCCCAATCAATCGTAATAGTCTCGGAATGTCCTCTAGTCTAGCCGCCTCGGTGACAAAAACGGGTAAGCCAAGCTTTTCTAGTCTGTCAATATCCGCACCGTTACCACTACCCCATGCAATCACCAGATCAGGTCTAAGCATGACCAGTCTCTCCAGATCGAGTCCAGACACCCCCCCAATTTCCGGGATGGCTCTTGTAGATACCGGGTAATCACTCCGACTACTCACTCCCACGAGCTTATCACCAGCGCCGGCAGCGTATACCAACTCCGTAATGCTCGGAGAGAGCGAGATGATGCGCCTTGCGGGGCGCTCCAAATGAGTGTGGTGCCCGCGGTCATCAGTCAAGCTCAGCGGTACGCTGGCTGAGGTGGCTATACCGATAGACGCATACAAAAATAACGGGGGGAAAGATAGCAACGCCAGAAAAGCGTGTCTGATACTGAGGACTTTTCCTACAAGCGAAAAGCCTCCACGCGAGGATCTTAAAATAAACTGTGCTGCGGAGGAAATGTCAAATGTCCTCTAGTCCTGACAATAACGCCCAGCAAGCGCCGCGCGCTGCAAATAAGCCTCACGAGCGATGCGAACGTCTTCCAGAAACTGGGGCAGTTCTCTGATTAGTAAAGCCTGCGGCCCATCTACCAACGCCTTGCTTGGCACCGGATGAAAGTCCACCAGCACCATATTAGCACCGGCGATAATGCCCTGGGCAGTGACATGCATGATGTCAAGTATTCCGTCTGGCGAACAAGTACGAGCCCCAACCGAGTGCGATGGGTCAATACATACTGGCATACGAGTCAAGCGCTTGACTACCGGGACATGAGCGAAATCCACAAAGTTACGATGGGGGTCTGCCATGTTGGTCTTCATTCCTCGTAGACCAAAAACCACCTTGCGGTTGCCCTCAGAGGCCAGGTATTCGGCCGCGTTAAGGGACTCGTCTAGGGTGATGCCAAAACCCCGCTTGATCAGCACCGGAAAGTTTTGCTGACGACCAACAATTTTAAGTAGTTCAAAATTCTGCGTGTTGCGAGTGCCAATTTGCAGCATCACACCGGTTGGGCTACCGGTCTGATTAAGTGCCTCACGAATTTCATCGACATGCGATTCGTGAGTGATCTCCATGGAGATCACCTTGATGTCATACTTTCCTGCCAGATCGAATACGTACGGCAGACAGTCCTTGCCGTGTCCCTGAAATGCATAAGGACTGGTGCGGGGTTTGTAGGCCCCCATCCGGGCACAGACCTGGCCATGGTCGCGCAATGCTCTTAGCATCATCTCAACATGCTCGGGCGTATCTACCGCGCATAATCCAGCAAATACGTTCAGAGTATCCTGTCCGAAACGTACGCCGTTATAATCAAAATGTGTTGGCCGATCAACGTCCTTATGGCGGCCCAGAACACGATACTCCTCCGAAACACGAACCACTCTCTCTACACACGGCAATCCTTGCACATCCTCAAGCGACAACGCCATGGTGTTGCCAATTAAGTATATCTCGGTCAGGGTCTGCTCGGCTCCAACCTCTGTATGTATACGGGTAGTAATGCCCAGCATGCCGGATAAGTGTCCCAGTAACCGCTGGTACTTGATGTTATCGGGATGGGTGTCTGGGGTCAGAATCAGTATCATAGAAAGTTACCAAGTAGGGGGGTAAATCTACGCCGAGAATCCGCTTGGATTCTAACTGAAAAGGCCACTACCCACCACGACATTGACTCTGGCTTTTATCATGTTGTGCGGGCTATACTTCTGATTGGAAAGATCATAGGGGTGCGAGACGGCAACATGGCACCCCCCGACTAACCGCCCTCGCTCGCGTTGATTCGAGTATCACTTACTGTCTTATCTAAATCAAGTAAATGCCGGCACCGAACCAGATGCTCAGAGCTAATACAAACCACCCTCACGCGATCTTCCTCATGGGGCCGACTGCCAGCGGCAAAAGCGGTGTTGCCCTAGAGGTCGCTCGCCATCTGCCGGTGGAAATCGTTAGCGTGGATTCGGCTCAGGTATACCGTCATATGGATATTGGTACTGCTAAACCAAGTACCGAAACCCTGGCCGCGGTACCTCACCACCTGATCGACTTGATCGAGCCATGCGAACGCTACTCCGCAGGGCAATTTCGAGATGATGCGCTGCTCGCGATGCGAGAGATTACCGAGCGCGGCAATATCCCGTTGCTGGTTGGTGGGACCATGCTCTATTTCAGAGCACTGATGTATGGACTATCCGAACTTCCCACTGCCGATAATAAACTTCGCATGACTATCAGCAGCATGGCTGAAGGTCTCGGCTGGCCCGCAATGCACCTCCAGCTCCAGCAGATTGACCCTGTCAGTGCCACAAGGATTAAGTCAACTGATAGTCAGCGTATTCAGCGCGCGTTGGAGGTGTGCTACCTCGCAGACAAACCAATGTCTGAGATTTTAACAAAGCCCAGATCTGTCGACTTGCCCTATCAGATCATACATATCGCCCTAATTCCAAGTGAGCGTGAGGTGCTGCACCAGCGAATTTCACATCGCTTTGACGAAATGCTCAGTCTGGGGCTGATTGACGAAGTACGCTCCCTCCTTGATAAATTTAAACTTGATCCCGACACCCCTGCAATGCGATGTGTCGGTTACCGCCAAGTACGGATGTACCTGAATAATGAAGTCAGCAGGAACGAAATGCGGTCAATGGGAATGGCCGCCACCCGCCAACTGGCTAAGCGCCAACTCACCTGGCTTCGTCCGATGCAAGGACTGCGGGAGTTTGACTGCCTGTCTCAGGATCTTGCACAACAGGTATCAGTATATCTCCAAGCAATCATTTCGGATGGGGTAGCGAACTCAAGGTCGCAACAACTTCCAGACCCATATCTTAATTAATTGTTACCCGTTTTCAATCTAATCGAGCTCAATCTCATAAAAGGGGGCTTCATGAAAAATCACCACAAGTCACTTACGCTGATCATGGTCCTCACCAGCACTCTATTCGTCAGTTCATGCCAGAAGTTTGGTGAGGGTGTGCATAAGACCTGGGTTGAGCCGCCGAAAAAAGCACTGGTGGATGACAGCACCCTGACAACCACCGTGAAGTCCTCGTTGCTAACCGACCCAGAACTTAACGGTCTGAACTTGCAAGTCGAAGCTCACGCTGGTGAGGTCATACTGAGTGGATTAGTTAAAACTCAAAGCCAGATCGATCGGGTCAACACTCTCACCTGGTTGGTAGAGGGCGTTAAGAAAGTAGATAACAGAATGAGCATGAAATGATTGTTGTGGGCGCCGCTACTCGCATACAAAACTGCGTTCCGCAGCTCCCAGATGCGAGTTTAGGTTAGTATGTCTTAGTTATCCTCACCTACGCAGGAGAACTCATCTCGGCCATGGCTCTTTCCCCCCTGCTCCTGTTGCTGTCCACCATCATCGGCACAGTTCTGCTTATTCCGCCGCTACGGCGAGCGCTTATTTCGAACCATGTACTCAAAATTTTTCGCAATATCCTGCCCCAGGTTTCGCAGACCGAGCAGGAGGCTCTGGATGCGGGTACCGTTTGGTGGGATGGGGACCTATTCAGCGGCAAGCCCGACTGGAACAAACTCCTATCCTACCCCAAGCCCCAACTAACGGCTGAGGAGACGGCCTTTCTCGCCGGCCCGGTAGAGCAATTATGCGAAATGTTGGACGAGTGGAAGATCACTCGCGAGCTTCATGATCTGCCGCCTGAGGTCTGGCAATTCATCAAGCAAAACGGATTTTTTGGCATGATTATCCCGAGGCAATACGGCGGGCACGGGTTTTCTGCGTTGGCCCATTCGGAAGTCGTGATGAAGATCGGCTCTCGCAGCGGTACAGCGGCAGTAACAGTGATGGTCCCGAACTCGCTCGGCCCAGCGGAACTTCTGCTGCATTACGGTACCGAAGAACAGAAAAACTATTACCTGCCACGCTTAGCAAAAGGGCTGGAAGTTCCCTGCTTCGCACTTACCGGCCCAAGTGCCGGGTCGGATGCAGGCTCAATCCCCGACTCCGGCACTGTCTGTCTGGGTGAATTCGATGGCTGTCAGGATGTCTTGGGAATGCGCGTTACCTGGGAAAAGCGCTACATCACATTGGGCCCGGTGGCGACACTACTGGGGCTAGCATTCAAGCTCTACGATCCCAATGGACTGCTAGGTACCCGAAAAGATCTCGGTATTACACTCGCACTGATTCCCACCAATACCCCAGGTATCAATATCGGTCGCCGCCATTTTCCCCTAGATGCAGCCTTTCAAAATGGTCCTAACTCTGGTCAGGATGTATTCATCCCGATGAAGTGGGTAATCGGCGGACTCGATGGAGTGGGTCTCGGTTGGCGCATGCTGATGAACTGCCTCGCTGCTGGACGCTCGATTTCATTGCCCGCCACGGCTACTAGCGCCGCTAAGCTAGCGGCCCGTACCAGCGGTGCGTATTGTCGAGTCAGGACTCAGTTTGGTATGCCCATCGGTCGTTTCGAGGGGGTGGAGGAGGCCCTCGCTCGCATCGGTGGAAATACATATATGATGGATGCGGCTCGAGTGATGACGGCGGGCGCAGTCGATCTAGGGGAAAAGCCCTCGGTCATCTCTGCCATCGTCAAGTACCATCTCACTGAGCGCAGCCGGCAGACCATTAATGATGCGATGGATGTACACGGCGGGAAAGGCATCTGCATGGGCCCCAGTAATTATCTTGCACGCACCTACCAACAGACTCCGGTCGGCATCACGGTGGAGGGTGCAAACATTCTTACTCGCAGTATGATGATATTCGGGCAGGGAGCGGTCCGCTGCCACCCCTATGTGCTTAAGGAAATTCACGCAGCCAATGACAGCGATGCCAAACGCGCTTCTCTGAACTTTGACCGGACGCTGATGGGCCACCTCTCCTTCAGTGTTGGAAATGGCTTAAGATCACTATTTCACGGACTAACTGGCTCCTCTCTGGCAAATGCGCCCCTTAATATCGCTCCCGAGGTACGACATTACTACCAGCAACTGAGCCGATTGTCAGCCTCCTTTGCGTTGGCCGCAGATATCTCCATGCTCGCTCTGGGTGGGACACTCAAACGCAAGGAGAAGCTCTCCGCCCGGTTGGGTGACATTCTAAGTCTGCTATACCTTTGCTCAGCGACGCTGAAGCGCTTCGAAGATGATGCCCGTCCAACTTCCGATTTGCCATTGCTAAATTGGTCGATACAGGATGCGCTTTATCATCTGCAGCAAGCATTCGATGGCTTACTAAATAATTTTCCTAACCGACTCGCGGCATGGGTGCTGCAGTTACTGATATTTCCACTGGGCAAAACGTACTCCCCTCCTGAGGATGATCTAGGTCACTTGGTGGCGATGCTGATGCTGGAACCGGGTGATACACGTGACCGCCTGACCGCAGGAATCTATATACCAAGCTCCTTAGATGAACCCATAGGAGTTTTGGAAAAGGCCCTTCAGTGCGCGACACTATGCGAGATCACGGAGATTAAGGTTCGTACTGCAGTCAAGTCTGGCCTTATTTCTACGCAAGGTGATGAGAAGACCACTGAAGCGCTGGAGCGGGGTATTATTACTGCCGCTGAAGCGGAATCATTAAAAGAAATGAAGTCACTGCGCCGACATGTCATCATGGTTGATGACTTTCCATCTGACTTTGGTCCGCAAAAATAACGTGTTGGCACATAAAGAATTATTTATTATGGGCGTCTAGATTTCTAGGGGCCCCTAAGGGCAGTTATGCCGCAACAAAATTCGGCGCATATCATCACAGTGGAGGCCGCTGGAACGCTGGCCGGCCTATTCAATGAACGCGTCCATCGCTCACCGAACGGGGTGGCTTACCGAGACTACGATCCATCGAATGGCAAGTGGCGTGACCACACTTGGATGCAAATGTCCCGGGAGGTTTCCCGCTGGCAGTTGGCCCTCATCAGTGAGGGCTTAGTCGCAGGAGACCGCATCGCCGTGATGGCAAGAAATTGCCCTGAATGGGTGATGCTGGACCAAGCGGCGCTTGGCCTAGGTTTAGTGGTAGTACCTCTCTATACAGCCGACCGCGCTGAGAACGCGTCCTATGTCCTGCGCGATGCCGGCGCTAAGATGCTGCTAGTTGAAGGTATTCCACAGTGGCAGACTCTCTCCGAAATACGCGACCAACTCAGCGGTTTGTTACGGGTAGTAACGATCAGCCCGTTTGCTGAGAATGCCCATCAGGCAGATCATGACTTGGTTCGAGCGCTGCTTAATTGGTTGCCTCCATCAAGCCAAGCTCGCGAAGTGGCCCATCTCTGCGCACCGAATGACCTTGCCACCATCATCTACACTTCAGGCACTTCAGGCCGCCCCAAAGGCGTAATGCTGAGTCATTACAATATACTCAGCAATGCGTATAGCTGCTTGCAAGTTGTACGGGTTGAGCAATCTGATCTGTTGCTGTCTTTCCTGCCGCTGTCTCATACTTTTGAGCGTACGGCCGGCTACTATCTGCCGATGATGGCTGGAGCTACAGTCGCTCATGCCCGTTCAATTGAACAATTACAAGAGGATCTGCTAGTCATTCGGCCCACCCTGCTGATTTCGGTTCCACGCATCTATGAGCGAGTTCATAACGGTGTCCGTACTAAACTTGAAGGGGGGTCATCTCTCGGCCGATATATATTCGACCTAGCGATCGAGGTTGGTTACAGCCGCTTTGAACGCCAGCAAGGGCGAGCCCCTTGGCAAGCCTCGCACTTGCTCTGGCCGCTATTGAATAAACTTATTGCTCGCAAGGTGATGGATAAACTGGGTGGGCGCTTACGGATGGCAATGAGCGGTGGCGCCGCCTTGCCAACAGAGGTTTCGCGTATGTTCATCGGGCTCGGCCTGCCTATTCTGCAAGGATATGGAATGACTGAGAGTAGCCCCGTTGTATGCACCAATACCTTCGAAAATAACTTGCCGTCCAGTGTTGGCCCACCCATTCCTGGTGTAACCGTAAAACTGGGTGAACATAATGCCCTGCTAATCCATGGCCCCAATGTGATGATGGGCTACTGGCATAACCCAGAGGCCACAAAAGCAGTGCTGACGGATGGTGGGTGGCTTAACTCTGGTGATATAGCCCGCATTGATGAAGAAGGCCGGGTGACCATTACCGGCCGTTTAAAAGAAATCATTGTCATGTCCAATGGAGAAAAAATTCCTCCAGCAGATATGGAAGCGGCAATTTTACGTGATCCCCTTTTTGATCAGGTCATGCTAATTGGGGAGGGGCGTTCGTATTTGAGTGCTTTGGTGGTATTAAACCCCCGCAACTGGGAGCGACTTGCTTTACTGTACCATCTTGAATCTGACCTAGTACCTATGCTGCAGGACTTGCGAGCCAAGGAGGTCGTGCTGGATAAGATCGCTCATCAGATTCGCGAGTTCCCGGGTTATGCGAAGATCCGCCGCGTTGTTTTGCTTGCCTCACCGTGGACGGTTGAGAATGACATGCTCACGCCGACCCTCAAACTACGACGGGGGCAAGTGCTAGAGCACTATAAGAACCAGGTTGAAGAGCTCTATGCGGGCCATTAATCCCCCCGCGAGAATGGCGATTTACTAATCATTAGGATCCGACAAACGTGAAAGTCAATTCTGAAATCCACGCGTCTCTGCCGACCGGGCGAGATCCCATCCTTCGCATCGTTCCAATGCCGACAGACACTAACTACGCCGGCGATGTTTTCGGAGGGTGGATCATGGCGCAAGTGGACATTGCGGGCAGTCTGCCAGCGATACGCCGCGCGCGTGGACGGGTAGCAACGGTCGCGGTCAACTCTTTTGTGTTCAAGCATCCTGTCTTTGTCGGTGATCTGGTGAGTTTCTATGCGGAAGTTATCAAGGTCGGGCGTACATCAATCACAGTCGCTGTAGAGGTTTATGCCCAACGGGGCCCACGCGAGGGTGGAGCAGAAGTATGCAGCAAGGTGACAGAGGCCGTTTTAACTTATGTAGCCGTGGACGAGCAGCGCAAACCACGAGTCGTTCCACAAGAATGAGTTGAAGGCCTAATAAGACGGGAGATCAATTGAAAAGTAATAATTTCATCGTGCGTAAGGCTGCGGTACTCGGTGCAGGCGTAATGGGGGCGCAGATTGCAGCACACTTAGCCAATGCCAATATTGAGATACTGCTATTCGAACTTCCTAATCAACAAGGAGACCCTAACGACAGCGTAATTAAGGCTGTTGAGAGTCTTCGAAAACAAGAACCCTCACCGCTGTCCACCACGGCCAGAGCGGCCTGTATTCAGCCTGCCAATTACAGTGAGCATCTTGAACTGCTCAGGGATTGCGATATTGTGATTGAGGCCATTGCCGAACGCATGGATTGGAAAGCAGAGTTATACACTAAGGTTGCCCCATACCTTAGCGAACATACCATCTTTGCTAGCAATACTTCGGGCCTTTCTATCAACCAGCTAGCCCGCGCATTCCCCGAAAATCTCCGCCGGCGTTTTTGCGGTGTCCATTTTTTCAATCCACCCCGCTACATGCACCTGGTCGAGTTAATTCCCTACGAAGATAGTGATACTGCAATGCTAGATCACCTCGAAGCATTCCTCGTCACCTATCTTGGCAAGGGCGTAATTCGCGCCAAGGATACACCCAACTTCATCGCTAACCGGGTGGGTATGTTCTCCATGCTTGCCACCATGCACCACGCCCGCAAATTCAATCTCAATCTTGACTTGGTCGACGGCTTGACTGGATCCCTTATTGGGCGGCCTAAGAGCGCAACCTTCCGTACCGCGGATGTGGTTGGGCTGGATACCCTTGCACATGTCATCAATACCATGCGCGACGGCCTTTCTGAAGATCCCTGGCACCGATACTATACCCCTCCGGATTGGCTACAAGACCTAGTCAACAATGGTTCACTGGGGCAAAAGAGTAGATGCGGGGTCTACCAGAAAGTGGGTAAAGAGATACACGTATTCGATCTCGACACGAAGGTATATCGTCCCACTACAGATGCTGTCACCGACGAGATCAAGGAACTTCTAAAACTCAAAGATCCTGTGCAAAGGTTTGCATTACTGCGCGCCAACCCCCACCCTCAAGCTCAATTCCTGTGGGCGATTTATAGAGACCTATTTCATTACTGCGCCTTGCATCTGACCACTATTGCTGATAATGCTCGAGATCTAGATCTTGCTATGCGATGGGGATTCGGATGGAAACTTGGACCATTTGAAATATGGCAAGAGGCGGGATGGAGCCAGATTGCAGGCTGGGTGAATGAGGATATCGCTTCAGGTAACAGTATGAGTAATGTCTCCTTGCCCAGCTGGGTACTCGAGGCAGGTCGAGTTGGCGTGCATGAACCACAAGGCTCATATGCACCATCTTCCAACTCCCTGCGCCCACGGTCAATCCTGCCGATCTACCGTCGGCAGCTATTTCCAGACCATCTCCTAGGAGAGGAGCCACAGTACGGCACGACTATATTCGAAACTGATGCAGTTCGCATGTGGCACACCGGCGATGACATTGCTATTGTCAGCTTCAAGAGCAAGATGCACACCATCGGAAACGATGTGCTGGATGGACTCCAGCATGCGATACAAGAAGCGGAATCTAATTGGCGCGCCTTGGTCATTTGGCAAACTGAGCCACCATTTTCCGCAGGGGCTAACCTACAAAAGGCGACTGCCCGCTTGAAAGGTAATGACCCACCTTCCACGCTGAGTTTGTTGGCTCAGAAAATTAAGAAAACAGCACAGGCTGCAATTCTCAAGGCTGCGCACAATCTTAACCTTGCCGACGCGCTGATGACTGGGAAGCTTGCAGAGGTCGAATCGATGGTTGCCCAATTTCAACAGACCTCACAAGATCTTAGATATTCAATGATCCCTACTGTGGCCGCTGTTGACGGGCTCGCTCTGGGTGGTGGTTGCGAATTTGTAATGCACTGCGACCGTGCCGTAGCCACACTAGAGAGCTATATCGGATTGGTGGAGGTGGGCGTTGGTTTAATACCTGCAGGTGGTGGCTGTAAGGAGCTCGCCCTGCGTGCAGCACGGTCGGCGAATGATGGAGACCCCTTCCCACTACTAAAAAATTATTTCCGGACAGTGGCCACGGCGCAAATGGCAAAGAGTGCTGAACAGGCAAAAGAACTCGGATATCTGCGCCCAGCCGACCTCGTGGTAATGAACCGGTTTGAGTTGTTGCATACCGCCAAGGCCCAAGCTATCGCCCTGTCGGAGTCTGGTTATCGGCCTCCCCTTCGACACCGCAATATTCCGGTGGCAGGAAGTACCGGCATTGCCACCATCAAGACCATGCTGATCAATATGTTAGAGGGTGGTTTCATCTCCGAACACGACTACCTGATCGGTAGCAAAGTTGCACACGTTATGTGCGGCGGTGATCTGACTCCCGGCAGCCTAGTGGACGAAACATGGTTCTTGGAGTTAGAACGAACTGCCTTCATCGAACTGCTGGCAACTGAAAAGACACAGGCACGGGTGGAATATACGTTGAAAACAGGCAAGCCTTTGCGAAATTAGAATCAAGGAGAATCGACATGGCCCAGAAACAGACTCAAGATGCCTATATCGTTGCTGCCGTTCGTACCCCTGTCGGGAAGGCTCCTCGCGGCATGTTCAAAAGTGTCCGGCCAGATGACTTACTGGTGCATGTACTTAAGAGCGCGATGGCGCAATGCCCTGGGCTAGATCCATCCGCGATTGATGATGTTATCGCTGGTTGCGCAATGCCCGAGGCGGAGCAAGGTATCAATGTCGCACGCATTGCACTTCTCTTGGCGGGATTGCCAAATAACGTGCCTGGTATGACCGTCAACCGTTTCTGCGCTTCTGGGTTACAGGCTGTTGCGCTCGCTGCTGACCGCATCCGACTAGGCGAGGCTGATGTAATGATCGGAGCAGGCACTGAAAGTATGAGTATGGTCCCGATGATGGGGAACAAGGTCGCCATGAATCCAGAGATATTTCTTCACGGCGAGAATGTCAGCATTGCTTATGGTATGGGCATGACTGGGGAAAAAGTGGCACAGCGCTGGAAAATAAGCCGAGAATCTCAAGATGAATTTGCCGCGACCAGCCATGCTCGGGCTCTTAAAGCCATTACGACTGGCGAGTTCGGGCAAGAGATTGCGCCCTACCTCATTGAAGAAAGAAGACCCGATCTTTCTACGCACGAGATCCGCATTATGAGCACTCTCAAGAATACCGACGAAGGCCCTCGCCCCGGAACCAGTTTAGAGGCACTCAGCAAACTGAAACCTGTATTTGCCGCCACGGGCTCGGTCACTGCAGGCAATAGCTCGCAGATGTCTGACGGTGCGGGTGCTGTTATTGTAGTAAGCGAAACTGCTTTAAGGCGGTTCAATCTCACTCCGATTGGTCGCTTCTTAGGTTTTGCTGTGGCTGGCGTTCCACCCGAAATTATGGGTGTCGGTCCGATCAAAGCGATACCAAAGGTTCTGCAGCAGGTCGGATTGAGACAGGACGATATTGACTGGATCGAGCTGAATGAAGCCTTTGCCGCACAGAGCCTAGCGGTTATTGACGACCTTGGTCTGGACCGGGCTAAGGTCAATCCGTTGGGCGGGGCGATCGCGCTAGGTCATCCTCTGGGTGCGACCGGAGCCATCCGTGTCGCCACATTGCTACATGGATTACGTCGGCATAAACAAAAGTACGGCATGGTGACCATGTGCATCGGCACAGGGATGGGTGCTGCGGGAGTATTCGAGGTTCTCTAGCAGATTCTATTTCTGGGCGAAATAGACATAGCCCGTCTGGGGCTCCTTCGCTTCCTCAAATCGCTGGCGTTCGTCCTTATCTAGCTTCTTATCCCACCAAATGGCTCGGGCCTCTTTCTGCTGTTCAGCTAGGTGAGGATTCTTTGCGAATAGCTCGCGCATGAATTTAGTGTGCTCGGATTCGTATAGTTCCATGATCTACTTTATCTGTCGTTGACGATAACGAGGGACTTTACCATAACCGACTTCCATTGGCACCAAACAGATAGATTGGCTGAGGATCGAGACAAGAAGAAGACCAGATCAGATCTCTAGATACCCGTCATGATGAGAGTTATATTTACGCAACCCCATGATGAACTTAGAAAATGGAAGGGCGAGTTCGCTTTCTAGGTTTTCTGCACGTCTGCTTAACTCCTCCCATGCTAGTTTACCGGGGCTATGTTTGAGTGCAAAAACAATCTGATTGCCGCGAACTTCCGTCATCAGGATCAACACATGCCCGTTGAAAGTATGTTGGATCCGTCGCATATATTCTTCTCGCCCTCTATCTCTACTGAGCAGATTCACTACGAGAACTCCATTTTTATTGAGGGATTCGCGTGCTCGATTATAGAAGTCTTGGCTGCAGAGCGTCCCCACCTGACAGCCATCGTCAAACCCATCGACCATTAATATATCTGCGGTTACAGGATTGCTAGCAACATACTCACCGCCCTCCGCCGTCACCACCTGCAGGCGTTCACTATCGTTAGGCAGAGAGAAGTAGCTTCGAGCGGTTGCGATGACTTGCGGACTGATCTCTACCACCGTGATCTTTGTCTGTGGCATCCTCTCGTACACGAACTTTACCAATGATCCGCCCCCCAGACCGATCATCAATATATGACCAGGGTTAGGATGAAAAAGCAGGAATCCCATCATGCAACGTGTATAAGCCAACTCCAGGTCATTAGGGGTGCTCAGCCGCATTGCGCTTTGAATCATGCTACCGCCAAGATGTAGCGCACGCACCCCATCTTTTTCACTCATTTCGATATTGGACTCCTGTTGCTTAGTTCGCCATCTAGAAACTTGAAACATCAAGCCGGTACTCCAATAAATTTTTCTAACATAGCAGCCTCCCCCCAATGCGTCGATTGGTTCTTTACATTGCGATGCAGCGAGCTCATAGTCGTCTTTAATATCGTTACCTAGAGTTTCCCTGAATTTTTGGGGTGAGAATTTCATGAAAAAATCTATTGTACTCACCTCCATTCTAGTAACTGGCTGCGCAGGCATCATCACCGTCAAAGATAAACCACGACTCTATGACGTGAAATTTAAAGGTTCTCATACTCATCTCTCTCATTGCGTAGTTAACAACCTTCGTTCCGACACCCGATGAGTTATTAATAGCCAGCAATTCAATATGTGGGAGTACCCTGACATCGCAGCATCTGAGACTTATGCCTAAGCGCTGCAAGCACTTCCGGAAATGTGTGCTCGTATTTCGCCCCTGAATCCCGATGCGGTTTTTAATAGCCCGGCTCCTTAACCTATAGTTCGTGCTTATGCAAATACTCCGTCTGTTGGTCCAGAGTATTCGTTTACTCTGCTTCTGAAGCAGGTCGACAGCACCACTGTCAGCGCTCCCCTTTAAGGGTAGCAGTATGAAGGGCTTATCGCGTGGGAGGGTTTACATGTGTGTGCTTTGGACTAACACCTTGAGATCTTTCTTAATACTTAACGATCCTTTCCGTAAAGAATTGCCGAAAATTCTTTCACTCCGGGTGTACCGAAATATCAAAGCAGGTCAATAACCAGCTCCCAATTGTTTTTATAATCTTCTAGCCATCCGGTCTTGTGATTTACCAAGAATTTTACATGCTTCCGAACTTTTGATTTGAGGTATGCGTGGTCCCTTTTTAAGACTCTGATCGAAGTCTTTTTATGTAAAACACCGCTCTGTCCAAGCATTTCCAGCCATATTTCATATGACATCTTGGTAACCTCGGCAACTTTTTTAGAGGGCATTATATAAAACTCCTCCGGGTCGTTGTCTTCGGACAAATATATAAAAATATAGATGAGTCCCTTATGTGCTATTTCATTTTTTTCGCTCAGGATCCATGAGTCTCTTGTTGCTGTTTTAACTTGAACGGGGATGAACCTCCCCCCCACTTTGTTCGTAACGACGATATCGTAGTGCTCAGTATTCGGTGGTGCAATACTAGCGATTAGACCTCTTCTTAAGAGGTGGGAAAGTACGAGATGTTCCCCCGCACTCGCAAGCCATGTTGACTGTGTTTTTGGTAATGACATACTATTGTCTCCCATTAAATCACCGATCTAGTATCAACTTGATTTCCATAAATCGCAGGTCTATGTTTTTATTATTACAAACTTACCACCTTGATTATGTTCAATTTTTTTGTGCCCTGAACACGAATCGAACGTGTGACCTACCCCTTAGGAGGGGGTTGCTCTATCCACTGAGCTACCAGGGCGGAAGTTGAATTTTACGCTATTATTTCTGTTAAATAGCCCCACATCCGCGACTTCATTTGCGTCTGATTAGATAAAACACAAGGAATGAACTATGTTTTGTTGTAGCAGTATAGGAATCACACAGGAGATACATCATGAAAGCGCTAACCATTCCCACCATGCTATTGATGACAGCCCTCTCTTTCGGGAGCAATGCTGTGCGCGCTGAATCACCCAAAATTGGGCACCCGGCCCCTGATTTTAATCTTCCCGATCAAAATGGGCAGACCCGTATGCTTTCTGATTTTCGGGGAAAGTGGCTAGCCCTCTATTTCTACCCCAAGGATGATACCCCTGGTTGCACCGAACAAGCATGCAAGTTCCGTGATGATCTACACCAACTTACTGAATTAGGTGCCCAGGTTGTCGGCATCAGCGTGGATAACACTTCCAGCCACGCCGCATTCGCCAAAAAATATAATCTTCAATTCCCCCTTCTTTCCGACAGCAAGGCTGAAACTGCCGCACGTTATGGCTCCCTCCTCAACTTGGGGATCATAAAGTTTGCTAAACGCAATACCTTCCTGATCGATCCACACGGAGTCATCGTCAAGGTCTATCTTTCTGCGAGCGCTTCTCGCAATGCCCTAGAGGTTGTGGAGGACTTGAAGAAATTGACCGCTTTATAAGACTCCCCAATAAAAACTGCAATTACCCGTAATGGAGACTAGTGGCTATGGCAAATCTGAGTAATGTTCAACGAGATCAGTTGAGGCAGGTATTGCACAACCGCCAGTTAAAGTTACAAGATGAAATACATGACGACCTACATTGTTCCGGCGAGCAGCGATATATTGCAATGGTGCGTATCGGTGATGATTCTGTGGTTAGTATGCTCGCGGATATCGACACCACCATCACTGACCGCGCCGTTCATGAAATACGTGAGATAGAGGTCTCTCTTAAACGACTATCTGAAATTAATTTTGGCGACTGTACTGACTGTGGTGACGAGATTGACTTTACCCGGCTACTGTCCTATCCTACTGCCCAACGCTGTACCCCTTGGAGACGGGGACCCCCTGAGCAGCACCATTACTGCACCACTCCCGCCATCCTGCGGCATTGCTTGACAGAATGCGAGTACATCATCCCGCTGCGCCAACCAGCTTCCTACTCTTGTTTTCAGCACCGGCTCATGGCCTTTTGAGTTAAGCCCCTTACCATGTATCACTTGTACACAACGATATTCCCGCTCCCCACTTCTATTTAGAAACTCTACCAATTCCCGTCGTGCTTGATCGCGAGTCGACCCGTGAAGATCGAGTCTTGCTTGTATATCCCAGTACCCTCGACGTAGCCTTCGCAACGTCTGATGAGATACCCCGGGGCGCATGAAAAACCATGCATCACCCGCTTCAATTTCCAGCGGAATATGGTCTGAGATTGCGTCTATTGTGGCTGGTTGTGCTTGTTGCCCCTTTTGCTGAGGGACGGGTCGTGGGAGCCTTTGGGAGTGAGTAATCTTGTCAGGCATGGCCAGCGGCGACACACCTTTCACTGCATCGAGGAACGCGGCAGCATCTTCGCTGTCTGGCGAAGCGGAGCTGATTGAAGCCTTATCATCATGCCGATTCATGCAAAACACCCCTGTCGGCGATTACCCCGGGTGATCGAGATACTTTTCTGCATCCAGCGCCGCCATGCACCCACTGCCCGCACTGGTCACAGCCTGACGATAGATGTGATCCTGCACATCACCTGCTGCAAATACTCCGGAAATACTGGTAGCCGTGACGCCCCCTTGATTCCCGCTGCGCGTAACAATATACCCATTTTCCATCTGCAACTGCCCCTGAAAGATATCTGTATTGGGTTTATGGCCGATGGCTATGAACACTCCTTGCAAACCCATTGTCTTGGTAGATCCATCTTCGACGCTCTTGATCCGCATCCCGGTAACGCCCGATTTATCCCCGAGCACCTCATCCAACACCTGGTTAAACTCTAACGTAATATTGCCATTTTTGGCCTTGTCCATCAATTTATCTATCAGTATTTTTTCTGAGCGAAACTTATCGCGCCGATGGACCACGGTCACCCGACTAGCAATATTGGAAAGATAAAGGGCCTCCTCAACTGCTGTATTGCCACCCCCTATCACCGCCACTTCCTGCCCCTTATAAAAAAACCCGTCACAAGTAGCACAGCCGGATACCCCCCTACCCATGAATGCTTCCTCCGAGAGCAGCCCCAAATACTGAGCAGAAGCACCCGTTGCAATGATCAAGGCATCACAGGTGTAAGCCCCCTGGTCTCCAATTAATGTAATGGGCTTGCCCGTGAGTTGGGCGGTGTGAATGTGATCAAAAATAATCTCGGTGTTAAATCGTTCCGCGTGCTTCTGGAATCGCTCCATTAACTCTGGGCCCTGCACGCCCATGGCATCAGCTGGCCAGTTATCGACATCCGTGGTGGTCATGAGTTGCCCCCCCTGAGCCATTCCTGTGATAACTACAGGCTTCAGGTTGGCGCGTGCTGCGTATACAGCGGCGGTGTACCCAGCCGGGCCGGAACCGAGAATAAGAAGGCGGGAATGTCTACTTGTCATGATTGGTGAAATTAAAAAGTTGCGATTATTACAGTTGCCGCTCCACCCAGCCCAGCACACTCTCTAATGCTGCGGGAAGATTTTCTGGCTGGGTGCCCCCCGCTTGCGCCATGTCGGCCCGTCCTCCGCCCTTTCCGCCAACCTGTTGGGCGACCATGTTCACCAGTTCTCCAGCTTTAACTCTCACAATGAGGTCTGGCGTCACACCGGTGATCAGCGTAACCCTGCCATCCATCACAGCTGCCAATACGATGATCGCAGAAGTGAGTTTATCCTTAAGATTATCTAAGGTTTCGCGCAATGCTCTCACGTCGGCCCCCTCCAGGGTTGCGACCAGTACCTGTACGCCCTTCACTGTCTTGATCTGGGTGGTGAGATCCCCGCTCTGAGAGCTTGCAAGCTTTGATTTCATCTGGGCCAGCTCTTTTTCCAGCTGACGTACGCTCTCCTGGATCTGCATAATGCGCGCAGCAGCCTCCTGAGGCTGCACCTTCACCGCATCTGCTACCCTCTTTAGTTGTGACTCCTGTTGTTGAATATGTGTCAAAGCTCCCTCACCTGTTACCGCCTCTACTCTCCTTACCCCAGCAGCGACACCACTCTCTGCAATAATCTTGAAAACCCCGATATCGCCGGTGCGCTTAACATGAGTGCCTCCACACAATTCGCGCGAACTACCAATGTCGAGGATCCGCACCTCCTCACCGTATTTTTCGCCAAAAAGCATCATTGCGCCCGTTTTTTGTGCGTCTGCGATCGTCATCACGTTTGCAGCGATTTCCGTATTGGCAAGAATTTCAATATTCACTAGGACTTCCACTCTGCGAATTTCTGTATCCGTCATCGGCTGATTGTGCACGAAGTCAAAGCGGGTCTTGTCAGCATCGACCAGCGAGCCTTTTTGCTGAACATGACCACCCAGTACCTCTCGTAATGACTTATGCATCAGATGCGTGACAGAGTGATTGCGCTGGACACGTGCCCTCACTGCCGGATCAACTTCTGCCAGCACCTTATCCCCGGTGACCAATCGTCCACTACGTATTAAACCCTTGTGACCAAACACCTTAGCCTGGATTTTTAGCGTGTCTACCACGTTAAAAGTGCCATTCGCAGTTAGCAGCTCTCCGCGGTCTCCCACCTGCCCGCCGGACTCGGCATAAAAGGGTGTCTGATCGAGCACCACCACCGCTTCATCGCCCGCTTCAACAAAGCTGACCTGGTTTCCTTCCTTATAGATGGCAATCACCTGACCCTCATACTGCAGGTTTTCATATCCATGGAATTGAGTCGGACCTCCACCGTAATCCATCCCCTCCTGAATGCTGAACTTGCTCGCCGCCCGCGCCCGCTCTCGCTGAAAGTCCATAGCCCGCTCAAATCCAGCATGATCTACGATAACTCCGCGCTCTCTCGCGATGTCGGCTGTCAGATCGACCGGAAAGCCAAACGTATCATACAGACGAAAAACAGTCTCGCCATCCAGCACTCGATTCTGATGACTTAACGCAGCCTCCAATAGATGCATCCCATTTTCCAAGGTCTCGGCAAAACGCTCTTCCTCCTGCTTTAGCGTCGAAATAACCCGCTCTTGTGCTACAAGCAGCTCAGGATAGGCTCCCCCCATCACCTTCGCTAGATCCTCCACCAGCAAATGAAAAAATGGCCGCTTCTGATTGAGCTGATATCCATGGCGGATTGCACGTCGAATGATGCGCCTTAAGACATATCCGCGGCCTTCATTAGCGGGAATTACTCCATCGGTGATAAGGAATGAACAGGCCCTGATGTGGTCGGCAATGACCTTAAGTGAGTTGCTGTTCAAGTCAGCTGTATTGGTAACCCTTGCCGCCGCTTTGACCAGGCTCTGGAACAAGTCGATCTCGTAATTACTGTGCACCTTCTGCATCACCGCAGATATGCGCTCCAATCCCATCCCGGTATCAACTGATGGCTTTGGCAGGGGATGAAGTGTACCTGCGCTGTCTCGATTATATTGCATGAACACCAAGTTCCAGATCTCAATGTACCGGTCTCCCTCGGCCTCTGGTGTCCCTGGCGGACCCCCTGCAACTTCCGCCCCATGGTCATAGAAAATTTCAGAGCAAGGTCCACAAGGGCCTGTCTCCCCCATCTGCCAGAAATTGTCGTTGGTGGCAATGCGGGTCAGGCGCTCAGGTACAATCCCGACTTCATTGAGCCATATGTCGGCCGCCTCATCATCCTCACCATAAACTGTCACCCATAGTTTCTCCTGCGGAATCTGCAAAGTAACGGTGAGGAACTCCCACGCGAACTGGATCGCATTTCGTTTGAAGTAATCTCCGAAACTGAAATTACCCAGCATCTCGAAAAATGTATGATGCCGGGCGGTATAACCAACATTTTCCAAGTCATTATGCTTACCGCCTGCACGTACACAACGCTGCGAGCTCACTGCTCGCATATATGGCCGCTTGTCCTGGCCAAGAAATACGTCCTTAAATTGCACCATTCCTGCATTAGTGAAGAGGAGTGTGGGGTCATTGCCGGGAACGAGCGGGCTTGATGCCACGATGGTGTGGCCGTGAGACTCGAAGAACTCGAGAAATTTCTGTCTTATTTCGTTGCTTTGCATATCGGCTTCACTCTATTCAAGGATGCCTTGTCTACTCATCCCTCGACTGCAGCACCTGATGTATCACCTCAGTCGCAAAACCTCGACCACGCAAAAAACGCATCTGTTTCCCGTGGTCTTGAGCATCCGCCGGTGGTGTGGCAAATCTTTTGCGCCACACCTCTTGTGCAGCTTCCAGTTCGGTCTTCTTGAGATCAGGCACAACGGATGCAATCAAGTGCTCGTCAATCCCTTTTCCGCGTAATTCATACACAATGCGCTGAATACCAAATCTTTTTCTGCGGACCCGCACCACTTGTTCGACCACTCGATCTGCTGACAGGAGTCCCTGCTGCTCCATCGTATCAAGCAAAACAGAAATCTCTGTCAGACCTTGGGCATGCGGCAAGAGTTTTTTTTCCAATTCCAGGCGGGAATGCTCCCGACGAGCTAGGTAACCCAGCGCTCGTTCTCTTAGGTTGCCCCCCCTCTTCACCACATTTATTCCGAATCGATGCCCTCGGCCTGCCCAGCAACCCCCACTGCAGCACGAATTTTGGCCTCAATCTCCTTTGCTATCTCGGGATGCTCTTTCAAATATTCGCGTGCGTTATCCTTGCCCTGACCGATTTTTTCACCATTGTATGCATACCAAGCACCCGACTTGTCAACGAGCTTATGCACCACCCCCAACTCGACAATCTCACCCTCACGAGAAATACCTACCCCGTATAGGATATCGAATTCGGCTTGTTTAAATGGTGGAGCAACCTTATTCTTGACTACCTTAACTCGGGTCTCGCTACCGATTACCTCATCGCCCTTCTTGATGGCCCCAATGCGCCGTATGTCAAGACGTACCGATGCGTAAAACTTAAGTGCATTTCCACCGGTAGTCGTCTCCGGGTTGCCAAACATGACCCCGATCTTCATCCGTATCTGATTGATAAAAATCACCATCGTATTGCTGCGCTTGATATTGGCGGTGAGTTTGCGTAACGCTTGAGACATTAATCGCGCCTGCAAACCCATTTGCGGCTCACCCATCTCGCCCTCGATTTCCGCTCTCGGTGTCAATGCCGCCACCGAGTCTATTACGACCACATCCACCGACCCGGATCGCACCAACATATCCGCTATTTCGAGTGCTTGCTCCCCATTATCGGGCTGTGAGATTAATAACTCTTCTACATTAACCCCAATCTTTTGTGCATATTGTGGATCCAGCGCATGTTCAGCATCGATGAATGCGGCCGTACCACCCACCTTCTGCATCTCCGCAATCACTTGCAGCGTAAGGGTGGTCTTACCAGATGACTCAGGACCGTAGATTTCTATTACCCTCCCTCTCGGTAGCCCGCCCACACCGAGCGCGATGTCAAGACCTAGCGAACCAGTAGAGACCACCTCGATATCCTTAGCGACATCGCTCGCACCGAGTCGCATAATCGAGCCCTTACCAAATTGCTTCTCGATCTGGGAGAGTGCCGCTGCCAATGCCTTACTTCTGTTCTCGTCCATGGTCTTATCCTTTTAAGTATCTCTCGAATTATCGCACATGCGACTATGCTCGGGAAGGCGAGGAAAGGGCTGATTTGCCACGAAATACGCCATCATTTCTCTTAAACTGAGACGGTCTTATGCCCCGCCCTAGTCATTCATGAAGAGAGAGGCGGGCTGTCGTGCAACAGATCTACCACCCCTTGCAACGCCACGAACACCGCTTGCCTTCTTATAGACTCGCGATCGCCGCCAAAGTAGTGCGTTGAACTACGGGTCAGCCCATCTCTCATTTTCCAGGCAAAGCAGATCATGCCGACAGGCTTTTCCTCGGTTCCCCCGTTAGGTCCAGCAATTCCGCTAATCGCTACTGACACCTGTGCACGACTGTGAGTCAGCGCACCTGCCGCCATCTCCTTCACGGTCTGCTCTGATACTGTTCCGTGTTGTTTCAATGTTATAGCGCTTACCCCCAGCATCTCCTGCTTTGATGCAATGCTGTAAGTGATAAATCCTCTCTCATACCAGTCCGAACTGCCCGATTTTGCGGTGATTGCTTGACCCAGCCAACCACCGGTACAGGACTCTGCACTGGTTAGCATGAGTCCTCGCTGGACCAAGTCTATACCAACATGACCAGCAAGCATTATCAGTGCTTGGTCATCCTTGTTGATCATGGTTTCTCATCGTATGCTGCGTCAAAATGGTGAAAATGCCTTCCATGCCGCCAAGCAAAGTAGAGTATAGGCGGCGGCCAGCAGGTCATCGAACATCACCCCGAAACCACCCCTCAATTTCCTATCATAATAACGAATCGGCTGCGGCTTGAAGATATCAAATAATCTAAACAATAAGAATGCAAATGCCTGCCATATAAGATTATTAGGGGTAAATAGCAGTACCAACAAAAACGCAACAATCTCATCCCACACCATGCCGCCATGGTCATGGCTGCCAAGCGCCTTCCCGGTGACACTACAGGCCCAAATGCCAATAAGGAAGAAGAATCCTATACATAACAAAAAGCTACTCAGTCCAAGATACTGACTCATCAACCCGAATATTGGAAGCGCAGCGATCGTTCCCATGGTCCCAGGCGCGGCTCGATTTAAGCCCGCCCCGCCCCCGAATGCAATGAAGTGTGCCGGCCTCCTCGTCACAAACCCCCAATTAGGAAGCGGGTTCACAGATGCGGCAAAAGATAGCGACTCGGTCCCAGGTGTGAGCTGGTCGTCAGGTCCGGAAGTGGTCATAGCCTCTTATTGCCATCTCAACCGACTTACCGGACTCGTCCAGCACGAACAACCCCCCCCCCTGATTTATACTCCCGATTCGGGTCAGCGGGATCTCAACTTCGCACGAAAGAGATTCGACGTCTCCGCGCCTTGCGATTGGTACAGTAAAACAAAGCTCATAATCGTCTCCACCTGCCATTAAGCAACTAATCGCTGTCGGGTGAGGAAGGTGTCTCTGCATCACCGCCGAGCACTTAATTGCGCTCATCTCAATGGTCGCCGAAACCTTGGATTGCTCCAGAATATGACCCAAGTCTGCCAGTAGGCCATCAGAAATATCAATGGCGCTATGAGCAAGACCGATCAACCGTTTTCCTAAAGCTATCCGTGCTACGGGCGTATTCAATGCTGGCAGACAGCACGAAACCTCTTCTGGATCGAGTGCAATCTGCTGGCGGGTGTGAGCAATCACTAGCGCTGCATCGCCTAATTGACCAGATATCCAAACATCATCCCCCGCTTTAGCCCCGCTTCGCCTCAAGGCCTTCCCTATTGCTACTTCGCCAATGATTGTCACACAGATGTTTAGTGGCCCTCGGGTAGTATCTCCCCCGATAAGGCCCACCCGATGCTCGCTCGCCAACCCAAAAAACCCTTCTGCAAACATTTCAAGCCAGCGGCCACCCGCATTCACAAAAGATTCGGGAAGTGCCACCGCCAGCATCGCCCACCGCGGGGTAGCTCCCATCGCGGCCATATCGGACAAATTAACAGCAAGGGATTTATATCCAAGTTGCCGCGGATCAGCATCGCCCGCAAAGTGCTGACCGGATACCAGCATATCGGTGGAAATTGCCAGCTCCATCTCTGCAGATGGCTTGACTAAGGCCGCATCGTCCCCCACACCGAGCACAGCGCCGGGGGAGGAGCGTGTAAAGTAGCGCTGAATGATATCAAATTCGGAGAGCACTCTTTGCAACCCCAGATGTCAGTTAGCTATTTTTACCTCGGGAGAACGCATCCTGGCCGCTAACTTATCCAGCACTCCGTTCACGTACTTATGCCCGTCACTACCACCATAAGTCTTGGCCAGTTCCACGGCCTCATTGATTACTACTCGGTACGGCGTCTCGGGGTGGTCTGATAGTTCATAGGCGCCTAGCAGTAAAATAGCGAACTCTACCGGGCTAAGCTCTTTAAGGGGTCGGTCGAGACAGGTCTGGATCTGTTGTTCCAGCTCTACAGATTTGGCCAGACCGCCACGTAGCAGATCTGAAAAAAAATCTTGATCGGTCTTAGCAAACTCCTTTCCATCTCTCAGTTGAGCCTCAATTACTTCAACAGCCCCTCCAGCGACCCGCCATTGGTAAAAGCCCTGCATGGCTAACTTACGCGAACACCGGCGGGTTGATCGTCCTGGTTTTTTTGTAGCCTTCGTTGCCGGATCGTTCTGTGTCATTGACTTATTTCGTCGAGTTGTCGCAAAAGATTCGCCATTTCAATGGCTGCCTGCGCAGTCTCGATACCCTTTATCTTCATTCGTGAGAGTGCATCATCCTCATTTTCAGTGGTAAGTATGCCGTTCGCAACAGGGATGCCCGTATCCAGCTGAACCGCTGCCAATCCACTAGCCGACTCATTCGCGACCACTTCAAAGTGATAAGTGTCCCCGCGTATGACCGCACCCAGCGCTATCAAGGCATCAAACTGATCCGTCAGCGCCATCTTTTGCAGGGTCAGTGGAATTTCCAACGCACCCGGAACGGTTACCAGCAACATGGCCGACTCCTCCACCCCACATTTAATTAGTTCTGCCGTACAGGCGCCCAGCAGACCCTCACTGATATCAAGATTAAATCGGCTCATGACTATACCAACCCGTAATCCAGCTCCACCGAGCTCGGTTTCGAGCTCAAGGATGTTATCGTAGCGCGCCATAATTACTCCCAATAAAATTAACTTTAAAAGTGTTTCGCCGACTTAGATGAGAATTGGTCAACTATTTCAGTTTTTTATTTTCAGGTGTCAAGTATCCCGCCACTTCAAGACCAAAACCCATCATGCTTGGCATTTTCCGAGGAACAGCGAGCAGCCTCATCTTTCCCACATTCAGGTCTTTCAGTATCTGAGCTCCGATCCCATAGCCCCGCAAATCTGTCCTAGCAATCACGGGTGGACTAGACTCTGTTCGTGATGCCCGTTCCAGCAAGTCTTCCGGATTTTCCCGTTTATAAAGCAGCACTATTACGCCGCAACCTGCATCGGCAATGACTCTCAAGGCCTCGTCGATGCTCCAAGAGTGAGTGTCATCACTGATATCCAGCAGATCGATTACGGAAAGCGGTTCATGTACCCGGACCAGCGTTTCTATCTCTGGGTTGATCTGACCCTTGACCAGAACAAGGTGAGTTGCATTGATCGTTTTGTCGAGGTATGCGAACAAACGGAACTCTCCATGAGCCGTCTGAATAGTACGTTCTAACATGCGACTCACTAAGCTCTCGGTACGACTGCGGTGCTGAATTAGGTCGGCGATCGTTCCTATCTTGAGTTGATGCTTTTCGGCAAATTGGATTAAGTCTGGCAAACGCGCCATATTGCCATCTTCCTTCAGAATTTCGCAGATCACGGTCGCGGGTGTGAGGCCTGCCAGTCCGGCCAGATCGCAACCCGCCTCGGTATGGCCCGCTCTTGCCAAGACTCCACCATTTTGCGCCATCAGCGGAAAGATGTGTCCAGGCTGGATGATGTCCTCTGGTTTAGCATCGACCCTTGTCGCCTCCCGCACTGTACGTGCCCGGTCCCCCGCCGAAATTCCGGTCGTAACACCACTTGCAGCCTCTATCGAGAGCGTAAAATTAGTCCCCATTGGGGATCGGTTGGTGGTCACCATCAGAGGCAGGTTAAGCTGACGACAATGCCCTTCAGTCAATGTTAAGCAGATCAGTCCTCGACCATGCGTGGCCATGAAGTTGATTGCTTCGGCCGTAATGAACTCTGCCGCCATGACGAGATCACCCTCATTCTCTCGGTCCTCTTCATCGACCAGAATTACCATTCTGCCGGCTTTAACGTCCGCAACAATATCTAGGATGGGGCTTATTATCATGTCAACCCGCATCCGCAGTTAGTTTACTGCTCAGTATCTGCTCTACATATCGGGCCAACATATCAATCTCCAGATTCACCTTGGAACCGTCTTCAAGTTGGCACAAGTTCGTCACCGACTGTGTATGGGGGATAAGATTCACTCCAAACTTCCCGGCACTTACCCAGTTCACCGTTAGACTCACCCCGTTCACCGTAACTGAACCCTTTTTAGCTATATATTTTAGTAATGACTCTGGCACCTTAATCACTATCAGACAGCTCTCCCCTACTAACTCAATTTTTGTGACTACGCCGATATCATCCACATGACCGCTGACCAGATGCCCACCCAGTCTGTCCGACAGTCGTAAGGCCTTTTCCAGATTGACACGCACAATACGATCTAGTCCATGGGTACATTTCAGCGTCTCGCGAGATAAGTCTACTGTAAATCTTCCGTTCATCAGCGTAGTCACGGTGACACATACGCCATTTACCGCAATGCTGTCCCCAATCTTGACGTCGGACAAATCCATCCTGCCCGGCTCTATGACCAGCCGTATGCCGTCTGTCATCCCTCCCCCCAAATTGGAGTCGTTTAGGGGCATGACTTGTTTTATCTCGCCGATAGCTTCAATAATTCCTGTGAACATCAAACCCTATTTATTTTAAAGATACGGCCATCTCTCGCCGTATATAACAGTACATTACCACCCAAACCGATTACTGCAGTGTGTGATCGAAGCGGAGTCTTGATATAGAATTGCAAATTGTGACGAGTTCAATCTATGTTTTCACTTTTCGCCATTGTAGCGATTTCATGAAGTAAACATGTAAAGTTTTGAATCCCGGTTAGAATTCATAACGCCCATACTTACCCTGATGACAACATGTGCGGCAATTTGCCACATGGCTGTAAATTGGAATATCAGATAATGTATGGTTTAAATTCTGACATTAAGCTCTTCTACATAATTACTTGTGATGTTCGGTAATCTCGGTCCATCCCCACTCGGCAAGAATCTGCAGAGATTATTCCTTCTCAGGAATATTGCACTTGTAGCGCAGTGTCTGACCTTTGGACTGGCACATTGGGTGCTTGAAATACAGCTTCCCTGGTCGGAAATGCTGTCCGTTGTTTTCTTTCTCTCCCTCGTTAATCTCGCGACATGGGTCCGTCTGCATCGTAACTGGCCGGTGTCCAGTATTGAATTTTTTACACAACTATTGGTTGATGTCCTCGCGCTTAGTGCCTTGTTGTATTTCAGCGGGGGTTCAACCAATCCATTTATCTCGCTCTACTTGCTCCCGCTGACGATTGCCGCCGCGATTTTGCCATGGACCTATACCTGGATTATGGCGGCCATTACGATTGGTCTTTATACGTTACTTTTATTTTATTATGTGCCGCTACCACATGATCATAGCGAACATACCAATGAATTTAATCTGCATGTGTCAGGGATGTGGTTGGCATTTGTTTTAAGCACCGTTTTGATCGCCTGGTTCGTTGTCAAAATGGGGATATCAATTCGTGAACGTGACAAAGATCTAGCATTAGCACGTGAGCAAGCCCTTCGCAACGAGCAGATCATTGCACTGGGAGCCCTCGCAGCGGGAGCCGCTCATGAGCTCGGCACACCACTCGCAACCATGGCAGTCGTCATTGGTGAGCTACAAAAGGAACAACTTGAAAACACCGAGTTTCAGCACGATATAAAAATACTTCGCGATCAGATCGTGCAGTGCAAACGAACCCTGACACAATTATTGGCAGATGTTGGTCAGACACGGTCGGAAGATGGCAGCGGTCAGGCGGTTGATCTCTTTTTACAACAGATTTTAGATAAATGGCGTCTGATGCGCCCCATGGTTAAATTTACTTATCACTGTAATGGGTTGCAGCCTGCCCCTCAAATTATTGGCGCCCAGTTGCTTAGTCAGTCTATTTTAAACTTGCTCAATAATGCTGCAGATGCTTCTTTAGACCGCATTGAAATTGAGAGCAGTTGGAATCATCATGAGCTGCTCCTAGAAATCCTTGATTATGGTAAGGGCCTGAGCGAGGAGACTGTACAGCGTGCGGGCCAAGCCTTCTTCACCAGCAAGCCTGGTCAGGGGCTCGGCATTGGCCTATTTCTCGCTAATGCAAACATTGAACGGTTCGGCGGCAGTGTCCGCCTCACTAATCGTGATGAGGGCGGTGCCAGCACTCAAGTTAGACTACCTCTAATTAAAACAACTTTATGACAAACCTTCCTGAAACAAAGTCCATTGATGATCATCCAACGCTGCTGATTGTTGACGATGACCTGACCTTTTGCGAAGTGCTGTCCCGTGCCATGACCAGACGTGGTTTTGACGTACATTGTGCACATACAGTTGAACAAGCAAGCTTACTTGCCGAGACCTACTTACCCGAATATGCAACCATCGACCTGCGTCTTGCTGGCACCTCTGGACTTGTCCTTGTTGAGAGGTTGCGGGCTCTAGATTCTGGCACACGCATAGTTATGTTAACCGGCTATGCCAGCATTACCACCGCGGTCGAAGCAATCAAGTTAGGTGCAACTCATTATCTTGCGAAGCCGGTCGATGCAGATGAGATCATGTCCGCATTTGAGCGGACCACCGGAGATGCTGAGGTGCCGATTAGCACACACCCCCTATCGGTTGGCCGCCTTGAGTGGGAGTATATCCAGCGGGTGCTTAATGCAAATCAGGGTAATATCTCGACCACCGCTCGCATACTTAATATGCATCGCCGCACACTTCAACGTAAACTCACTAAGATTCCGCGATAAACTCACTGCCCAACCCGAGCAATGATTCGAATATCTGTCCCGATCATACGCAAGTTTCTTATCCTCAGAACATGCCTGCCCGATAGGTTCTGTAGCTCCGGCAGTCTCAGCATTCCCTGTGCTGCGTCGCCAATTAAGCACGGCGCAAGATAAATTATCAGTTCATCCACTAACCCCTCCCTAATAAGGGATCCACTCAACTTACTACCCGCCTCAACCAGGAGCTCATTGACCTCATAATCGGCGAGCTTGTTCATCATTTTGACAAGGTCTACTCCGCCACTCTCATTGGCCAGCATAATTGGATGAGCGCCTACATTCCGTAGAGCAGAAATTTTCTCCTCACTGGCATTTGCCGTAAATATCAGCTCCCCCTCCCCCCGTAGCATTCTGGTCTCTGGTTCAATCTCCAGCCGACTATCCACCACGACCCTCAATGGCTGCCGGGGTGTTTCTACATCTCGTACTGTAAGTTGTGGGTTGTCTTTTAGAACTGTACCGATCCCCGTCAAAACCGCACACGATCGCGCGCGCCATCGGTGACCATCGCGCCGCGCTGGTTCGGAAGTGATCCACTGGCTTGCGCCATTCTTAAGTGCCGTCTTACCATCGATACTTGCTGCTATTTTCATCCGTACCCATGGGCGATTCAGCGTCATCCGAGTGACAAAGCCAATATTAAGAGTCCTCGCTTCCTCCTCCATCAACCCCGTCTGAACCTTGATCCCGGACTTCTTCAATAATTCACATCCTCTCCCCGCTACCAATGGATTGGGGTCATTCATCGCTATCACCACCTTATCAATCCCGGCCTTGATTATGGCCTCGTCGCATGGCGGGGTCCTTCCATGATGGCTGCACGGCTCTAACGTAAGGTAGAGGGTCGATCCCCGTGCCGCTGTCCCAGCAAGTTTAAGCGCATTTATTTCGGCATGTGGTTTACCCGCTTTCTCATGCCACCCAGAACCAACCACCTTACCATTGTTGACTATTACACATCCCACCCTGGGATTAGGGCTCGCGCTATACAGTCCCTTCTCTGCAAGTTGAAGTGCTTGCGCCATGTAAATATGATCAGATGATGAAAACATTAGAATACTTCTAAAGAGGAATGACCCTTCCAGAGATGAAATGATCGAAATGAGATTAGTTTCTTTTGTTCAGGATTTTTTTTCTGCCTTTTTCTGTTGGGGTCTTTGAGCCTCCTTGATTGCGTCATGGAAGTCATCTGCATCTTGAAAGCTTTTATATACCGATGAAAATCGGATATATGCCACCTTATCGAGCTTGTAGAGCTCTCTCATTACCATTTCACCAATTTTACGAGATTCAATCTCGCGCTCACCCAAACCCAGAATTTTTTGTACGATGCGATCTATCGCCGCATCCACATATTCTGTCGGAACTGGTCGTTTATGTAGCGCCCGCATGAAGCCGGTAAGTAACTTATTGCGGCTAAACTCGGAACGATTGCCATCCTGCTTCACCACCTGCGGCAATCTCAGCTCTACTGTTTCATACGTCGTAAAACGCTTTTCGCAAGTAAGGCAGCGGCGGCGGCGGCGAACTCTGCTGCCCTCCTCGCTGACACGAGAATCGATAACGCTTGTATCCTCGGCATTGCAGAAAGGACATTTCATATATTCAGTACTTAAGAGGGGTTGCGGAATTAAGCTCTCCTCGCAACAACCCGCATCCGTCGGGTTCTATCTTGCGGAGGGTCTATTAATTACCATAGACAGGGAATTTCTCGCACATCCTCTTTGCCTCCTGTGCTACGCGCATTAACACATTTGAATCGGTGGGCGCATCCAACACATCCGCGATTAAATTCGCCAACTGCTCGGCCTCAATTTCTTTAAACCCTCTTGTCGTCATTGCCGGTGATCCAATACGAATACCGCTGGTAACAAAAGGCTTCTGTGGATCATTCGGTATTGCATTCTTGTTAACCGTAATATGCGCAAGCCCTAACGACTCCTCAGCCTGCTTACCCGTAATATTCTTTGCTTGAAGGTCCAGCAAAAACATATGACAGTCTGTACGTCCGGAGACTATCCGTAACCCTCGGCGCTGTAATACTTTTGCCATTACCCGGGCATTATCGATCACCTGCTCCTGATAATCCTTGAACTCTTTAGTTGCCGCCTCTTTGAATGCAATGGCCTTAGCGGCAATCACATGCATCAATGGCCCCCCTTGGGTTTGTGGAAAGATCGCCGAGTTGAGCGCTTTCTCGTACTCTGGTTTTGCCATAATGATGCCACCACGCGGACCCCGTAATGTTTTATGCGTTGTGCTGGTGACAAAGTCTGCGATCCCGACAGGATTAGGATAAAACCCAGCCGCCACCAGCCCTGCATAATGTGCCATATCTACAAAAAGATAAGCCCCTACACTATCGGCAATTTCGCGAAAGCGTTTCCAATCTATCACCAATGCATAGGCTGAAGCGCCGGCAACAATCATTTTTGGCTTATGTTCATGAGCCAGTCTCTCGACCGCATCGTAATCCAGCTCCTCATTGGAATTGAGGCCATATGCAATTGAGTTAAAAATTTTACCACTGAGGTTTACTGACGCCCCATGAGTTAAGTGTCCTCCGTGTGCTAGCGACATACCGAGGAGCGTATCACCTGGCTTTAGTGCGGAAAGGTAGACCGCTGCATTGGCTTGTGAGCCAGAGTGCGGCTGGACGTTGACATACTCCGCATTAAATAACTTTCTCACCCGATCTATTGCAAGCTGTTCCACCTGGTCCACATACTCACATCCGCCGTAGTACCGTTTTCCAGGATAGCCCTCGGCGTACTTATTGGTCAGAACAGACCCCTGCGCCTGCATTACCGCGGGGCTCGCATAGTTTTCTGACGCAATCAGCTCGATGTGATCTTCTTGACGCTGAATTTCTCCCTTGATCGCCTGCCACAAATCCGGGTCAACGCTTTCTATGGTGTTTTTTGCCGACAACATTTTGATTTCAATCCTTTGTTTTATGAGATAAGTCTAGGGGAATTTCATCACCATCGGTAGCGGTTTACAGAGGAATCCAATCTTCGGAACAATGAAATCTATACATCGAGATTACGCACCCCTAGTGCATTGTTCTCAATGAAAGCCCGTCTTGGCTCTACCGCATCACCCATCAGTGTGGTGAAAATTTCATCTGCCGCAAGACTGTCCTCAATTTGAGCCCGTAACAGTCGACGGCTGTTCGGGTCCATTGTCGTCTCCCACAGTTGGGTTGGGTTCATTTCACCCAATCCTTTGTATCGCTGCATGCCGATCCCCTTTTTAACTTCCTGCAGCAACCAATCTAAGGCCTCTTTAAACTCTCTGACAGCTTGCTTTTGTTCGCCACGTTTGACATACGCGTCTGGACCCAATAGCTGATCTAATACTTGTGCTGTTTTTTTAATCTGAATGTAATCGCCGCTACGTAAAAAATCCTGGTCCAAGTGACTGGTGCGTATATTGCCATGCTGCATCCGTGTTATTTTCAATCTAAACTCTTCTGTCACGGCATCAAATTCCGGTACGATTTCAACCCCGGCCACGTACTCGACTAAACTTGCCGCACTCTTGGCGGCCTCTGTTTCATTATTTAAGCTTATGTTTGGATGACGGAATAATGCATGCATCGCCTCACTATCTATCAGTCTACTCATCCGATCTATTACCGCTTCTGCCAATAAATATTCATTAGCAATTTTCGCTAAGGTCTCTCCTGTCAGCGGCGGCTTACCTTCGTGCGTATGCAACTCTGCATCTGTCAGAGCTAGCCCCAGTAAGTATTGTTTGAGTTCATGATCATCCTTGACATATCGTTCTTGTTTACCATGTTTGATCTTGTAAAGGGGCGGCTGAGCTATGTAGATGTGCCCTCTCTCGATCAACTCTGGCATTTGTCGGTAAAAGAACGTGAGTAATAATGTTCTAATATGAGATCCGTCCACATCCGCATCAGTCATGATGATAATTCGGTGATAGCGTAACTTGTCTGGATTGTACTCATCCTTGCCAATCCCGGTGCCTAATGCGGTGATCAATGAAATAATTTCTTGAGAAGAGATCAGTTTGTCGAATCGTGCTTTTTCAACATTAAGGATTTTCCCTTTCAACGGCATAATCGCTTGGAACTTGCGGTCTCTTCCTTGTTTGGCAGACCCCCCCGCAGAGTCACCCTCAACCAGGTAAAGCTCACATTGTGAGGGGTCCTTTTCTTGGCAATCAGCTAGCTTTCCGGGCAAACCCATTCCATCCAAAACACCCTTTCTCCTTGTCAGCTCACGCGCTTTACGTGCGGCCTCCCGTGCTCTGGCGGCGTCTATTATCTTGCCACATATCGTCTTGGCATCTATTGGGTGCTCTAACAAAAACTCTGTTAGCTTTTGAGCCACGATCTCCTCGACCGCTGGTCGTACTTCTGAAGAGACGAGCTTCTCCTTCGTTTGCGATGAGAACTTTGGCTCGAATAACTTCACCGATAAAACACATGAGAGACCCTCGCGCATATCATCACCCGCTGTTTCAATTTTCGCTTTTTTTGCTAGGTCATTCTTTTCAATATAGCTATTCAGCGTTCTCGTCATCGCGGCGCGAAGTCCCGTCAGGTGTGTTCCCCCATCTTTCTGTGGAATATTATTAGTAAAACATAAAACTTGTTCAACATAGCTATCGTTCCACTGCATTGAAACTTCGACCGCGATATTGTCTTTCTCTCCTGCAGCGTAAAAAATATCAGGGTGTAAAACCGCCTTTGTACGATTTATGTACTCAACAAAGCTTTTCACTCCGCCAACAAAGGCAAAGTTCTCCTCTTTGCCGTTCAGTTGATCCACCAGTTGTATTTTTACGCCATTGTTTAGAAATGACAATTCACGTAATCGTTTTGCAAAAATGTCATAATGAAACTCTACATTGCCAAAAATTTCCTTACTGGCAAGAAAGTGTACCTCTGTCCCGCGCCTCTCTGTCTTTCCGGTAACCGCTAATGATCCTATCGGGACTCCTTTTTGGAATTCCATTTGATGGGTCTGTCCATCGCGGCGGATGGTAAGCCGTAGCCACTCAGAGAGTGCATTTACTACCGATACACCTACGCCATGTAGCCCGCCCGATACCTTGTACGAATTGTCATCAAACTTTCCCCCTGCATGCAGCTCTGTCATAACAATTTCTGCCGCGGATCTTTTTAATTCGTCGTCATTCTTTATCCCTGTCGGTATTCCGCGACCATTATCCTGAACGGAGACAGAGTTATCCGGATGGATGATCACGGTAATTTCGTCACAGTGTCCCGCCAACGCCTCATCGATCGCATTGTCCACCACCTCAAAAACCATGTGATGTAGTCCGGTCCCATCGCTTGTGTCTCCAATATACATGCCGGGTCTTTTGCGTACCGCATCTAATCCCTTCAGAATTTTGATGCTGTCTGATCCGTATGCTTCTTGATTTTCTGTTTTTGCTGTGCTTTTTTCGCTCATTGAGTGGTTACTTTATTCTGGTTTAATTTGTTTATGTTTTCTTGTTTTTGTTATTTATTTTATATTCTCATTGGCATTACGACGTATTTAAAATTATCATTTCCGGGCACAGTAACTAGTGCACTACTACTCGCATCTCCAAATGAGCACCGTACCGTTTCACATGTTAAATTATTCAATACGTCTAGTAAGTAAGTGATATTGAATCCTATATCTAGGCCCTCTCCTTCGTACTGAATTTCTAATTCTTCTTGTGCCTCTTCCTGTTCGCTATTATTACAGACGATCCGTAAATTACCCGTCGTTAATATAATTCGGGCTCCTCTGAATTTTTCATTTGAGAGAATCGCTGCTCTTTGTAGCGTTTGTAATAATAACAAACGGTTTACTTCAAAATGCTTTTGGTACCCAATCGGAATTACCCGATTGTAATCTGGGAACTTTCCATCTACTACTTTCGATACGATCACGATATTTGAGAATGTAAACCGAATTTGATTTTGCAAAATTTCTATAATGACCAACTCTTCACTATCATTTAGTTGTTTGGCTAACTCTAGTACCGCCTTCCGTGGAAGGATGACCTCTCTCCTTTCCTGGTTTAATTCTAGTTCCACCCACGCAAAACCAAGCCTATGTCCGTCTGTTGCTACCACTTTAAGTTGTTGGTCTTCCAGGAGCAATAAAAGTCCATTTAGATAATACCGTATGTCCTGTTGAGCCATTGCATATTGGACTAAAAACAATAGATTTTTTAATTCTTTCTGTTTCAGAGTTATCTTCGCCTGCGGTTCAATACTTTCTGGTAGTTTTGGAAAGTCTTCTACCGGTAATGTCTGTAAATTAAATCTACTTTTCCCTGCTTTTACTTGTAAGCGGTTTTCTTCTACATCGAGTGTTACTACTGATTTTTCTGGTAGTGCGCGCAGAATATCTTGTAATTTTTTCGCAGCTACTGTTACTGCTAATCCATTTTTGCTATTTTCGCTGTCTTTGGTGGTTGTCGTTATTTGTATTTCTAGATCTGTTGCCATAAAGCTGATAGTTTCATTTTTCTTTTCTATTAATACATTTGAAAGTATTGGTAAGGTGTGCCTTCTTTCGACTATTCCAGTTACAGCTTGAAGCGGTTTTAGCAAAGCTTCTTTATCAGTTTGTATTAATTTCATTTATTTAAACCTTGATAATCGTTAATAGAAGTCAGCTAAATTCTGTATTGTTTTATTGATCGTTTTAAAATCAATATGTTGTTTATCTTTTCTTCTTTGTATTAATTCCGTATTGTTTCGGGACTATTTGTGGATAAATATTTCAAGCTATTGAAATATTGAGTTATCCAGAAAGTATTCAATTGTTATTAGCCTCTTAAAATATGAATTAGCGCATTAAAATCTCTGTTTGTAATTGGGTCAGTATTTCTTAATTCTGCTATTTTCCTATATCCATGTAATACGGTGGTATGGTCTCTACCACCAAAGGCCTCACCTATATTTGGTAGGCTTAAGGTTGTTAATTCCTTAGCTATTGCCATTGCCATTTGTCGGGGTCTTGCAACTGTTCGCGTACGGCTCTTTGAATACATCTCTACGACCTTAATCTTATAGTAATCTGCCACTGTTTTCTGTATATTTTCTATTGTTATCTGGCGGTTCTGAACTGCTAGTAAATCTTTCAATGACTCCCGTGCAAGGTCCAGAGACAACTCCAGTCCTGTAAATCTTGAGTATGCGAGCACACGTTTTAATGCCCCCTCTAACTCTCTTACGTTTGAACGAATATGTTTTGCTATGAAAAATGCGATATTTTCATCTAGTTTTATTTTTTCTTGAAACGCCTTCTTCAATAAGATAGCAACCCGCATCTCTAGTTCGGGCGGTTCAACTGCGACAGTTAGTCCCCACCCAAACCGAGATACCAATCGTTCTTCCATTCCAGATATCTCTTTTGGATAGGAGTCACATGTGATAATTACTTGTTTATGTGCCTCTACGAGAGCATTAAATGCATAAAAAAACTCTTCTTGAGTTCTGTTTTTGCCGCCAATAAACTGGATATCATCGACCAATAATATATCTAGGGAATGATAGTACCGCTTGAATTCATCAAACGCTTTATGTTGGTAGGCTCGTACTACGTCTGATACATATTGCTCAGCATGTATATAGCGTACTTTTGCTTGCTTGTTTTGGTTTATTACCAGGTTCCCTATTGCCTGAATTAGATGGGTTTTGCCGAGTCCTACGCCGCCATATATAAAGAGGGGGTTGTATGCCGTTCCCGGAAACTCGGCCACTTGAATTGCTGCTGCGCGCGCAAGTTGATTGGCTTTTCCTGTTACGAAATTATCAAAGGTAAATGCCGGATTTAGCCGGCTTGTGTTTTGCTGGCCAAGTACTTTTTCTTTGGGAATGCTTTCTATTTGTTGTTTTTTTATTATAGGCATTACTGTTTCAGCGGTTTCCTTATCTTTTGTTATCTGTTCGGCTTTAGTTTTTTCGGTATCTGCAAGGTTTATCTTAAATCTTATGGCCTTCGAAAAGTGATTTTCTGCTAACTTTTCTATTGTTGATAGAAAGTTTTCTTTTACCCATTGTTGAACAAAACGGTTTGGAGCTGTAATTACGATTTGATTTGGGATGCTGCTTGATAAATCAAGCTGTAACGGCTTGATCCAAGTGTTGAATTGTTGGGCGCTTAGTTCTTTTGCAAAATACTCAAAGCATGAGCTCCAAAACGTTTCTTCTGCGGTTCTCATAGTCATTTTGTTTACAGTGATTCTGTATTGCGAGATTTTCAGCTACGATAATCGAAGCTCATTCTATCCGCATTCCCCTATCTTATCCACAGCACTAAAAATATAAGTTGACATCCCCCTTCGCCGGCGGTGTAATGCCACGTTTATCTACTCGCTCTTAGAGGAAAAATGAAGCGTACTTATCAACCATCCGTTACTCGAAGAAAGCGTACTCACGGGTTTTTAGTTCGCATGAAAACACGTGGAGGGGCTTCAGTTATTCGCGCCCGCCGCGCCAAAGGCCGCAAACGTTTGGGAGTTTAGCCCTACCCCGGTCAAGTTTCATTTATTTTTGGGTCTGTATTATTCGTTTTCTTTCGAAATGTCACCGGTTGCACAACGCAGAGGATTTTTCTTCTGTTCTCCGGTTCAGATGTTCTAACAACGGCGAGTTTTTCAGGATTTTTGCCCGGCCAAATAACCTTACTTATTCCCGACTTGGTTTTATTGTTGCCGGGAAGGTTGAGCGGCTTGCGGTTAACCGAAATCGGGTGAAGCGTTTGTTGCGTGAATTGTTTCGTAGTAAGCATCAGCAATTGTCTGGTTTTGATTTTGTTGTGCGGTTACAACGGCGTCTCCCCCGCAAAGACTCTTCGAGGGCGAGAGTAGAAGCAGATATGCTTATGACTCAATTGCTTCGATGTCGCGATTAATCATCGGTTTTATTCGGCTCTATCAGTATTTTTTGAGCCCTTTTTTGGGGCCCTCATGTCGGTTCATCCCAACATGTTCTGACTATGCGTGCATGGCGCTGTCTAAGCATGGGGTTTTTCGAGGTTCCTTGATGAGTTTTGGGAGGATACTGCGGTGTAATCCTTGGTGTCAGGGTGGGCATGACCCTGTTCCATAGGCTTTTATTGAGAGTGAATTATTTGCGTAGCGGGTCGTATCCGTTTTCGTTAAAACTTACATTTGTTAAATGACATGGATACAAAAAAACTCATACTTTTCATGATCTTTTCTACATCCCTACTTTTTTTATGGGATGCGTGGCAGAGACAACAGCCCCCCCCCGCAGCAGTCACTGCCGCTACTAAGACCGCTGGCAATACCTCATCTTCTGTGTCTAAAGATGATAGGCCGACCCCCGGTGAAGGCCTTGTTTCCAGTCAACCGGCGAAAGTGACCCCTGCCGAAGTTGACTTGGGCGGTAAGCTTGAACCCGGAGACACCGTTGTTGTTAAAACTAATTTCGTAATTGCTGAGATCGACACTGCGGGCGGTGATTTACGCCGTGTTGAGTTATTGTTTCATCCAGAAAGGGGTGACAGGAATAAACCGTACGCACTTTTAGATAACCAGCCTGGACGTATTAATGTTGCTCAGTCTGGCCTAATTGGTGAGGGGCTCCCCAGCCATAAGACTCGCTATACTTCGGCGACTACTACCTATAATTTAGATGCCAATCAATCTGAGATTAAGGTCCGCCTTCTTGCACCAGAGATCAACGGTGTTCAGGTCACCAAAATTTACACTTTTTATCGTGATAGTTACATCATTGATGTTGGTTTTGAGATCCTTAATCAAGGATCTTCGGCTATTCAGCCTTTCTCCTATTTTCAGATTTTACATGACAGCCCGCCGCCAGATAGCTCACTTTTTATGGTGCCTACTTATACCGGCGCTGCCATGTATACCGACCAGGATAAGTTTAAAAAGATCGAGTTTTCTGCTCTTGACAAGAATAATGCTACTTATCCTAAGGATTCTGATAACGGCTGGATTGCAATGCTGGAGCATTATTTTGTTACTGCCTGGTTGCCTTCCGATAAGACCCCTCGTGAATATTATGCCAAGCGACTCAGTGAGAACAGGTATACAGCCGGCGTAATTGTCCCGACAGGAGTTATTGCACAAGGGGAGACTAAGGTTGTTGACGTTCCGCTCTATGTTGGGCCTCAGGAACAGAGCAAGCTTGCCTCTCTTGCTCCCGGTTTAGATCTTACGGTTGACTATGGTTGGCTTACAGTGATCGGAGCGCCATTATTCTGGCTTCTTTCTGTATATCACTCCATGACTGGGAATTGGGGTGTTTCAGTTATTCTTTTAACACTCTCGGTTAAGCTGGTTTTCTTTCCCTTATCAGCTGCGGGTTACAGGTCTATGGCTAAGATGCGTGTTGTTGGCCCTAGGCTGCAGAAACTGCGTGAGCAACATGGTAGTGATCGGCAGTTGATGCATCAAAAGATGATGGAATTTTACAAGGTCGAAAAAATTAACCCGTTAGGTGGCTGCTTACCTATTCTGGTTCAAGTCCCTGTTTTTATTTCATTATTCTGGGTTTTGCTTGCAAGCGTCGAACTTAGATATGCTCCCTTCATCCTTTGGATTGAGGACATGTCTTCGCCAGATCCTTTTTATGTTATGCCCATTATTATGGGGATATCTATGTATTTTCAGGCGAAACTCAGTCCTGCACCTGCTGACCCTATGCAAGCGAAGGTGATGCAAATAATGCCTTTTGCTTTCAGTATTTTCTTTTTCTTTTTCCCCGCTGGACTTGTGCTGTATTCGTTAACAAATAATATACTTTCAATTGCTCAGCAATGGCAGATCACACGGATGATCGAGCGTGCTGCTGCTGTCGCCGCCACCACCCCTAATATGAAAAAGTAGTTGTTGCCCAGGTGCTTGTTTTTTGTGGGCTCTGGTCAAACAGTTATTAATTTGTGACTGGGGTTTTGTTTTCCGGTTTTATTTAGATCGTCCTCCATGCCCATTGTCGACATAATTGCCGCCATTGCCACCCCAACAGGTCGTGGCGGTATTGGTGTGGTTCGGGTCTCGGGTGAAGACCTAAAACCCTTGTCTCTTGCTATTTTGGGAAATGTTCCTAAGGACAGGTACGCAACCCTATGTTCATTCCGTGACGGTGATGGATTAATTATAGACAACGGGATCGCCCTTTTTTTCCCGGGGCCGCACTCGTATACCGGTGAAGACGTATTGGAGCTTCAGGGCCACGGAGGTCCGGAAATTATGAAGCTGTTGCTTTCTCGATGCCTTGCCGCAGGCGCTCGTCTAGCGCAGCCGGGGGAGTTTACCCTGAGAGCGTTTCTTAACAATAAGATGGACCTTGCACAGGCTGAGGCTGTTTCAGACCTCATTGATGCGAGCAGCAGTGAAGCGGTTCGATATGCTGTGCGTTCGTTGCAAGGAGATTTCTCGGCCGCCATTTTAAAGCTGGTTTCTTCTGTGATTAACTTGCGCATGACCATCGAGGCAATATTGGACTTTCCTGACGAGGAGACTGGGCTGTTGCATCAGAGTGGCCTGTTCACTGCGCTCAATGATATTGGGGCTCAGCTTGAGTGTGTGCTTACCTCGGCAAAACAAGGAAACCTGCTTCGAGAGGGTAGACGTGTTGTGCTGGTGGGCCGGCCCAATGTCGGCAAATCTAGCCTAATCAACCGGCTAGCTGGTGAGGAGGTTTCGATTGTTACGGAAATTCCCGGTACGACCCGTGATGCTATTCGCCAAGGGATCAGCCTAGAGGGCGTGTCTTTACAGTTTATAGATACGGCGGGTCTAAGAGAGACGCATGACCCGGTTGAAAAGATCGGAATTGCACATACACGTGCGGCCATTGAGAATGCTGATTTAGCTTTGTTATTGATTGACGCACGCTCGGGTGTGACCCCTGAGGACCGGACAATACTTGATGCTTTTCCACCGGGACTTCCCGTGATCCAAGTTTTTAACAAGATCGACATTTTGAACGAATATCCGCGCATTAGTTTTTCGTCGGATGTTCAAGAGGTTTATCTTTCTGCTAAGACGGGTGCTGGCATCGAGTTGCTCAGACAGGTTATGCTTGAAGTATTTGGATGGCGGCCGAGCATTTCTGGAGAGGGCCTGTTCATGGCTAGGCAGCGTCACCTACAGGCGCTTTTAGAGGCCCGCACCAATTTACAGGCCGCTGCTGCAATGGTTGGGTATGAGCTCCAGTTGGAGTTGTTGGCTGAAGAGTTGAGGCTTGCGCAGCATTCGCTATCATCCATTACTGGTGAGTTCGCCGCAGACGCGCTGTTAGGCGAAATATTTTCCCGCTTTTGTATTGGTAAATAATCTAAAATCCGTCCCCTGCTTTCGGGGGTTTCACGTGAAACACGCGTCAAACCCAGGAGTGTTCTGATTTTTGCTTAAAGCCGGGGGAGGTTACGCCCCCCCTGGTTTTGCCGTAGAATGCTGTTCTTCTAGACAGCTGATATTTGTTCAATTAATGTTCCCCTCTGAAAATTTCGATGTGATTGTAGTGGGTGGCGGCCATGCCGGTACCGAGGCGGCCTTGGCGGCAGCGCGGATGGGCCAAAGAACATTATTGCTCTCACACAATATCGAAACATTGGGGCAAATGTCGTGCAACCCCTCAATCGGCGGAATTGGCAAGGGCCATCTAGTCAAAGAGGTAGACGCACTTGGTGGGGCCATGGCTGCTGCTGCTGATGAGTCTGGCCTGCAGTTTCGAATACTTAATTCAAGCAAGGGTCCCGCGGTGCGGGCGACCCGCGTTCAGGCGGATCGGATGCTCTATCGACAGGCGATTCGGCGACGATTGGAGAATCAGCCGAATCTTTGTTTGTTCCAGCAGGCGGTGGATGATCTAACCCTCGAAGGTGATCGAGTCACGGGGGTTGTCACGCAGATGGGGGTAAGGTTTTCTGCTCGAGCGGTGATCTTAACTGCGGGAACTTTTCTTGGTGGGTTGGCGCATATAGGGCCAAGTAGTTTTCAGGCTGGGCGGGCTGGTGACCCGCCTTCTATTAGTCTCGCGCGTCGTTTGCGGGAGATGAGCCTGCCCGTAGGGCGATTGAAAACGGGGACGCCGCCAAGGATAGACGGACGAAGCATCGACTATTCGGTCATGGAGGAGCAGTCTGGGGATGAGCCTGCACCAGTATTTTCATTCATGGGATCTGTCTCTCAGCATCCCCGTCAATTATCATGCTGGATTACACAAACTAATAGCAAGACACACGACATAATTCGTGCCGGATTAGATCGATCACCTTTATTTGCAGGCGCAATTGAGGGAATGGGCCCACGGTATTGTCCTTCGATCGAGGATAAGGTTGTGAGGTTTTCTGCCAAGGCATCCCACCAGATCTTTATTGAGCCAGAGGGGCTTCACACGCACGAAGTGTATCCCAATGGAATTTCGACCAGCCTGCCGTTCGATATGCAGGTGGATCTGGTGCGATCAATTAAGGGGTTGGAAAATGCGCATATTACAAGGCCTGGCTACGCAATTGAATATGATTACTTTGACCCGCGAGGGCTTAAGAGGTCTCTAGAAACCAAGTCGATAAACGGGCTATTCTTTGCAGGGCAGATCAATGGAACGACTGGTTATGAAGAGGCTGCGGCGCAGGGGCTATTGGCCGGCATTAATGCGAGCCTTAAGACGCAAGGGGTTGATTCATGGTGCCCGCGCCGTGATGAGGCGTATTTGGGTGTGCTGGTGGATGATCTCACCACCCGTGGCGTTACTGAGCCCTACAGGATGTTTACCAGTCGAGCCGAGTATCGGCTTCAACTAAGGGAGGATAATGCTGACCTACGTTTGACCGAGATCGGGCATGCCTTGGGGGTGGTGGAAGAGGCACGGTGGGGCGCATTTAATAAAAAGCGTGAGGCGATTACAGAGGAAGAAGGAAGATTGAAATCGGTCTGGGTCAACCCGAAGATGAATATAACCCCCAAGTTTGAAGCCGATATTCTTAGGGTGTTGGGTAAACCACTTGAGCGGGAATACTCTTTATATGAGTTGTTGCGTCGACCATCTGTTACCTATGCAGATCTGTTGGCGTTAATACCAGGTGCTGTCCTGGCCATTGATGCTTTGGTAGCAGAGCAGGTGGAGATTAAAGCGAAATATTCCGGGTACATTGAACGGCAGAAGGATGAGGTGGCTCGACATATGCAACACGAAGAGGCTCGGCTGCCTCAAGATCTGGACTATGGTTCGGTTCTCGGTCTTTCGAGTGAAGTACAGCAAAAATTGAATCAGCACAAACCTGAGACAGTAGGCCAGGCCTCGCGTATTTCTGGAATGACGCCAGCCGCCGTATCATTATTGTTAGTTCACCTTAAGCGTGGGTTTTCCATAACTGACAAAAAGAAAATTGCATGAGTTTAAGGCAATCATTATCAGATGGGATTGGGACGATAGGGATAACGATCTCGGATCAAGGGCAAGCGCGATTGGTGCAATATTTGGATCTGATCAAAAAGTGGAACCAGGTGCATAACCTGACAGCAGTCCGTGACACGGAGACAATGATGACTAGGCATTTATTAGATAGTCTATCGGTTCTCCCCCATATTAATGGGCCCCGGATTGTCGACATAGGGAGTGGCGCAGGTTTGCCGGGAATTCCGTTGGCCTTGGCGCGACCGGATTGGCATGTGGTATTAATCGAGAGCAATCATAAGAAGTCCGCATTTTTGCAACAAGTCCGCATCGAATTGCAGCTTGAAAATATAGAGATAGTAGCCGAGCGGGCAGAAAACCATCATTCAAAGATTAGTTTTAATACGGTGATTTCACGCGCCTTTTCAGATCTGGCAGACTTTATTCAGGTGGCTGGACATCTGTGCACAAAGGAAGGTGTCGGTGGCAGACTGCTAGCAATGAAAGGGGTTTATCCACATGAAGAATTGACCCAGATACCAAGAAGTTTTGTACTTGAAAATATTCACGCAATAGCGGTCCCTGGTCTTAAGGCTGAGCGGCATCTAGTGATGCTAAGGCGGGTGCAATGAAACAAGCGCCCTTTTGTGTTTGGATTATTGGTATCCGGCGGTGCCGGTTCGGGGGCAAGCATAGTGGCAAAAATTCTGGCAATTACTAATCAAAAGGGAGGCGTCGGAAAGACCACGACTAGCGTTAATCTGGCGGCAAGTTTGGTCGCAGCGAAGAGGCGTGTATTACTGGTTGATCTGGATCCGCAGGGGAATGCCACCATGGGCAGCGGCGTTGAGAAGCATAGCCTGCAATATACGATTTATCATATATTGCTTGGTAATCAAGGTATTACTACTGTTCGAACAGCGGCAACCAGTGGCAAGTATGATCTGCTTCCCGCGAATCGCGATCTAGCTGGCGCTGAAGTCGAAATGGTGGACCTGCCGGAGCGAGAAACACGGTTGAAAGCGGCCTTACAAGAGGTGGAAAACGAGTACGATTTCATCCTAATCGACTGCCCCCCTGCACTCAACCTACTCACACTCAACGGGCTCTGTGCGGCACACGCGGTAATGATCCCCATGCAGTGTGAATATTATGCGTTGGAAGGGCTGAGCGATTTGGTTAACACAATCAAGAAAGTTCGTGCCAACTTTAATCCAGTGCTGGAAATCGAGGGGCTGCTACGAACCATGTTTGATCCACGCAGCATGTTATCTCAACAGGTATCTCAACAGCTCCAGCAACATTTTGGTGAAAAAGTTTACCGTACGGTAATTCCGCGGAATGTAAGGCTGGCAGAGGCACCAAGCTTTGGTATGCCCGTACTGTTCCACGATAAGCTCTCAAAGGGGACGCAAGCATATCTCGCACTGGCAGGAGAAATACTTAAAAAATACCCAGCGGTCGTCGCATAAAATGGAGAGCAAGGATAGAACATGGCAAAATTAAAAGGATTGGGGAGGGGCTTAGATGCGTTGCTATCAGGGAACGAAGATAGCAAAGGAACGGGAGAGCTATTACAGAATCTGAAAACTTCTCTCTTGCAGCCTGGCAAGTATCAGCCGCGGACACATATGGACAAGGAGTCCCTGTCTGAGTTGGCAGATTCGATTAAGTCTCAGGGGGTAATGCAACCTGTGTTGGTGCGGCTTGTTTCCGCCGGCCGGTATGAGATCATCGCGGGTGAGCGGCGGTGGCGAGCTGCACAAATGGCTGGGCTTGAGGAAATCCCGGCACTGATTAGAGATGTGCCGGATGAGGCCGCATTGGCTATGTCTCTGATAGAAAATATCCAACGAGAAAACCTAAACCCGTTAGAAGAGGCGCAAGGGATACAGAGACTTATTAATGAATTTAGTATGACACACCAAGCAGCTGGACAGGTCTTGGGAAGCTCCCGGAGTGCGGTATCGAATCTTCTGAGGTTGCTGAATTTAGCGGAGCCGGTACAGGAAATGATGATGCAAGGGAAGATTAACATGGGACATGGACGGGCATTGCTCGTACTTACCGCCGCCTTACAAATAGAGACAGCACACCAAGTTATACATAAACAGCTTTCGGTCCGTGAGACCGAAAAGCTGGTTAATCGAATGGAGAGTGTTAAGTTAAAGCAGCCCCGCAAACTGGATCGAGATTTATTGAGCTTGCAGGAGAATGTGTCAGCGAAGATCGGAGCACAGGTAACAATCAAGACCAAAGGGAACGGCATGGGCAGCTTGGTAATCCAGTACAGCAGTCTAGAACAATTAGATGGAATACTGGCTAGGTTCTGAGCTAAACAAAAAGCTTTTTGAGGTACGGTGCAGAAATTAAAACAGCTAAGTTCCAAAGCATGGGAGTAAGCCCGGAACTGAGGGGAAAGGGTCAAAAAAATAAAAGAACATTAAAAGTTCAAAATAAGGCGCAAGCAGCCGATAAAAGAAGCAGATTCAATCGTTAAGAATAAGGATTTTAATACAATCGAACTAAGTAGGGGGCCTCATGGAGCGGCGGAATATACAAAAGGGCTCTAAATCACCACGACAAATAGCTTGACGAGGATAAGATTTATCGGCTAGGCTAGCCGCTGTAATGTGTATAGTCTTGTTTGCACTAGACCCATAACTAGAATTAACAGTATGAAGGTACGGTGGAGAAATTGGGCCGCTGTAGGACAGTAGTAGAAGA
>CANIWY010000002.1 GCA_947471695.1 Nitrosomonadaceae bacterium
AATCTGTTTCGTAGTGGCAATCACAGTACAAGCTCATTGAGCACCTTCCCGTATCGAGCGAATACCATCGAGGTGATTGAGCCCGGGGTACAGACGACGGTGCAAGATTATCCTGGGAGGATGGGTTACTGGAGTGTTGGAGTACCACCATCGGGACCGATGGATGGACTGGCATTTCGGCTTGCTAACCGTCTAGTTAATAACTCACAAGATGATGCCGGGATCGAGATTACGTTCATCGGTCCGGTGCTGCGTTTCAATTGCGATAGCGTGATCGCCGTGACCGGTGCTTCTACTGATCTGAGGGTCGATGGTGAGCCATTGTCGCAGTGGCAGTCTCATCTGGTTAAGGCGGGTTCGCTGCTTCATATCGGACGGGTCGAGGGTGCTGGGTGCAGGTCCTATCTTGCGGTGAGGGGAGGGTTTCAGTTGCCAGACTATCTGGGCAGTAAGTCCACCTTTACGCTCGGCCAGTTTGGAGGACATGCTGGACGGGCATTGGTGGCAGGGGATGTGCTGCATATCACAGCGTCTCACAGCCATACCCGGACCATTCTCCCGAAGCCACTGATCCCGTTCTATACCACGAGCTGGGTGATCGGGGTTCTGTATGGTCCTCATGGCGCGCCCGATTTTTTTACTGAATCGGATATCCAGAATTTTTTTGAAACAACCTGGAAGGTTCACCACAACTCAAGCCGTACCGGGGTCCGGCTATTGGGTCCAAGGCCAGACTGGGCTCGGACCGATGGGGGTGAGGCCGGTCTTCATCCATCCAATATTCACGATAATGCCTACTCCATCGGCGCGGTCGATTTCACCGGCGATATGCCGGTGATACTGGGCCCCGACGGGCCGAGCCTGGGTGGGTTTGTTTGTCCGGTCAGTGTCTCTGCTGCAGAGCTTTGGAAGGTCGGTCAACTTAAGCCGGGGGATAGTGTGAGATTTCATCCGATGACGGCGGATCAGGCGCTGTCCTTGGAGCAGTTGCAAGATAAGACCATCCATCATCTTCGACTCCCCAGCATTATTCCTGAACAACCCAATGAGACGGTACTGGGGAGCCCGATACTGCACTCCATTCCAGAGAGGCCGCATCAGTTTCAGGTTCTGTATCGACAATCGGGGGATAAAAATCTGCTGATCGAGTACGGGCCCCCAGTGCTTGATTTAAATCTACGATTTCGAGTCCATGCTCTGATGGAATGGTTGCAGCGGGCCATTGATGTGGGACGCCTTACGGGGGTCTTGGACCTGACCCCGGGGATCCGATCTTTGCAAGTCCATTATGACTCTCGTGTTCTGTCGAGGGATCGATTGATGTCTCTTCTTGTGGCGGCGGAAGAAGATCTTCCCAAGTCGGAAGAGGTGGAGGTGAGGAGTCGTATCGTGCACTTGCCGTTATCGTGGGACGATGCATCGACTCGGATCGCGATCGATAAATACACTCAGTCGGTACGTAAGGATGCTCCCTGGTGCCCGAGCAATATCGAGTTTATACGCCGCATCAATGGTCTGGATAGTATCGATGATGTTAGGAGGATTTTATTTGAGGCGAGTTACCTTGTAATGGGATTAGGTGATGTGTATCTCGGCGCGCCAGTTGCCACACCCCTAGATCCACGACACCGTCTGGTCACGACCAAGTATAACCCGGCACGAACCTGGACCCCGGAGAATGCGGTCGGGATCGGTGGGGCCTATTTATGTGTGTACGGGATGGAGGGTCCTGGTGGGTATCAGTTCGTGGGTCGTACGGTGCAGATGTGGAACCGATACCGACAGACGGCAGACTTTAAAGAGGGTAACCCCTGGTTACTGCGGTTCTTTGACCAGATCCGTTTCTATCCAGTGAGTGAGCGTGAACTGATTGAGTTACGCAAAGATTTCATCACAGGACGGTTTAAGTTGAGGGTGGAAGAGACCACCTTCAGCCTCAATCAGTACAACGGGTTTTTACGACAGAATGAAGACTCAATCAGCGCCTTCAAGGGTCGCCAGCAGGCCGCCTTTGAGGAGGAGCGTGATCGGTGGGAGTCTGATGGCCAATCGGAATACCTGAGTGAGGAGATAATTGATGCTGCGGATGCGGGGGACAAGTTAGATTTACCAAGAGGGGCCTATGCCATCAGCGCACACGTGACCGGCACGGTCTGGAAGGTATTGGTTAAGAAGGGTCAGGATGTCACGAGAGGGGCACCTCTTATGATCATCGAATCCATGAAGATGGAGATTACGCTGAATGCACCAGTCAGCGGGAAAGTGAGCCAGATACGGTGTCGCGAGAATGAGTATGTCTCTTCCGGTCAGATGGTGATCGTGATCGAGATGACTTAGTTCGACCTCGGCTATCTCAGAAGGGTTCCAAACTGTGGGTCGGTCACAACCTTCTTGATCAGGTCTTGAACGGCGGGGGTCAGTGCACGGGCGGTGCGGTCGCAGGCGACATGCCGGTCGAGGCTGCTCTCAAACTCGTACCTGTTCGCGACCTTTATGGACTTTCCATTGCCTGAGTTAAGCGATAGAGAGAGGTCCCACCACCCATTCGCAAGTAGTCCACCATGTCCAGATGAGAAGTTAATCTCTGTCAGGCTTCCTACAAAAGACACCCCGCTATCCGAGTAGATATTGGCAGTTTTTAGCTCGTCATTGAACGCCTTTTGGACATACTGAGCGATGCTCATCCCATCGGGCCCTAGGATCTTCCCGGTGACTAACCGACAGCTTCCGCTGTAGTGAACGGGTGTTAGCATGGCCGTGACCCGGGCCTGGCTTCCGGCATATTTTTTTAGGGCCTGTTGATTATCAACCAGGGTCGAGTACCGTCCTGGGGTGATGGTGATGCAGCCGGCCAGTAAGATGATGCCGGTGAGTGCAATGATTCGTCTCATGAAGAGTCCGTTGTGTACGGTGAACGGGGCGCTGTGGGTTGTATTATTCACAGGATAATTAGAGTCGGCACGAATAATAGGTTTTTCAGATTGAGGGGGCGATTCAGATCCTTGCCCCACCTGTTGATGGCCCGTAGACTATCCAAATTCACCCTGATATACAAGGCCTTTCCTGCATTCTGATAAGTCTGAATCTTTCAAATTTAATATCGTTACGGGATTTAGATACGCTGCCCGGTATGGGTTTGTTATGCATTAGTGATAATTAGTTCTATGGTTAATGGAGTGTCCGCCCAAAGGAGTTCATCATGTCGCCACAAGAGGATCTGTTTCCGCATCAGGATATATTGGCGAAGCTACACGAGAGTCTGCCTCTGTCGGATAAGCTGCGGTTCTTGCATCAGATCATCCGCGAGGATTTCCCCTTTATCGACCGTCTGTCGATCGCTCTATTTGATGAAAAGACCGGCATGCTCAAGACTTACACCCACAGTACCGAGGGCGCTAGCCCGCTTGCCGCATACGAGGTGCCACTCGGAGATGCCTCATCACTGCGCGAGATCATGCGCCGCCGCCGGCCGCGCGTGGTGCGGGATCTATCCATCTTCGCGCAGGGTCTTCAAGAGCATACCAAGCGTGTGTCAGATACAGGGTATCAGGCCAGCTATACGATGCCCCTCTACCAAAGTGATACCTTTATCGGGTTCCTCTTCTTCAACTCCTTTAAACAGAATGCCTTTCTACCAGAATCATTGCGGCAGATTGATATCTTCGGGCATCTCATCGCTCTGGTGGTCATTAACGAATTGACCGCGATCCGTACCCTCTTAGCTACTGTTCAGGCGGCACGCAGCATGACTCACTGCCGTGATATAGAGACCGGGTCACATATCGACCGGACCGCTTACTATGCCCGCCTCATCGCTCGTGAACTGGCCCCAAGTTATCATCTCAATGACGAACAGATCGAGTATATTTTCTTATTCTCACCGCTTCACGACATCGGCAAGATCGGTATTCCAGACAGTGTTCTTCAAAAACCGGGGAGGCTTGATGAGGAAGAATTCAAGATGATGAAGACTCACCCGCAAAAGGGACGAGAGATCATTGATTCCATTCTCGAAGGTTTCAGTCTAGGGACATTCGGCCATGTCGGTATCATGCGTAATATCGCCGAGTATCATCATGAGGCGATCGATGGAAGTGGCTATCCAAAAGGTTTAAAGGGGGACGAGATCCCGATTGAGGCCCGTATCAGCGCTGTTGCAGACATATTCGACGCACTGACCTCGAGACGCACTTACAAAGCGGCATGGAGTAATAGCGAGGCATTCGACATGCTTCGCCGTCTGGCCGATACCAAGCTGGACCGTGACTGTGTTGATGCTATGCTGAAGAATATCGATAAGGTTCAGGAGATTCAGCAACGGTTCCGTGATGAGGAGTTGGTTTAAGCTTTAATCGAGTGTTTGACCCCCTGTTCCGACCCCGGACAGGCTGTAATCTCCCGTCCATGTAACGGCTCACGACCGATCATCTCCCCGATTGAGGTTGAGGGCTGCATCTAATCTGCTACCGGTGGTAACATCCGCAATGTTTTATCTCCCTAAAGAGTATTGAGGGGGAACTTTATGGGCTTACAGGAGCTTCAGTGATACTGAGGGTTCAATCACTTTGAAAGCGCTGGTCACAGGGGCAAATGGTTTTCTTGGGTCGGCGGTGACGCGGTGCTTGCTGGCGGCCGGCCATGAGGTACGTTGCCTGGTCAGGCCGGGGAGCAATCGACTTAATCTTGATAATCTCGCGATTGAATTTTCCGAGGGTGATCTGCGTGATACCGCATCCTTGCGTCGCGCGGTTGCAGGTTGTGACAGTTTATTTCATGCCGCAGCAGATTATCGTTTTTGGATACCAGATCCAGAGACCATGTATGACATCAATGTCGGGGGAACTCGGGCCTTGATACTGGCTGCTGCAGAGGCCGGCATCAATAGGATGGTATACACCAGCAGTGTTGCAACACTCGGACTCAATGCGGATGGAACGCCTTCCGATGAAGAGACCCCCTCCAGCCTTGCCAGCATGACCGGACATTATAAGCGGTCCAAGTATCTGGCAGAAGAGTCCGTTCAACAGTTGACCGATGAGCTTAAATTGCCGCTGGTGATTGTCAACCCCAGCACTCCTATCGGGCCGCGTGATATCAAGCCCACCCCGACCGGGCGCATGGTCCTGGATACCTTGTGTGGGAGGATGCCTGCCTATATGAATACCGGTCTGAATGTTGCTCATGTTGATGATATTGCAAAGGGACACCTCTCTGCATATACCCTTGGTAAGGTGGGAGAGCGGTATATCTTGGGCGGTGAGAATATGACCCTTCTGCAAATACTGCGGGCCATCGATGAGATCCGTGGGATTCAGGTAAAAAGGCTGAACCTTCCGGCAAATCTTGTCTTACCCATGGCCTGGGTGATGGAGAAGGCGGCAACCTTTGCGGGTAATGAGCCGCGTGCGACGGTCGATAGTGTACGGATGGCGAAGAAGGTGATGTTCTTCTCCAGTGAAAAAGCTAAGCGAGAATTGGGTTACCAGTACCGACCGGCAGCGGAGGCGCTGATGGACGCAGTATCCTGGTTTGAAGAGAATGGTTACTGCAGAGGTACTTCAAGTCGATTACTGAAACAGGCCTAGTCTCCCCCTGCGGTATTCATGTTAGCGCAGTCTTAAATAATCCTCATCAGTGATCTTGGTCCATACCTGAGCCTTGGCGAGGAACGCCTTCTGGCTTTCGATCACCTCTCTCGCTTCAGGTGACTTGGCAGAAAACTCGGTGAGTAGTTCATCATTGGCCTTTCTGAAAGCATCAAGCACATCCTTTGGGAAGGTGCGGACCTTGACCTTGCCCTCTTTTTGCATCTTCTCCCAGGCAAGGGTATTCCGGTAAAAGGATTCTGACAGCATATCGAAAGAGGTCTCTTTGGCCGCGACCGCGATGATGGTCTTAAGGTCATCCGGGAGCGCATCAAATTTTTTCTTGTTGATGAAGACATGAAGCTCTGCCCCGGGCTCATGCCAGCCGGTGTAGTAGTAAGGTGCGATCTGGTGGAATCCCATCTTCTCGTCATTGGCTGGGCCGATCCATTCCACTGCATCGATCGTGCCGCGCTCCAGAGCGGTGTAGAGCTCGCCGGGAGGAATGCTGGTGGGTTTCATCCCGACCTTCTCAACAACCTCCCCAGCATGACCGGGGATACGCATCTTTAGTCCATTCAGATCTTTCAGAGAGTTGATCTCCTTTCTGAACCATCCCCCCATCTGGATGTGGGTGTTCCCACCGGGGAAGGCGACGATGTTGTGTTTAGCGTAGATCTTATTCAGCATCTCCAGTCCGCCACCGTAGTAGTACCAAGCATTCATCTCGGTCGGGGTCATTCCGAATGGGGTGGCAGTAAAGAAAGTGGCTGCCGGGTCTTTCCCCTTGTAGTAGTAGGAGGAGGTATGGCCCATCTCATAAGAGCCAGTCCTGACCATGTCAAAAATACCCAGTGGCGCTTTATGCTTTCCGGGTGCATCGATAGAGATGGTCATTCGACCGGCCGACATCTTCCCGACATTATCGGCAAACCGCTGTGCCGCATTGTGCAACATCGGCGTGCCCTCGGGCCATGACATCGCGAGCCTCCATTTATAGGGAGTCTGCGCAGAGGCATCTTTTGGTGCCATCGGTAAAGTAAGGACGATGGCAGCGATTAAGCCGGGTAAAAGTTTCATTGAATTCTCCGTGAGTTTGGTTTCGCCTTGGAACTAGCCCGATCCACTGCAGTCAGGCATTCATCCAAAGGGTGAAATCATGCCGGGAAAGGCGGCTAACAGGGTCAGCACCAGTAGCTGTAGAAAGATAAATGGGATCACCCCCCGATAAATATCTGCAGTCTTAACCTCGGCGGGTGCGACCCCACGTAGATAGAATAGCGCAAAGCCGAATGGTGGCGTGAGAAAAGAAGTCTGTAAGTTAATCGCGATCAGGATCCCAAACCATAATGGGTCGATACCGAGTGTGACCAGTATCGGCGCGATCATGGGGACAAAGATATAAGCGATCTCGACAAAGTCGATAAAAAACCCCAGCAGGAATATCGCCAGCATGGACAGCACAATGAACCCCCACTTGCCCCCAGGGAGGTGTTGCATCAGCTGCTCCACTGCCGCATCCCCTCCGGTATAGGTAAATACCATCGAGAAGAAAGTGGCCCCCGCAAGGATGGTGAATACCATGGCACTGATCTTGGTTGTCTCCATTGCAACTTGGTGGAGCATGCGAAATCTAAAATTTTCACCGGCCAATGCCAGGAACACTGCACCCACTGCCCCCATTGCAGCCGACTCAGTCGGCGTTGCAATGCCTGCGAATACCGTCCCCAGCACAATCAATACCAGCGTGAGCGCCGGAACGATTGCCTTGAATGCGCTCCAGTACTGGACTGAGAGTGGGGAATCATTACTGGGCATAGCCGGTGCGACATCCTCCTTAATGAATGCGAGTACCAGTACGTAGATAATATAGAACGCGACCAGTAATAGCCCTGGGATGAGTGCTGCCCGGTACAGATCTCCTACTGGTTGTTGCAGAACATCCCCCAGGATGATGAGGATGATGGATGGGGGGATGATCTGACCGAGCGTACCGGATGCGCAGATCACGCCGCTGGCGAGTCTCTTGTCGTAATTGTATTTCAGCATGACCGGCAGGGCGATCAGGCCCATCGTCACGACCGATGCGCCAACCACGCCGGTGGAGGCTGCCAGTACCATCCCGACCAGTACGGTCGAGGCAGCCAGGCCGCCTCGCACACGGCCGAATAGCGAGCCCATGGATTCCAGCATTTTTTCAGCGATCCCGGATCTCTCGAGTATCAGTCCCATAAAAATAAATAAAGGGACCGCCATCAGAGTGACATTGGTCATGATCGAGTGCATACGCTCAGCAACGAGCTGGAAGAGTTGCAGTCCCTCTGCATAGAGTCCGAAAATAAGGGCAACACCTCCGAAGGTGAATGCCACTGGAAACCCTAGAGACAGCAGCACCAGGCAAGAGAGGAACATGGCCAATCCGATCATGATCCTTCTTGCCTGGTGTTATTTTCACGCTTGTTTCCGCACAGTAGTTGTGCATTACGTGAGATTGCTGAGAAGGACTGTAGTAGAACTAGCGAGTACCCGATCGGTAGCAGCGCCTTGAAGGCGAACCGATAGGGCAGCCCCCCCGGATCAACCGATACCTCCTGAATCTGATAGGAGTAGTTCACAAAATCGTAAGAACTGTAGAGGATCAGGCTGCACATGGGGATGACAAATAGGATTGTGCCGAGGATGTCCACCGCCGCCTTTGTGCGGGGGCTCATACGGCCATAAAGTACATCCACACGTACATTGGCATCCTCACGCATGGTGTAGGACGCCCCCAGCAGAAACATTGCAGCAAAGAGATGCCACTCCATCTCCTGCATGGCGATGGAGCCAGACGCAAAGGCGTACCGTGCAACAACATCTATGAATACCACGAGGATCATGGCCACACATAACCAACCGGACAACCAGCCGGATAGGCCGGACAGTCGGTTGATGCCTTGTTCAAATTTACGCAGGAGATTCATCTGAAAGGGGGTGTTGGACGGGGGTGATGATGATCAATCGGGGATGGGTAGGACTTCCATCCTGAAGGCCTGTCAGAGATCGTACGGGGTTTATTGAGTTGACTTTTTAGCCGCCGGCAACGGTCATCCGGTCTATCAATAGGGACCCACACTGCTTGGATCCTTGTACCAAGGTATCGTTACCCAGTGCACAGATGCCGGGCAGCATATCCTTCAGGTTGCCTGCAATGGTAATCTCCTCGACCGGATGTTGGATCTCTCCGCCCTCAACCCAGTAGCCCGCAGCACCTCTAGAATAATCTCCTGTGACAGAGTTCACCCCCTGCCCGAGCAGCTCAGTCACCAACAGTCCCTTACCCATCCTCTTGAGGAGTTCTGAGAAAGGTAGCGGAGCCCCGTTATCGAAGATCAGGTTATGGCTGCCGCCCGCATTTCCAGTGGTACGCAGCCCGAGCTTACGGGCAGAGTAACTGCCGAGGAAGTAACCCTGAACCACGCCATTCTCGACCACTTTCCGATCGAGCGTGGTAACGCCCTCATCATCGAATGCGCTGCTGGCAAGGCCTTTTTTGAGATGGGGTTTTTCTTGGATCTGGATATCTGGTGCAAATACCTGTTTACCGACACTGTCCAGAAGGAATGACGATTTCCGGTAGAGGCTCCCCCCACTGATGGCCCCGACAAAGTGCCCTATTAGGCTGGAGGCGATGGGCGCTTCAAACAGAACCGGGACCTCGCAGGTGGCGATTTTTTTTGCGCCCAGCCGAGCGACGCTCCGTGATCCTGCCTTCTTGCCCACACTCTCTGCCGGATCCAAATCATTTGCGTTACGGGCTACGCTGTACCAGTAATCCCGCTGCATGCTGTCATCGCGACCCGCGATGACAGCACAGCTGATGCTATGACGGGAGGTCGGATAACCGCCCATGAATCCAAGGCTGTTGGCATAAACAAACTGAGACTCACTTAGAGAGACGCTTCCCCCTTCAGAGTTGGTGATACGCTTATCGACTGCAAATGCAGCCGACTCACAGGCCTGTGCGAGCTGTATCGCGTGCTCCACTGGTAAGTCCCATGGGAAGTACAATTCCAAGTCGGGGAATTTGTTTGCGAGCAGACTCGCATCGGCCAGGCCCGCGCAGTCGTCTGCGGCAGTGTATCTGGCGATGGAGAGTGCTGCCGACACGGTATCCCGTACCGCCTGAGGGGAGAAGTCTGAGGTGCTGGCATTGCCGCGTTTCTGGCCGATATAAACGGTCACCGCCAATCCCTTGTCTCGGTTGTACTCAATCGTCTCGACCTCGCCCCGTCGTACCGTGACATTCTGACCAAATCCGTCCGACACCTCGGACTCGCAGGCGGTCGCGCCGCCCTCTTTGGCGTAATTTAGAATATCTCGTGCGATTTGCTGGAGTGTTGAGTAGGGATAGGAGAAGCGTACGGATGATGTGGCGATATCGTTCATGGGTTAGGCCTTACAGAAATTGCGTCATACCAAAAAACTATTGACCCCATCTCCCGAGTCTCTGAATTGAACGGGAGAGGAAGGTTAACCAGTTCTCAATGGGGTTATGAGTGAAATGGCGCTATGATAGCAGCTTCTTAACACTGCATTAAACAGGCCTCCGTGCAAAATGACTTGAAAGACAACCCCGATCAAGATGCCTTGCCCAGTAAGACTCGGCGTAAGCAGGAGATGCATGCTCTGCAGGATATCGGCGAGCAACTGGTAGAGCTCAATTCTAAGCGATTGGCCGAACTTAATTTGCCAGAGTCACTGATGGATGCCGTCACCGAGGCCAAGAGGCTGCACAAGCACGAGGCTCGGCGGCGGCAGATGCAATTTATTGGTAGGTTGATGAGAGAGGTAGATTCGGCCCCAATTCAGGAAAAGTTTGCCGCATGGAGTAGCGTAAGCTTGCAACATACGGCATGGTTCCATCTGATGGAGCGGTGGCGTGACCGTCTGATCGCGAGTGAGCAAGCACTTACCCAGCTTGGGGAAGATTACCCTGAATCTGATCTGCAGCGCCTGCGAACACTCGTGCGCAATGCCCACAAAGAGAAGCTCGCTAACAAGCCCCCAAAAAGCTTTCGCGCGATATTTCAGGAGTTGCAGGTGATTATTCCGGAGACTCCTAACAGGGTCGACTCTACGGCTGAGTGAACTGGGTCGTGATAGACCCTAACTAAATCAAAATTCACAATTATCTATGACCGCTACTCAGAACATTCCCCTGCCCACTATCGAGATTGAGAGGGGGGGCGACCCGACCCACACCATTCTATGGATGCATGGACTCGGTGCGGATGGGAATGACTTTGTGCCAATCATAGATGATCTTGCGCTCCCGTCAGATATCAGTGTGCGCTTTGTGTTTCCCCATGCCCCTATGCGGGCGGTCACCATCAATAAAGGTTTTGTGATGAGGGCATGGTATGACGTGCTCGAACTGAGCTTTAGCCGAACTGAGGATGAGGAAGGTTTACGCGATTCTCAGCGAGCAATTGAGCTCTTGCTTGAACGGGAGAGGCAGCGTGGGATCATGCCCGGACGGATCGTTCTGGCGGGCTTTTCCCAGGGGGGTGCTATGGCCTTGCAAACGGGTTTGCGCTACCCAGAAAAGCTTGCCGGCATTATGGCTCTGTCGTGCTACCTCCCAATGCGACAGTCCCTCGCAACAGAATCTCATTGCGCCAACTTTAGTACGGCGATCTTTATGGCGCACGGCAACCTCGATTCAGTTGTCCCAATGTCGTTAGCGACTGCATCAAGGCGGATGTTGCTCGAATCGGGTTATGCGGTCGAGTGGCACGAGTATCCGATGGCGCACTCTGTCTGTGTGGATGAGATGGCCGATATCAGCTCATGGCTGAAGAGGGTTCTGGTATAGCTCTAATACCATTCTCGGCGGGGGCGTTATCTTAAAAGAAATCGGTGTCAAGGTGTTCTCGAGGGGCGATCTTCACGAATTCTATATAATCGCGCGACACTTTCCTCACGGTGAATATGTTAGGTTGGATAGCATGGCACGATCTTTCTCCATTAAGAGGGAGGGTAGGGATGGCCAACATCACTCACTATGCTGAGTTAGTAAGCGGTACTTAGAGTTTCAGATTTTATTCGCGCCGGCTTGCAGCCCTGTAAGCGGCTGATTTGTAATGTTTGGCGCCAAGAGAGGAGACCTTGCGATGCATCGAATTGCCCATGTCGAAGATGACTCAGATATCAGAGATACTGTAAGCCGCATCTTGACTGTTGCTGGATATACGGTCGACAGTTATGAAACGCATAGTGATTTTATAAAATCACTTGATGATGCCAATCTTCCCGATCTGGCCATCCTCGATGTGATGGTGGAGTCAATGGACGCGGGCTTGGATACTTATGAAGAGATGCGAAAACGCTTTCCAGGGATTCGTGTAATATTTCTGACCTCTCTGGGAGAGATGATTCTCCCCTACTTTAGTGGAGAGTCTCACGACTGGGTCTGTATCGTTGAAAAGCCGGTCGAGCCTGAGAGTTTATTAGCAATTATTCGTAGCCGACTAGACTCCACCAAAGCTGAGACCAGTCCGGCCTAGGGAGTTTGATTATGGCGGATGCCGATTTTTCCTGGGAGGCTCCCCAGAGCCGCTTCCCCGCACCGGGTACTGGAGAGGGCAGCCAGAAGCTGAGTGATGAGGTCTTGGTTGGGAATGCCCGTTGGTTTATCGTTTTCCGCTGGGTGACAATTGGTGCGCTCCTTCTTTTCCAGCTGCTGGCAATCATTTTTTCGGACATGCTGGCCCAGATTGGCATTACTCATCAGCAAGGATGGCCGATTGTCGTCATCATCGTATTGTTTGCGGCCAACGTTGCTTATATCTATGCATTAGATTCACGCCGATCGACCAAATACAATTCTCCTTCAATCAATATCTGGTGCCAGATCATTGTTGATCTGCTGTGCCTCTCCATTGTCGTGCACTATGTTGGCAGCATAGCGACCCCCGCTCCATTTTTCTATGTGTTGCATATCGCCTTATCATGTATCTTCTTCTCGACTAGAGAGAGTTTAATCGTCACGCTCATGGTCTGTGCCATGTATACGATCATTCTCATGATCGAGAACTCCATGTTCTATCAATTATTCCTTGAGGTACCGGCAGACCCACATGCGGTGCCGGGAGAGATGCTGGAGAGCAAGGCCCTTCTGTGGATGTTCACACTGGATACACTTTTTATTGTTGTCTGGTATGTCGTTTCACGACTGACGATTGTCGTGAGAGCTCATGAGCGTGATCTCGTGGGCGCTTACGAGCGGATCACCGCAGGGCAAGTAGAAAAGGATCAGTATGCTGTTCTGATGACTCACCAGCTTAAGGCCCCACTCGATGCCATTCGAAGTAAGATCAATCTGATAAAGGGAGGTTATTGCGGGGAGACCTCCCCCGAGATAAAGGACGTTCTCTCAAAGATTGATAGCCGCGCTTCAGGCATGGCGAGTTTGATTATGGACGTTCTTAGACTCGAACGTCTAAAAGCGGCTGCTCGCAGTACCAATACCCGTGAGAATGTCAGTATTGAATCGGTGGTTTGTAAGTGTATTGGTAAGCTAACGACATTTGCTGAGTCGCGGAAGATCAAAGTGAATCTGTCGATGCAAGACTTTCTTGCCGAGGGGATCCCTGATCAGTTCGAGATACTCTTCGAGAACATCATCCTGAACGCGATTGTCTACTCTCATGACGGGGCATCAGTGGAGATCGCCTCGGCTATTGATAAACAGAGTTCCTCCGCGACCGTGATGATTGTCGACCATGGGATTGGGATTGCAGATAAAGATCTGCCGCATATTTTTGATGAGTATTTCTACACTCCCAAGGCGGTAATTCACAATAGGGCATCAAGCGGAATAGGCTTGTCGATCGTCAAGACTGTGGCGGAAAATAATAAGCTTCACATAAAGGTCTCAAGTGAGCCAAGTGTCGGCACGACATTTTTTATTACGTTCTATGGGGTGAACCTGCAGACACTGAGCACGGAGCCTGATCAAGAACCCTCTGAAGTGGGGGCCAAACCCTAAAGTATTCTGACAGGCCCTAAACTCCTCGATTCCTTGGATCTACGTGATAGATTGAGGCTCCACATCCCCCGCCGTATCGATACGACCTTAGTAGGGCCATCCTATATTGTGTCAGCAGTCTTAGTTACGTGCTGACGGTCTGGGCTGTACTAGAGCCCTCCTTAGTCGATAAAAGAATTCTTCGACCAGAATGCTTGATTCTGTCGCGATCGGTGAATCGTGCCTATAATTAATTCCATATGGTCTTTTGCTGACTATCTCCCATTTTTAGAATACAAATATCTTATAGTCTCTGAGAGGAACGTTATGTCCCACTATCATGCGGTTGTATGGATTGATCACAAAGAAGCACACGTCATGCATGTCAGTCCTGATGATATAGAGTCATCCATTGTCCGCCCAAGTAAGCCGCATCACCACTTGCATAATAAGCGTGGGTCGGTTGGCGCTGGTCGGGAGCCAGAGGATCAGCACTATTACCACGAAGTGGTTGAGGCGTTGGAGGGAGCTCAGCAAATTCTGATTGTCGGCCCAGCAAGTGCCAAATTAAATCTTGTTAAGCACATTCACAGTCACGATAAAAAAGTAACTGACAAAGTTATTGGTGTGGAAACCGTTGATCATCCATCTGATGCGCAACTGGTTGCCTATGCGAGAAAATATTTTGATGCGGCTGACCGTATGCGCCCATCAGTTTAACGGTGGGGTGGTCCTTGATTATGGCTGCGCTGCCATCTGCCATCGAGTATGGGTCGCGGATATTCGCAGCGCGTATTTCGTATCAGGAAATGAGCGAGAATGAAAGGTATTATTTGATCCACAATTCCTGTGGATAAGTTTGTGGAAAAATTGGAAGTTTGATCGGCAAGCCCTGCTTTCGTAACGCTATTTTACAAAGAGTTCAATTATTAATCCGTATATAACTTCTTAATAAACAGTTGGTTATATATCGATCTATGGTCGGCGCGGGTTTGGTCGTCGTTGTGATGCCAGTTACGTTACACATGTGAATATAAGTAAGGATGTCAAGTCAAATACTACCTTTTAAACGGAGAATGAACCTGCAAAATGGGGGGTAAAAATGTTCCAATATAACAAGGAGCTACTAAAAAAATAGGGTGATATTGTGTTTGTGGAAGTAGCGTTGCGACCGGAATGATCCGAATGGACTATATCAATTCATGCTCAGTTGGACCTAAGCTATAAACAGCTCTCTGCAGAAGTTATGGGGGGTGGTGACGCATTTCTTAGTGCGGTATCGGTCGGGTGAGTACACCTAAGGTCGGAAGAGATGAATTGAAATCCACTAGAGGGTGTACCACTGACTCCTTAGCGATGAGACTTGATAGGTCAAGAGAAAGAATCAATATCTGCTCAGAGAGCCAATGATGCACAATTTGTTCAGGATGGCATGATGACCCGATTCAGTAGGCGGATTAACTTTGACTCATTGATGCTGCTCGCAATGACCCCTGTGATGGGGATCATTGTCTTGACAGGATATCTGGTCAGTCTGTGTGTAATCTGAGGGTGAAGGATGGCAGTTGATGGCCTTGGAGGGTCCTCTCAATCCTGTGTTCTCGCTTTGTCTCTATCCCTATCCCTGTCCTGAGATGCGGGTAGTGACAGACCTACGGGAATAGCTCCCCAGACTCAAATAGTTGTTTACACGTTAAATCTGAAATGCATCACATCGCCATCCTTGACGATATATTCCTTACCCTCTAACCGCATCTTCCCCGCTTCCTTAGCGCCCTGTTCACCCTTGCAGGCACTGAAATCATCGTAACTAATGACTTCAGCACGGATGAAACCTTTCTCGAAATCAGTATGGATCACGGCAGCGGCCTGTGGCGCGGTGTCGCCCCTGTGTATGGTCCAGGCACGAACCTCTTTAACCCCGGCAGTGAAGTAGGTCTGAAGTCCTAATAGATCATAAGCTGCACGGATGAGACGATTCAGCCCAGCCTCCTCTAAGCCGATATCCGCAAGAAATATCTCTTTGTCTTCGTCAGAGAGCTCAGCGATCTCAGACTCGAGTGAAGCGCAGATTGCAACCACAGGGGCGCCTTCTTGTGCGGCATACTCTTCCACTCGCTTGAGTAGCGGGTTATTAGTAAAACCTTTCTCATCAACATTGGCCACGTAGATGGCCGGTTTCGCAGTTAGTAGGCAGAGCGGTTGCAGCAGATGCCTCTGATCTTTATCCAGTTGCATGCTCCTAGCAGGCTTTCCCTGGTCGAGATGTGATCGTACTGTTTCCAGTAGCGATACAAGCTTGATCGATTCCTTGTCTCCGGACTTGGCCAGTTTAGTTTCTCGCTGTAGTGATTTTTCTACAGTGACCAGATCAGCCAATGCAAGTTCGGTCTGTATCGTCTCAATGTCAGAAATTGGGTCCACTCGACCAGCAACATGGACCACGTTATCGTCGGCAAAGCAGCGAACCATATTGATGATGCCGTCAGTCTCACGGATGGTGGCGAGGAATTTATTACCCAGACCCTCTCCCTTGGACGCGCCGGCCACGAGGCCGGCGATATCAACGAACTCAACAATGGCAGGCTGCACCTTTTGAGGTTTGACGATTTCGGTGAGTCTAATCAGTCTGGGGTCCGGAACCTCAACGATGCCGATATTAGGCTCGATGGTACAGAAGGGATAATTCTCAGCCGCGATCCCAGCCTTGGTCAGTGCGTTGAAGAGGGTGGACTTGCCTACATTGGGTAGGCCAACAATGCCGCATTTCAGGCTCATGAGTTTATGGAGTAATGGATGGGTTAGTGTGTAGCTTCAGCATAGCGGCCTGGCAGTTATCTTGATTGATCAACGGCCAGACCTCGAGGCTGCGGCGGATTGATTCATCTATCAGTGGAGACTCTTCCTTATAGGGCGGCTGCAGTACATAGTCCGCCACGGCATTTTTATCGCCAGGATGACCGATCCCGATACGCAGCCGCCAGAAGTCCCTGGATGCGAGGTGAGCGGCGATATCCTTCAATCCATTGTGCCCCCCGAGTCCGCCACCGAGCTTCAGTTTGGACGTTCCTGGGGGCAAGTCCAGGTCATCATGAGCCACGAGGACCTGTTCAGGTTGAATCTTATAAAAACGGCATATCGCAGAGACTGCTTTACCGCTCGCATTCATATAGGTTTGTGGGTTAAGCAACCACATCTCGCCATCACCCTGGCCGATGTGAGCGCACAAACCATGAAACCGCGCCTCCGTCCTCAGTGTTGACTGGAGTTCTTTTGCCAGACGGCTTACCCACCACGCCCCTGCATTATGGCGGGTGGCGGAATACTCCTTGCCTGGATTACCAAGACCGACGATGAGTTTCATCGAACACGCCACAGTTGCGGTTAACCATTAGAAAACCCGCCGGGACCAGGATGACTCCGGCGGGCTTATTCAGCGGCTCCCTAGAGCCGGCAGATGCTATTTCTTCTTGCCGCTATCTTTTTTGTCAGACTCCTTCACGGCAGTCTCTTTCTTCTGAACGGTTGTCGGAATGTCAACAGCAGCAACCACGGCTGCAGCTTCCTCGGCGGCTACGGCGCGGGGAATAATGATCGTTGCTACAGGTAGATTCTCACCCCTAATTAGCGAAGGAATTTCGACTCCTTTTGGTAGCCCTAGATCGCTTAAATGGAGCGAGTTAATCGCGGTCAGATTGCTCAGATCCACCGAGATGAATTCCGGTAGGTCTTTTGGCAGACAGGAGATCTCCAGTTCGGACAGAATGTGGCTGACGATACCGCCGGAGACTTTTACACCGGGAGCAATATCGGCATTGATGAAGTGGAGTGGCACCTTCATGTGTATCTTCTTATTCGGGTCAACTCGCTGGAAGTCGATATGCTGTATCTGTAACCTAAACGGATGCATCTGAAGATCGCGTAATAAGACCTGCTCCTTCTTCCCATCCAGATCAAGCGATAGGATGGATGCATGAAACGCCTCCAGCTTGAGTTTGTGATACAAGTTATTGTGATCTAGCTCAATGGATTGCGCCTGAGTGTCTCCGCCATAGATGATCCCCGGAACTTTACCGGAGCCACGCAGGCGGCGGCTCGCACCCTTGCCCCGCAACACGCGCTTATTAGCGCTAATTTCGATTTGCATTTTACTTCTCCAAGATAAGGATCATCCGCGACCAGATGATCCGATTACAAAAGGGCGCACAACACGCCCAACCCTATTCCATGAATAGTGAACTCACTGAATCCTCGTTACTGATGCGTAACACCGTCTCTGCCAGCAGACTGGCAACACTCAATTGAAAGATGCGGCTACAGGCCTTGGCATCTTCACGCAGCGGGATGGTATCGGTGACCACTAGCTTGTCCAGCGCGGAGCTCTGAATCCGCTCTACTGCATTACCTGACAGGACTGCATGCGTACAATAGGCCATGACACTGGACGCTCCTTGCTCTTTCAGAGCCCTGGCAGCTTCGCATAAGGTATTGGCAGTATCGACCATGTCGTCCATGATGACGCAGTTACGACCCTTAACTTCGCCGATGATGTTCATCACCTTAGCTACGTTTGGTTTAGGGCGCCGCTTATCAATGATTGCCAGATCGCATTCTAGACGCTTTGCCATCTGCCTTGCCCGGACCACACCACCGACATCGGGGGAGACCACCACCAGATTTTGGTAATTACTTTTCCACAGGTCACCCAGAAGTATCGGCATACTATAGATATTGTCGACAGGGATATCAAAGAACCCTTGGATTTGGTCTGCATGTAAATCCATCGTCAGCAACCGGTCAACACCGACCGTGGCGAGCATATTAGCAACGACTTTGGCTGTGATCGGCACCCTCGCAGAGCGGGGCCTTCTGTCTTGGCGGGCATAGCCGAAATAAGGTATTGCAGCGGTGACCCGTCCAGCAGAGGCTCGTTTCAGGGCGTCCACCAGTACAAGCAACTCCATCAGGGTATCGTTGGTGGGAGCGCAGGTCGACTGCAATATAAATACGTCCTTACCGCGAACATTCTCCAGAATCTCAACCATGATCTCGCCATCGCTGAACCGGCCTACGGTTGCCCGGCCCAGATGGATACTGAGATGTCGCACCACATCCTGAGCTAGCTTCGGATTGGCGTTGCCGGTGAAGACCATTAGGCTATCGTAGGCCATGGCTAGCGATGTAGGTTATAGACGCAGATAAAGGACACAGGTTACTCCTGATCAAGTCGGGTCTGCCAAATGATCGTGGCAGTCTTGGACTCTAACATCTAAAACTGGCTGGGGAGGTAGGGATCGAACCTACGAATGCCGGAATCAAAATCCGGTGCCTTACCACTTGGCGACTCCCCAAAATTATTGTTCCGAAAAATCATACATGGGATGACGATCCAGTCCCCGAGCTACAAAGCCTCGCATATCGATAGGGAGCTGTGTCAATGCCTCGTGCGCCTGTGCCTCGTCGGCGAACTCAGCAAATACGCACCCACCAGAGCCTGTCATTGCCGCCATCGTGGCGTTTTCAAGCCGCCTAAGCCACTGCAGGTGCCGCGCTACTTCAGGATACGCCCGACACACCACCAACTCCAGATCGTTATGTCCCTGAGCGATGGAAAAGGGCGGTATTTTGATGGGAATCGTGTTTCGTGTCAATTCGTTACTGGCAAAGACCTGGGCCGTTGGTACCTGTACCGGTGGGGTGAGGACAAGGTACCAGGCTGATGGTAGCTTGATGGGGGTGAGTTTCTCGCCGACCCCTTCGGCAAAGGCATTCTCGCCAAAAATGAATACCGGAACATCTGCTCCCAACCGGAGTCCAAGCTCCATCAGATGAGCCCGTGTCCAGCCGAGCTCCCATAAGCGGTTTAGCGCGAGTAAAGTAGTGGCTGCGTCGGAGCTTCCGCCACCCAATCCTCCGCCCATCGGAATATGCTTTTTCAGAGAGATGTCGACCCCAAGAGGAGTGTTACTTTCCTGCTGTAATAACTTTGCGGCCCGGACGCATAGATTGCTCTCTTCAGGGACACCAGCGGTGGGCGTAAGCAGACTTATTCTGCCACTTTTTTGTACTGTAAAGCGCAGCTCGTCAGAGAAATCAAGGAATCGGAAAACGGTTTGTAGCAAGTGATAGCCGTCCGCCCTGCGTCCTACTACATGCAGGAAAAGATTGACCTTGGTGGGTGCGGGATAAGTAAGGTTGTTCATTTGAATTGTATTTATTGGATGGGTGAGTCGGTCTTCCACTGATCGATGACCAGTTTTATCCGAAGATCGCCACGGTTGAGCACCAGTACCCTGGGGCGTTCAATTTGAAAATGGCCTAACTGAAAGTAACTCGTGTAAGTGATCTCCCAGTCATCCTGCCAGATAGCGACAACTCGTCCATCACTGTCCCGGTCCAGTGATGCTCTAGTCGTAGGAGAGCTCATACTCTGTACCCAGTATTGCAATCCTCCGAGTGGTAGATACCAGCCTAAAACTTGTTCGGTTAAGTGCTCAATATCAGCAGCGTAATAGGTCTTCTTCTCTGGGGTGGTGAGGCTAGCACCGGCTGCGGTGGACTGAATCTGCGCAACCGTCTGGCCCATGGGGGATAAGAGCAGAATCTCGTCCCCCGTATCGGTGTGTTGCCAGTGAATGCCACCAGAGAAGCCCTGTCTTTCATCCCTCAACGAGACTCGGCCGATCAGTCCAAAATTATCGGGTCTTGCATCATCCCTAACGACTGAGGGTTCGATGAGGGAGGTGCTGATGACCGCACTCTTGGTATTCAGAGGAGCGCAACTAACCAAGAAAGGGAAGAGAAAAAGAATCATCCCATAGCGCGGAAGGTGAGTATGCTTTCGATCGGAAGGTGAGGAACGCATGCAGCGGACCCACTCTCCACCGCAATAACTCGTCACTGAGGTATGAACTTCTTAATGGTCTTGAGTAGCGCCTCGTTGTCAGGCCCGCTCTTGAGGGAGGAATTCCAGATCTCGCGCGCCTCATCTTTTAAATCCTGTGTCCACAAGACCTCTCCCAGATGGGCCCCAATTTCAGGGTCAGGATAGACCATGAATGCTCGCCTCAGGTAATTTGTCCCTTGGTGAATGTTGCCCATGCGGTAATGTACCCACCCCAAACTGTCCATAATGTAGGGATCATTGGGAGAGAGTGCGCTCGCCCTCTCGATCAGTTCCAATGCTTCTGTCAGCCGCCGGTTATGCTCTACAAAGCTGTATCCGAGGGCGTTATAAGCATGCGCATGCTCGGGCTTCAGTCGAATCAGTTTTCGCAGGTTGCGTTCCAAGATCTCTGGCTTGCCGATCTTATCTGCTGCCAGGGCATGTTCATAGAGTAGCTCAGGATAGTTGGATAATTTTTCTAGGCCACGACTGAGTACAGAGAACACTTCCTGATCAGCGCCCTTCTCGCGCAGTAACTGGGCCTCTGCGATGATCAGTTGAGCGGTTTGTTGATCACTTGTGGAGGGGAGCTGCTGCAAGTGCTGGCGGGCCTCAGTAATCTTTCCCTGTTTGGCCAGCAGCACGGCATACCTAATTTGCGATGGAAGATACTGATTGCCACTGGTTACAGAGAGATACCATTTCATTGCTGCTTCAATTTGCTGAGTCTTTTCATAAATACCCGCCAAGTAGAAGCGGACCACTCCGGCGTCTTTATAATCTAGCTCAAGAACCCTCTTGAAATTCGCCTCCGCTGCATCATAATCACGCAACTCCATCGACAGGAGTCCCACCGCTAGGATGATGTCAGCATTCGCCGGATTCTCCATCAACAATTTTTGAAACTGTTCGCGCGCCTGGAGATAATTTTTTTCTGCTGTTAATAACCGGGCATAGGCAACACGCGTGTCGTTGTACTTAGGATAGTTGTCGAGATACTCTTTATAAAACTCAATGGCTGCGTTGCCGGAGGTACGTTGCAATATTCGGCCTAGATAGATCGCCGCTGTCTCCCAATTGGGACGCAATGCCAGTGCCTGTTTCATTTCTGCCAGTGCAATATCAAACTGGTTGGCGAACCATGCCGCCTGGGAGATGGCAAAGTGAGCTTCCGGTAGATCAGGATAGAGTTGTGAGAGATGCTGTACCAGTTCAAGTATCGCAGGCTTATCAGCGTTACGGGCGAGGAGGCCGTTCAGTTGCATGAATGCTTCGTGAATACCGTTACCCTCAGAGGCTAACAGCCTCTCCAGATGAGGCCGAGCCTCCTCCAGCCTGTCTTCACTCACGAGGAGTGCGGCAGTCGTCTGACGGGCGTTCATTGCACTTGGGTCAAGCTCCACCCAGAGCAAGGCCGTTTCAAGTGCTGGCGCTGGCTGACGAGAGTGCAGAGCCACCTCGGTCGCGCGTTGAGCAATACGCGGGTCGCGTGTGTTTCTTGCAAGCCTGAGATAGATCCCTGTTGCGATCTCTGACTCACCACGTTGCAGCGCGGTCTCCCCCAGTAAAAAGTCGAACAGCATGGGCTCGGTCAGTCGTTGTACAGGTAACTTTAATTGCCCGGCTTTGGACTGCTCTGACGACTCGCCCCCGGTCCTAGTCGGAGTCTGTGCGCAGGCGACAAGGGTGAGCGGCAGCAGCACGCCAAGAATTTTAAGATTCATGGAAAAATCCAGACAGGGTTCAAAAATAAGGCTATAAAGGGCGGGGCAAGCTTCAATACAGCTCACATATTAGGTATATTTCATGCTTATCACAAGTGGCATTAAGAACGAATCCGAATAGCTTTAAAATAATACTAGGCCTGCTGCGAGCTTCATTATTAATTCTAGGGTGTGGGTGACCTGTTGGTCGATAGCCTGAAAGCAGAAGTAAGTAATCAAACGATGTGACGGTTGTTCACAAATCCCAGTCCATGGAAGTGCCCTCATGAATGAACAAACCGCCCCGACTACCATTCTGGCTCAAGGCCTTTGCCGGGACTTCGGTAATCGTACTGCAGTATATGACGTCAATCTGGAGTTGAGGAGTGGTGAGGTTCTGGGATTTCTTGGTCCCAATGGTGCAGGTAAGACGACCACGATGCGTATGCTCACCGGTAATCTTGCTCCCAGCGCTGGCAGCGTGGCAATCTGTGGCATCGATATGATGGACAGACCGCGCGACGCCAAAGCGCGTATCGGTTATCTACCAGAAATGCCACCGCTCTATCGTGAATTGAGGGTAGATGAGTACTTGCTACTCGCCGCCAAGCTCCACCGGGTGGGCCGTACTAGCCTGTGTCCATTGTTGGTTAAAGCTAAGCAGCGGTGTGGGCTGAATGATGTAGGGAGACAGTTAATTGGTTCATTGTCGAAGGGTTACCAGCAAAGGGTCGGTATCGCGCAGGCGATCATACATAACCCAGATGTGATTATTCTGGATGAGCCGACAGCAGGGTTGGATCCCAATCAGATGCGCGAAATCCGTGCCCTCATACGCGAATTGGGTGCAGAGCATAGCGTGATCCTTTCCACGCACATCCTGCCGGAAGTTGAAGCCGTGTGTGATCGGGTGCAGATCATGCACCGGGGAAGGATGGTCTTCAATGATTCCATCGCTGGACTGAAACAAAAACAGACTAGCCTGGAAGAGGTGTTCGCACAACTCACCTTGGGTGAGGAAAGTGCAGGAGAGATTCAAGCCCAATGATCTTCACAATTGCTTGCAAGGAATTAAAGACTTTGTTTGCTTCATCGCTGGCCTGGACGCTGTTGGCTTTGGTACAGCTGGTTTTGGGGTGGGTTTTTATGGGACGTCTCGATGCCTTCCTGGAGATTCAGTCACAGCTCGTGCAAATTGCTAATCCACCGGGTGTGACAGAGATCATCGTTGCACCGGTATTTGCTATGGCTGCAGCGGTGCTCTTGATGGCGACCCCGCTCCTGACGATGAGACTGATTGCCGAAGAGCGGCGTAACCATACCATGACCTTACTCACCTCCGCACCGATCTCAATGACTGACATCGTTCTGGGAAAGTTTTTCGGACTGATGATTTTCTTTTGCAGCGTGATACTCTTGGTTATGGTGCTTTCGCTTTCGCTGTTGATGGGTGGATCGCTCGATGCTGGATTGTTGTTGAGTAATGCCGCCGGTCTGCTGCTGATATGTGCCTGCTTTGCTGCTCTCGGACTGTATATCTCTTCCCTCACTGACCAACCTGCAGTCGCTGCAGCGGGCACCCTCGGAGCCTTACTGGGATTGTGGGTGATGGACATTGCCGTAGATGATGGGGGCAGCATTATGCGCACCCTCTCCCTGCTCAAGCATTATGAAAGTTTTAATCGCGGTTTGATCGATACCTTCGATCTTGCTTATTTTTCTTTATTCATCCTTACCTTTCTAGTGCTGGCCATTCGCCGCTTGGATGGGGAACGTCTGCGCGGTTGAATTCAATCCAAACGAATGATCACAGTAGATAAGAAGCTGCGCCGGCATTGGTTGATCCAAGATGGCGTATTTGTTGCACTCTTGCTGACACTGGTCGGCCTGCTGGGTTATCTGGCATGGGAGACTGAGGTGCAATGGGATGTCAGTCAAAATAAACGGAACAGCTTGAGCCAGTCGAGTGTGGAAGTCCTACAAAAGATGAATGGCCCGATCCATGTCACCGTTTATGCTACTTCACAGGATGTGCAATTGGGAGATATCCGTAAAATCATCGGTGATTTCCTTGGACTTTATCAGCGCGCTAAGTCTGATTTTAGTTTGACCTTCGTCGATCCAGCTGAGCAGCCAAAGCTGGCACAGGAGGCGGGTATCGAGATCAATGGCGAGATGGTGGTGGTATTTTCTGGGAGAAGTGAACGCCTTAGCACCGTTAACGAGCAGGCATTCACCAATCTTCTGATGCGGTTAGCGCGTTCCAGTGAGAGGCTGGTGGTCAATCTCGCCGGTCACGGTGAGCGTAGGCTCGATGGCGCTGCTAATCATGATTTAGGGGAGTTCGGCAAGCAACTCGCACTCAAGGGGTTAAAGACGGGATCGATCAATCTCGCTACATCTCAAGAGATACCCGTCAACGCAAGTATGTTGATCATCGCCTCGCCACAAGCAGATCTGCTGGAAGGGGAGATAGATAGGCTGCTCGCGTACATTGACCGTGGGGGTAACTTGCTGTGGCTGATAGATCAAGAGTCTCTACGAGGGATGCAGCCACTGGTGGAGAGGCTGGGTCTCACGCTTACGCCGGGAGTGGTGATAGATCCTCAGGCGCAGCAATTGAAAGCGCCGATTACCTTCGCATTGGGAACGGATTACGGGCAGCATCCCATTACGCATAATTTTGATTATATTACGGTGTTCCCGTTTGCGAGACAGATAATCGCCGACGAAAATGAGGAATGGCGTACCGTTTCGCTGGTGGAAGTGGCGCAGAGCGGTTGGGTAGAAAGCGGCAGCCTTCAAGGTGACATCACATTCAACCAGACTCATGACGTGGCTGGGCCAGTCGGAGTTGCTGTTGCCTTGAGCCGCATTCTGGAAGAGAGGGAGCAGCGGATCGTAGTGATCGGCAGTGGCCATTTTCTTGCTAATAGTTATCTCGGTAATGGAAGTAATCTAGATTTTGGTATCAATACCATTAATTGGCTGGCTGAAGATGAGGAGCTGATCACCATTCAGCCACGGGCCACACTCGACAGCAATCTAGTCTTTAGTCAATCTGCTCTGACCATGACTTCCATCGTCTTCTTGACTGTACTGCCAATCGCCTTTCTGGTGAGTGGTGTGACCATTTGGTACAGACGCAGAAGGAGTTGAGACTCGGCCATCATGACATCTCGTTCACTATTAAATCTGACCTTATTGGTCGCCGTGACCAGCCTGGCAGTATGGGTTTATTTAAAACCTAAGCCCCAAAACGATCATCCAGAATACAGAATATCATCGCTGGCGGCGGAGAATGTACAGAGCCTTCGTATCGAGCGGCAGGGAGTGGAAATTGTTCTTCAGAAAGTAGAAGGGCATTGGGACCTATTACAGCCGCTACAGGGCAGAGCTGACGAGATTAAAGTAGGGCAGATTCTGGAGGTGCTGACAGCGACCAGTCTGCGCCGTTTGCCTGCAATAGATTTGGAGCGATTTTATTTGCTGCAGCCTGCGGTGAGGCTCTACATTGACAAAGAACTATTTAGTTTTGGTGGATTCGTACCCGTCACCAACGAGCAATATGTTGCTAGCAATGGAACTGTCTATCTGCTTTCTCCGCAACATGCCGCGATGCTGACAAGGCAGCCGGTCGACCTGCTCAGTCCTAGATTATTTGCGCAAGGCGAAATCCCGATTGGGTTTGAACTTGAGAAGTTCAAGATGATGGAGCGGGATGGTAGCTGGCGTATAGCGCCTGAGAAATCAAGTATGCCCCTAACCCAGAATGAATTCATTCACTGGGTGCAGTCTTGGCAGCAAGCGTACGCGGCCGGCCTTTCACTGAGTACGGAGGGGCCAAGCCAAGCTGTTGATGGCAAGCGAGGAGTCAGGATAACTCTGAGAGGTGGTGGGGGTATACAGCTGGTGGTCTTGCAGCAGCAACCTGAACTGGTCCTGCTGAGAGTAGACACGGGGGTGTGTTACCACTTTCCGAGTGAGATAGGCAGACGACTACTTGATCCTTATGCTGCAGTGGGTGGCTGATGCCAGAGCTTCCAGAAGTCGAAGTAACTCGGCGTGGCATTGAGCCCCACCTTATAGGGCGGCGCATTGCAGGGGTGACAGTGCGCAATCCAAATCTGCGTTGGCCGGTACCGGGCCATCTGGAGAGAACACTAGTCGGGCTCAAGGTTCATCAGGTAGCGCGGCGTGCTAAATATCTGTTGCTTGGTTGTGGCGAGGGTACATTGATTCTGCATCTGGGCATGTCCGGCAGCCTGCGCCTACTGTCTGCTGATACCCCCCCACAAAAACATGATCACTTCGATCTAGAGCTGGAGAATGGCACGTTATTGCGGCTGACTGACCCGCGCCGTTTTGGCGCAATCTTGTGGACAAGTGATGATATCTTGCAGCACCCGTTATTAGTACAGCTTGGGCCGGAGCCACTGACTTCAGGGTTTGATGGGGATGTGTTGTATGCTAGGACCCGTGGTCGTGGCGCAAGTATCAAGGAGGTTTTGATGAATAGCCATATTGTCGTCGGAGTCGGCAATATCTATGCGAGTGAAGCTCTGTTTCACGCGAGCATCAATCCCAAAACGACCGCAGGTAGGATCGGGGTGGGTCGCTGCGAGAATCTAGCCCAGGCGATAAAGGAGACACTCAAGCTCGCGATCAAGGCAGGTGGGAGCAGCCTACGAGATTATGTCAACAGCGATGGTAAGCCAGGCTATTTCCAGCAGCAGTATTGGGTATATGGCCGCGCCGGGTGCGCTTGCCGGAAATGCGGCGGCATCATCCGACAAATTAAACAGGGGCAGCGCTCAAGCTTCTACTGCCCACATTGCCAGAAATAAATAAAACCTCGGGCTGGTTTTGATGTGTAACACCAGATATCGGTTATGAGTGGGCAGAGAGCCACTCGAGTCAAGACTATCTATTCAGGGTCAATGACCTTGAAGCTTGGTATATCATCCAAACTTACAAAACTCTAACAGCGTAAGGTCTCTATGAATATCACTTTCATCGGCGGTGGCAACATGGCCTCTGCTTTGATTGGCGGGATGTTGCAGCAGGGGTATTCCGCCCTGCAAATACGTGTGGTCGAGATTAGTGCAGAAGGACGCAATAAAGTATCGCGTGATTTTGGGGTGGTCTCGGTGGCAGACCTTGCCGATGGTATCAGGGGTAGCGATGTCATCGTCCTGGCAGTGAAGCCACAACAGCTCTCGAGCGTGGCGCAGCAACTGGCGCCACTTCTTAAAGATCATCTGGTCATTTCCATCGCCGCAGGTATTCGCACTCGCGATATCAGCCGCTGGTTGGGGGGGTATGTGCAATTGGTACGAGCCATGCCCAACACCCCGGCGCTAGTACGTGCGGCGGTGACCGGCCTTTATGCATTGCCAGGGGTAGATTCTGAGCAAAAGCAACATGCCCAGGATATTCTGGCCGCGGTGGGCTCCATTCTGTGGCTGGAGAGAGAGGAATTATTGGATGCCCTCACCGCTGTATCTGGCAGCGGCCCAGCGTATGTTTTTTATTTTATTGAAGGACTGCAACGGGCTGCAGTAGAGTTGGGGTTGGACACAACTCAGGCGAGGCAACTAAGCATAGAAACCTTTCTCGGCGCGGCTAAGTTGGCAAGTCAGAGTGAGGAGGATATCTCAACGCTACGTGCACGGGTTACTTCAAAGGGCGGCACCACGGAGAGCGCACTTCAGAGCATGGAGCATGACGGAATTGGGAGTGCTATTGTGCGCGCGATCTATGCAGCTCATGAACGTGCATGTGTGATGGGAGATGACCTTGGCAAGGATAATCTTTAACCACCAATGCCCTTCAAGGAGCGCCCATGCTTAACCAGATATTAATATTCTTACTTGATACGTTACTGAGATTATTTTCCTTGGCACTGCTGCTGCGGTTTTTTATGCAGTTGCTACGCGCACCTTATCGCAACCCGTTAGCGCAGTTTCTTATTGCCCTCACTGATTTCATTGTGCGCCCATCGCGTAGAATGATTCCCAGCCTACAGGGGATGGATCTCTCTACGCTAATATTGGCATGGCTGGTGGAGTATGCTTTGTTAGCCGGAACGCTCGCACTAAAGGGATATGACTTCAGTTCAGCAGCGGGTATCGCCATTGGCGGGATGGGGTTGTTGGCGATGGTAGAGATCGTCAAGATGACGTTATATATTATTTTAGTAGCAGTCATCATGCAGTCTGTCTTCTCTTGGGTGAGTCCTCACAACCCGATGGCGCCATTACTTGACAGCTTTACTAGGCCGTTTCTTGGAATCTTTCGACGCCGCATCCCGAACATTGCCAATGTTGATCTGTCGCCTTTATTTCTTCTGGTGCTGATTCAATTATTATTAATGGTGGTGTCGGGGGTGGAGCGAGAAATCTCCATTCTGATGTGATGCTCTGTTCTTGGTATCGCAGTCATGACGATGGCCGGCGGTTTACCCTCACACTCCATGTCCAGCCGGGTGCAAAGTGCACTGAAGCTAGCGGAATACATGGGGACGCCCTTAAAGTAAAACTGGCGGCTCCCCCTATAGACGGCATGGCTAATGCTGCGCTGTTGAAATTTCTTGCCGAGATTTTTGAAGTGCCCTTGCGTCGGGTGACACTCAAGCAAGGAATCAAATCTAGGCGGAAAGTAGTTGAAATACAGCAGTCAGCCGTGAGGCCTGAGATATTGTTGCAGTAGGTGGCGGGTTCAATTATGGACCAGTAAAGTATATTTCATCGAGAGCAAACTGTAATTTTTCAAGGGGGGAATAGTGGATCTTATTTTATGGCGCCATGCCGAAGCTGAGGATGGGTTGCCTGATTCTGCGCGTGAACTCACTGGTAAGGGTTTGAAACAGGCGCGGTCTATGGCGGCATGGCTTGAGTCTAGACTGCCAAAAGATGCACGCATCATTGTTAGCCCTGCTCGACGAACACAGCAGACTGCCGGAGCGCTTTGCAATACATTTGAAACTGTGAGAGAGGTTGGGGTTGGCGCTTCTGCGAGGGACGTTCTTGTCGCTGCCGGCTGGCCCAGCGCAGAGGGTACGGTAGTGGTGGTTGGTCACCAGCCGACGCTGGGAGAGGTTGCGGCATTTGTACTTTCAGGCGGACTGGTTGGATGGAGCATTAAAAAGGGCTCGGTATGGTGGTTAAGTCAAAAGAAAAGCCTGGGGGGTGAAGAGACTGTGCTGCGATTAGTGATCTCTCCAGATATGCTTTGACCCTCACAAAAATAAAAATATGACGCGCTTGATCCTTTTTAACAAGCCGCATGGTGTCATCTGCCAGTTCACGCCTGAAGCTGGGCACAAGTCCCTCAAGGATTTTATTCCCTTGCCTAATTTTTATCCTGCAGGACGACTTGACGCTGATAGTGAGGGCCTGGTTTTACTCACTAACGATGGCAAGTTGCAGCATGAAATCAGCGATCCGTACCATAAACTTCCTAAGACTTATTGGGTGCAGGTTGAGGGTGTGCCGGACGAGTCTGCGCTGGAAGAAATGCGACGGGGCGTGATGCTAAAGGGCTACAAGACGCTACCTGCTCAGTCACGCTTGATGGAGGAGCCTGATCAGCTTTGGCCACGTATTCCGGCCATCCGTTTTCGCAAGAATGTGGCTACTTCTTGGATTGAGTTGGTTCTCACCGAAGGCAAGAATCGCCAAGTGCGCCATATGACCGCATCAGTATCTCTTCCAACACTGCGACTAATCCGCAGCGCCATCGGCGTATACACGTTAAAAGGCATTGCGCCGGGGGAATGGCGCGTCTTTGATTAGAGTAATCCGATAGGGTGTTGCGGATAATCTAACCTCTATCTGCTTGCAAGTTCCCCAATCAAAGATTAATGGATTTTGTGCTGTTCTGATCTAGCATGAATAATGCGCGTATCTTATTCTACTCAATAGGTTGAGGGCGTGGGGTTGGTGCAAGTACATGATGTTACTTTTGCTCGTCTGTCTGATATTCGACTAATACTGCACTCGATAAAGGGGTGCACATGGAAGTAAAATCGCATTTCATTGGCTTAGCTGCTATCGGGCTATTAGCCTCATGCGCTCCGATGGAGCGATACCACCCGATGGACATGATTCAGGCAGTGCAGAGCGCTAAAACTCGGACTGATCATGAGGCGTTGGCTGCGCATTATGAGAATGTGGCCCAAGCGATGCGTGAAAAGGTGCAGATACATAAAAAAATTCTTGAGCAATATGAGTCAGATGGTTATCACTACGGGAGAGAGGTCGAAGATCTGAGGGCGCATACCAGAGCCCTGATTCGATTCTATGAGCAGGCCGCGGAGGCGAATTGGAGTATGGCTTTATCACATCGAAAACTAGCGGCAGGGATTAATCAATAGTTTTTCGCAAAGACTCTCTTACAGTCTGATCAAGTAGTAGCTGACAGCCTTGCTGCATAGGATTGCGAGCCGCTCATTCCGTTTACAGTAGTGCACACACTGAATACATGGGAGGGTCAATGTACAAGACTTTCATTACATCTATCTTGGCAATAAGCT
>CANIWY010000003.1 GCA_947471695.1 Nitrosomonadaceae bacterium
AAGCCGACCAGTAACAGACACCGAAGATCTTGGTGCTGTAGTGGTTTCTTCAAGAGGAGTCCGAGCAATGCATCCAGTTGACCATAGAACCGCAAAGTTCCGTAGCTTATGTTCTGAATCGCTCCACGCTGTTGACCAGAAAGAGAGGGATGATCTCGCCAGGTTTTCTGTAGCACCGCAGTGAGGCTTGCACCGGCCAGCACTTCGCCGATGACCGAGGTTGCCAGAGACTGGGTCTTAATCATCTTGGTATTCGAAGTGGTCACCGGGCTGCAACCGATTGCCTGTGAGAAATTCCCCTGCAGACATTTTTTTACCACCCGGTTTCTGCACCAACTTCAGGACCAGAGAATTTTTGCCGCATGCCACTCTGATACCTTCATGTTCGGTTGAGACAACTTCTCCAGGGCTGCCGGTACAACTTGCCCTCACCTCAGCCTGCCATATTTTCAAGGGAGTTGCATGGATATGGGAGTGCGCGCCGGGGCGTGGATTAAATGCTCGTATGGTACGGTTAATTTGTTCTGCATCCATCTCCCAGTCGATTTTGGATTCATCCTTTTTAAATTTAGATGCGTAACTGGCCGTCGCTTCATCCTGAGCGGTAGCGCGGAGCCTTCCTTGATGCAGAAGTGCCAGTGCTTCCACGATGCAGAGTCCCCCCATTAAAGCGAGCTTATCGTGCAGGGTCTGAGATATATCATCTGATGCGATGGGGATACTTCTCTGAAGCAGCATGGGGCCGGTATCGAGACCTTGGTCCATCTGCATGATAGTAATCCCAGTTTCACAGTCACCGGCTAGGATTGATCTTTGTATCGGTGCGGCACCACGCCAGCGAGGTAGTAGTGAGGCATGGATATTGAGGCATCCTAGGCGGGGAATATCTAGGATGGATGCAGGTAGTATCAATCCATAAGCTGCAACCACCATCACATCGGCATTGATTGAAGTGAGTTGAGCATCGATCTCGGGTTGCTTGAGTGAGTGCGGTTGCAACAGGGGGAGTTCGTGCTGTTGTGCCAGTTGCTTAACTGCGCTTGATGTGACCTGCATCCCTCGCCCGGCAGGACGGTCAGGTTGGGTCAGTACCAGCGCTATCTTGTGATCCTCTTTCAGAAGAGCCTCAAGTGCATGCGCGGCGAATACCGGAGTGCCAGCAAAAATGATCTTCATGTAAAGTTTAATCCACCTCGGGGAATCTGTTCAGGGGCTCTCCCAGATGACTACCTCTGAGGAGCGCTATGACGGTTCATAAATAGGTAAGGTGTTCATAGCAAATGCGGGCTATTACACCGCATTTCGTTGTTGTTTCTTTAATCTAGACTGGATGCGAGATTTTTTCAGTGGGGACAGATACTCAACAAATACCTTGCCGAGTAAATGATCCATCTCATGCTGTATGCACACTGCCAATAGCCCATCGGCATCGAGCATGAAAGAATTGCCGTCACGGTCCAGCGCCTTGACAGAGACTCGTTCGGCACGTTTTACCTTATCAAAGGTTCCCGGCACCGAAAGACAGCCCTCTTCATAGACAGACTCGCCGCTTCTGGCAGTAATTTCAGGATTGATCAGGACGTGTAACCGGTCACGGGTATCGGATATGTCGATCACGATCACACATAGATGCACATCAACCTGAGTCGCCGCTAGACCGATGCCGGGGGCGGCATACATGGTCTCTACCATGCCTTGCACGAGTGTGTGGATGGAGCTATTTACTTCAGAGACTTTGGCCGCTACCGTATTGAGTCGACTATCTGGGTACTGCAGTATCTTCAAGAGTGCCATGGTAAGACTTGTGTATTGAATAGACTGATTGAACAGAATCTAGGGCATATTATCAGAGCATCTCTAAAACAGCAGACCTCTTCACGAATACTTTGCCAGACAGAAACTCATACCGGTCATCGGTCGCATGAGACAGTATTTTGGATCATGTCCTAGATCTACATAGAGGTTTGAACTCTTAGGGTATTCATTATATCCGGGATCTTGTTTTCGATCTTTTTTTCAAGCTGTTCTGAGGCTATTGAGATTGGTTCCCGTCCACTAAACACGGTCTAAGGGATGCCATCTGCACATCAAAACAAGGGGTGAAGCTCGTGAAATGCTCGCGGCCTATATTTTATGAAAAGGGGCCTGTCAAATGATGTCCACTACTTCCAATGATGTTGAGAAGGTGGACTTAGAGGGTCGGCTGCCTTTGTGGTGTCTGGGTCACGACGCTAGGGCGTTGAAGTTCTCACCCGCTTGACGGCAGAAGCACGATCCTCCATGCTGCAAGGATTCGGAGTGGGCTTTTGGGCTGTGAGTCTGACGGACTGATGCTGTTAGCGGATCAGATAATATATTTTGCAATTGGTATTTGGTACTTTCGCCCCTATTTGATCGCGCTCCAAATGACCCCTACCAACGCAACTATTCTGAGATCTCAGTGATTGGGTACGCGCCTCTGTTAGAGGCAGTCGCTGGTGATTTACGGATGATCACAGGAGCTTCATGGGTAAGACCTTAATCATCGCCGAGAAACCTTCTGTCGCCGCGGATATTGCGCGGGTATTGGGTGGCTTTACCAAGCAGACGGATTACTTCGAGAGTGATCAATACGTATTGTCGTCGGCCATAGGTCACCTGCTCGAGCTGGCGGTGCCGGAGCAGTATGAGATTAAGAGGGGTAAATGGAGCTTTGCAAATCTGCCGGTCATTCCTCCCCACTTTGATCTCCGTCCGATTGAGAAGACCGAATCACGACTAAAGCTCTTGACCAAATTGATTAAGCGCAAGGATGTGGATGCGCTTATCAATGCGTGTGACGCGGGACGCGAGGGGGAGCTAATCTTCCATTATATTAAGCGCCATGTTGCCACTAAGAAGCCAGTCAAGCGACTCTGGCTGCAGTCAATGACGCCCACCTCAATCCGAGAGGGTTTTGCAAGGTTGCTTGATGATGCTGCCGTGCAGCCATTAGCAGAGGCTGCAGTGAGTCGTTCGGAAGCAGACTGGCTGGTCGGAATTAATGGCACTCGCGCCTTGACAGCATTCAACTCTCAGGAGGGCGGGTTTCACAAGACCACGGTGGGGAGAGTACAGACACCAACCCTAGCAATCCTTGTTGAGCGGGAAGAGGTCATCAAGAAGTTCATCCCTCATGATTATTGGGAGATACATGGCAGTTTTTCTGCCAAGGCCGGTAACTATAATGGTCGGTGGTTTGACGAAAATTTTTCCAAAGAAAAGAAAGATAGCGAACATAAAGCAGAGCGGCTGTGGGATCAGAAGAAGGCTGAGACTATCCGTGTCAAATGCCAAGATAAGGCCGGCATCGTCAGTGAAGAAAGTAAGCCCACGACAGAGGTCTGTCCGCTGCTGTACGACCTCACCAGCTTGCAGAGAGATGCTAATGGGCGTTTTGGTTTCTCTGCTAAAAGCACGTTGGGTTTGGCGCAGGCTTTATATGAAAAGCATAAGGTCTTGACCTATCCGAGGACCGATGCTCGCGCATTACCGGAAGACTATATTGATACCGTTAAGGACGCCCTGAGTTCGTTAGAGGGTACCCGTTATGGAGTGTTCGCTAAACAGATACTGAAATCGGGCTGGGTCAAGCCTAATAAACGCATATTTAATAATGCCAAAATTTCAGACCATTTTGCCATTATCCCAACATCGCTAGAACCTAAGAACTTGAGCGATGCAGAGGCCAAGCTCTATGATCTAGTTACCAAGCGTTTTCTGGCAGTCTTCTACCCCTCTGCTGAGTTTCTCGTCACCACCCGCATCACTCGAGTTGAAGATGAGCCCTTCAAGACCGAGGGAAAGGTGATGGTCAGTCCTGGCTGGCAGGCGGTTTACGGGAAGGAGGCGCAGTCGGACGGGGTCGACGATGGCTCCACTCTGATTGCAGTAGAATTAAACGAATCTGTTCTCGTTCAAGAAATCAAGGTCACTGCAAACCAGACCCGTCCACCAGCAAGGTTCAACGAGGCTACGCTGCTATCTGCCATGGAGAACGCGGGAAAATTGGTTGAGGATGGAGAGTTACGCGAGGCGATGAGCGCGAAGGGGTTGGGTACGCCGGCTACCCGTGCTTCGATTATTGAGGGACTGGTATACGAGAACTATTTGCAGCGGGTCGGGCGTGATCTGCACCCCACCGCCAAGGCATCCTCTCTGATTACATTATTGAGAGGCTTGAAGGTGCCAGAACTCACCTCACCCGAGTTGACGGGTGATTGGGAGTTTAAATTACGTCAGATCGAGCAGGGCAAGCTGGAGCGCAACTCTTTCATGGAAGAGATTGCTGCCATGACACGACATATGGTTGAACAGGCGAAGAGTAATCGCGGTGAAACTATCAGTGGGGATTTCTCCACGCTCGAATCGCCATGTCCTAAATGTGGCGGTGTAGTACATGAAACTTACAAGAAGTTTCAGTGCAAGAAATGTGATTTTGCGTTGTGGAAGATTCTTGCCGGGCGGCAATTTGAAATTGCGGAGATGGAGGCCCTGATTACCCAGCGAGAAGTCGGTCCGTTGCAAGGCTTTCGTAGCAAGATGGGGAGGCTTTTCGATGCAAATATCAAGCTCAACGATGATCTTGAAATGAAATTTGATTTTGGTGGAAATGGAGAAGAGACAGCAGAGGAGGTGGACTTCTCTGGCCAGGAGTCCCTAGGAAAGTGCCCACGATGTGGCAGCGGGGTATTTGATCATGGCATGAGCTATACGTGTGAGAAGGCTGTCGGTGGGGCCCGTAGTTGTGATTTCAAGACCGGGAAAATAATTCTTAAGCGCCCCATCGAACGTGAGCAAGTCGCCAAGCTATTGGTTGCTGGCAGAACGGACTTGCTGCCAAAGTTTATTTCTAAGAAGGGGCGGCCATTTTCAGCCTATCTGGTGATGGGTGCAGGTGGGAAGGTAGGTTTCGAGTTTGAACCGAGGAAGGCAAAGGCAGCAGCAGAAACGAAAACGGTAAAGCCCAAGTCTCGAGTCTCAGTCGCTAAAAAATCTGCCGCCCGTAAGGCCTAAAAGACATGAAAGAAAGGCGGTTAATCCGCCTCTTACGCACTGCCCGCGATGGGCAATTGTGCGTTTCTATAGGAGGCTTAACAATCGGTCCAATGAGTATCAATTCTGCCAAAAACTTTGATGGTTAATGGTTCCTTTTAAGCGTTCTACCTCCCCAGTCAATAGCAATTTCTACTAAAGTTTCGCGCCAAACATGGCTGGGAATAGGAATCGTACTATACCCCCCATGATCCAGATGACACACATCAGACTCGCAACCACGGCAAGACCTTCGCCTATTGTTGATATTAGCGTTACAGAGAGGCTATCAAACTCCCCCTCCCCTGATTCATTGAGACGACGACGACGACGCTGCCTTACCCAAATATTCAATCCAATCGCAACGGGAATGAGGGTAAAAGAAATCAGTAAGTTATATATTGGATCATCCATTGGCCAGCCTCTTAATAGAGCGTTACTTACAAAGAAATCTTAACAACCGCCTAAAGCCTTTGCCAACGTAATGGCTAATTTGATCTGCCAGCTTCAAAGGGCATCAGTCTGCTTCATCAGCGGTTATTCGGGTTGCTGACCAGAGTTGACGTCATTGTGATGTCAGTCTGTCAATAAACGGCTGAAAATCTTTCTGGCATGATTCGAACTCTCGAACTTGACCATTACTCTGACAGGTGCCGGTAACAAATCGTTCCCTCAGGTTTCTAAAATCCTGAGCGCGGTAGCGTGTAATTTGAACGCTCGATCTTCTGGTCCCGATGATAGAGCTCGCAGCTCTGGACATGATACCACCTGAAAACGAGTTGACGTGCGAGTTAACTCGCTTAATCACCATAATAATATTATACAATATCCACGTGCCATTGATCGTCTCTACCTACCTTCCGCTATGAATGAGAAATCCAATCAATTAACGTCTGAAACCGTTACTGTGCGCCCGGTCACAAGCTACCGTGAGATGGGAAGATTTATCGATCTTCCTTGGCGGATCTATGCAGATGACCCGGTATGGGTGCCGCCCCTACGTGCTGAGAGAAGGCTTCACTTTTCTAGGTTTAATCCATTCTTTAAAAATGGAGAATGGCAGGCCTGGGTCGCGTACCGAGATAATGAGCCGGTCGGAAGGATCAGTGCGCAGATTGACCAGAACCACCGACAATACCACGGCATTGATACCGGCCATTTTGGCTTATTCGAATGTGTAGACGACAGCGCGGTATGCGCTGCCCTGATAGAAACTGCTGAGGCATGGCTGGTAACCCGCGATACCAAGTATGTCAGTGGGCCATTTAACTTTTCCATCAATCAGGAGTGCGGTATTCTGGTGGATGGATTTGATACTCCGCCCATGGTGATGATGCCTCATTCTCCTAGGTGGTACGGGCGCTTACTTGGAGAGCAGGGCTATCATTCGGTCAAGGATCTTCTCGCCTACTGGGTTAATGTGAATTTTGAAGTGCCACGAGTGATGGGAGCCCTGATCGAGAAGTATTCAAATCGTGTCAAGCTTCGGACGCTACGCAAGAACGACTTCGTCGCGGAGATGGCGATACTGCGTGATCTATTCAATGATGCATGGTCAGAGAATTGGGGGTTTGTCCCCTTCACCGAGTTTGAATTTGCCGAGCTGGGCAGGAATCTGCGTATGGTGGTGCCGGAGTTTTTCATCCAGATTGCGGAGGTTGACGGTGTTCCTGCAGCATTCATGGTGGGAATACCTAATCTCAATGAGATCTTTGCCAAACTCGATGGGAAGCTATTTCCACTCGGATGGACTCGTTTGCTCAAGTGGCACAGAGAACGTTCGGTTCGTACTGGTAGAGTAGCCTTGATGGGGGTCCGTAAGCAGTTTCAGAATACGCCGCTCGGCATGGCCCTGGCCTTTATGGTGATTGATGGGCCCCGGCAGTCAGCACTTTCTCTGGGGATCCGTGAGGTCGAGATGTCGTGGATACTTGAAGAAAACAAGCCGATGAGAAAAATTCTTGATCTCATTGGTAGTAGGCAGTACAAGCGCTACCGGATCTACGGCAAGACCTTGTAAGTGGCATGCTAGAGCCCAAAACAGTATTGACATCGAAACCTCCTGATGAATAAATCGAATCGATTCAGTGCTCTGGTACTGGCGGCGGATCGCACAACTCACGACCCAGTGGCAAGTAGCGCCGAAACATCCTGTAAGGCGATTGCACCGATAGGCGGGATACCCATGATCATCCGTGTACTGGATGCTCTGGAGTCGAGTGAGATGATTGGGAGGATTATCATATGCGGCCCCCCCGCATCTGTTCTCCCAGACTGCCCGGAGCTACAGCAGAGGATAGAGTCGGGCCGTGTCGATTGGTTGCCGAACCTAGATTCCCCTAGTCGCAGTGCCAATAGTGGTCTTGCACAGATAGACCATGACTCGCCGGTATTATTAACAACGGCGGATCATGCGCTACTCACGCCCGCAATCGTCCGCTATTTTTTATGTGAATCCTCTGCGATGGATAGTGATGCTACGGTGGGGGTGGTTAAGCATGCGGATGTCTCTGCTGCTTTTCCGGGAACGAAGCGTACCGTGATCCGGTTACGTGATGGCGGGGTTTGCGGCTGCAATTTGTATGCTTTTTTCAATCATCGTGGACGAGATCTGGTTACATTCTGGCAGAAGGCTGAAGATCTGCGTAAGCGCCCTTGGCGACTGATTTTGCAGGTTCTCGGTCCGGGAGCGGTTCTCTCCTACCTGATGGGGCAACTGACACTTAACCAGGCCCTAAATACGGTTTCGTCCAGGGTTGGTGTCAAGGTACGGACAGTCACTCTACCGTACCCACAGGCGGGGGTCGACGTTGATAAGGTCGAGGATATGATGCTCGTTGAGGCAATCCTAGCAGGGGGGGCATTGTCCTTTGAGAACGGGGACGAGTCCAAAGGGCGGTATCCGGACGTATGAATACCTCTTTACTATGAAGATGGTAGTGGGAGGCTCGTGAAAATAATAGATAGATATATCATACGCGAGCTGTTAATACCGTTTGTGGTGATTATTGTGATACTTGCTGGGTTATATGCAAGCTTCATCAGCGGACGTTTCTTAGCGGGAGCGGTGACGGAGTCTCTTGGCGTTATGGCCATTCTAAAACTGGTCGTACTGAAGACGGTTATCTCATTAGACGTATTGATGCAGTTAGCCTTGTATGTTGCGATCGTTGTTGGTCTCGGGAGACTGCACCGGGACCAGGAGATTAATGTGCTGCGCTCTTCTGGAGTCAGTGACCGCAGCATAATCTACGCCGTTCTGATGGTCGCCATCCCCATCGGCATCATCATCGGCCTTTTGTCCATTTTCATACGCCCTTGGGCCTATCAGGAGAGCTCTGCACTGAGTGTGCAGGCAGAGGCAGAGTTAAATACGGACCGATTTCAAGCCGGACGTTTCTATGGGAGTGAAGGCAGTGGCAGAGTCATTTATATCCAGAGTAAGGATGGTTCTGATAAGCAGATGAAGAATGTATTCCATTATATTAACAAGGGAGACAGCAGCGAGATCATCGTGGCCAAAGAGGGTTGGCAGCAGCAATTTCAGACCGGGCAACGGTCTCAAGTCCATTTGTCTGATGGCTTTGTCTACCGGTTCATGCATTCGACCACAAAAGACACGATCACTCAGTTCGACAAGTTAGTATATTTCACTGATAAAGGTGGTTCGGCGGGATATGCACGTAAATCAGCCACCAGCTGGCACTTAGCAGAATCAGACCAGTCTCGAGACATAGCCGAGCTGCAGTGGCGACTTTCACGACCGATTGGGACGGTCCTGCTGGCACTGATCGCCATCGCATTTACTCGTTCGTCGCCCCGTCAAGACAAAGGTGAGAAGCACCTCTTCACCGCGGCCATGGTCTTTGCGGTGTACTACATCTTGAGCGGATTGGCTCAGACTTGGGTGGAGCAAGGCACCATCGGGAGCTTGCCTGGGGTATGGTGGCTGTATGTGTTGATGCTCATTACCGCGCTTGGCCTGCTGTTATCTAGCCCTGAGCAGAGGATGCTTCTGCGCCGATGACGATCATTAATCGTTATCTAGCGTTCCAGATCTTGATCGGACTGATCGTTGCCACTGCAGTCATTCTGCCGGCTTTCGCCTTTCTCGATTTATTGGATCAGTTGGCCAATGTCGGTAAGGGGACTTACCGTGTGCAGGACGCACTCTTGGACACTTCTTTATTATTGCCACGCAGGTTTATTCAACTTGCGCCCTTTGTCGCATTATTGGGAACTGTATTTGCTCTGGGACGGTTAGCAGTCAATCTGGAATTGACCGCATTACGGGTGGCAGGTCTCTCCCCTACCCGTATCAGTCTGGCCCCGCTCGGAGTTGGAATAGCTCTGTTACTATTTATTGCTGTACTGGAGCAGTTCGTCGCACCACACCTTCAACAGAAGGCCATTTCGCATCAGGCTACGGCACTTGGGAAGACCGCAGAACTGGGGAAGGGGCTTGGTATCTGGACACGGGATGAACAGAATATATTACGCATTGGTGAGATGCAGGGCGACAAGAGGGCGGAGAATATCGAATTGATGCACTTTGATAGTAATGGCTTCTTGGTGTCTTACACTCACGCCAAGTATGCCAACGTTATCGGTGATAATCTCTGGGAGTTGAACGATACCATCACCAAGACATTTACTGGAGAGAGAATCGAGTCGACAAATACAAGCTCAATGATCTGGAAATCATTCGTGAATCCAGAGGATATATCGACTCTGAATAAGTCACCCGAGAGCCTCTCTCCTACCGAGCTATTTCAGCATGTCAGTTTCTTGCGTGATACAGGTCAGGAGGCAGATGCCTATTCCTTAGCCTTGTGGCGAAAGATGGGCGGGGCACTGACAACCATCGCGATGCTGCTGTTTTCCATACCCTTTGTCCTTGGTTCGGCGAGAACGGGTCTTGGTAGGAAGATGGTCCTTGCGGCCTTGATGGGGGTGGGTGTCTATCTGTTGGATCAGATTGTTGCAAATGTTGGTTTGCGGCTGAACTTCAATCCTCTGCTGACTGCCCTGATCCCAGGATTGGCGCTGATTACTCTGGCCAGTCTCTGGCTGAGACGATTCTTTTAGGATACCCTAAAAAGGCTCAATCGTAGCTACGATCGTGGTTCGGTTATAATTGAAGCGTTATCTACTCGTTGCCTCTGCTCTATGGGTAGCGATTGGCTGTTGTATTTGGTTCTGTCATGACAATTTGCAGCAGTTCTTGGCGAGAGTTCCCAACTGGGATTAAGAAAAATCTTGTTCAGATTTTAAGCCGTTCACTGGTTAGGATAGATGGTAGAGCAGTCACAGATCGATAGATTGGCTTCTGGAGCGGCTAAGGTTGGGTTGATTTTAAATCCTCACAGTGGGCGTATCCGCAAGAATATTGATGTGATACGAAATATTCTTGCGGACATTCCCGCTTCGATTTATTTGGAAGCATCGAACAAGTCAGAGATTGGTGCGTCGGTGGATGCTCTCTTGAAAGATGATATCGATTTACTGGTAATCATTGGTGGAGATGGTACAGTGCAGGGAGTGTTGACGCACTTATTCATAAAGCAGCCTGCAAAGTGGCCGATTCTGACGATTGTTCCTGGTGGGACCACCAACATGACTGCGCTGGATCTGGGGATGCAGAGTAAACCAGAGCCCATCCTGCGGCAGTTGAGAGATTGTTTGTCGAAGCAGTTTACCCCCCAGTTATTGCAGCGCCCAGTACTCTCTATTGAACAACCCGGGATCACTAAGATCTATGGCATGTTCTTTGGTGTCGGTCTCATTGCGCATGCCGTGATATTCTCCCGGAGCCGAGTCAAGAAGTTTGGTATCACCGGGGAGGCCTACTCTGGCATTATCATGTTGGGGTATATTGCTGGAGTGGTTCTTGGACGACGGAGTGGGCCATGGGCGCCGACTCAGATGTCAATCACCGATAAGAGTGGCGCAGTCCATAAAGGAACTTATCTGGCCCTCTTTGTCAGTGCTCTTGACCGACTGTTGTTCAGTATGCGTCCCTACTGGGGTCGTGAGAGGGAGCCCCTGCATGTTACATATGTTGAGCAACAGCAGAACCATCCCTGGCGCGCATTATGGCTGTTACTATCAGGCCATAGCGAAGCCATCAAGGAGCAAGATGGTTATCACAGTCATAATACCGACGTACTAGAGATACTGATGGATGATGATTACATCATCGACGGTGAATTTCATCGGGCAACAAGTCAAGATGGGCCGCTACGTATTTCGGCAGCTGGGCCGGTTATCTTCCTGGTACCTGGTGATACAAGCATAGACGCATAATAATGATGGACTCCGTGCCGGTATCGGATCGACAGCTCCCAGATAGCTTAATTCTGGAGATGGCATCCATGAGCGCTAGGGCGGTACCGGCAGACTTCTCGGTCTTGGTTGATGAGCTGATTGCGCGCTTCGGGGGGGCATTGGACGCGGTGATTTTGTATGGATCATGCTTGCGTTCGCAAGATGCTGCTGATGGAGTTGTAGATTTTTATGTTGTGGTGGATGACTATAGTCATGCCTACCCGGAGCATTACTTGAGGCATCTCAATGCATGGTTGGCGCCGAATGTTTTTTATCTAGAGGCATCCGATCAGGAGAAGAAATTTCGCGCAAAGTATGCAGTGGTATCGATGGCCGACTTTGAACAGGGAACTCGCGACTGGTTCCATCCCTACCTGTGGGCACGTTTTGCTCAACCCACCCGGCTGATGCATGTGAGAGATGAAGTCACCCGCCATCGCATTCACCATGCGTTAGCCCATGCGGTGGTAACATTCCTCGGGTCAACCATCCCAACGCTGGGGTCATGCATGGTGACTGCAGAAGAAATCTGGACCAAGGGATTGTCTCTGACCTATGCCGCAGAACTTCGAGCCGAGAGGGAAACACGAGCCCGCCAATTGACCCAACTAAATCTAGATGACTATACAAGACTGACGGCACAGGCCATGCCGATGCTGATGAAAAAAATGGAGGCCATGCAGGATGGAAGTTACCGCTGCTTGGCTGATGAGCCAGAGCAACAGCGATCACTAAGGAGCTGGCAACTGCGCCGCTGGCAGGGTCGAGTTCTGTCAGTGCTGAGGTTGACGAAGGCGGCATTTACCTTCCGAGATTGCGTAAGTTATGCTGCCTGGAAGATCGAACGACATACCGGGGTGCATGTCGAGATCACTCCCATGCTGAGACGACATCCCGTGCTATGGGGCTATAAAATTTTTTGGCAATTGTTGAGGAGGGGTGTGCTGCGTTAATACCGGTTCCATGGGTGTCAATCGACGCCTCCTGATATTGTCAGCCAATTAGGTCAGTAAAGAATTTAGGTCGGCCACTATTTCAATTTGTGGCGGGAAGGGATTGTCATCTCCAGCGCGCACCCGCCCCAGGAACGAAACACCATTCAAATGTGCACTCTGATAGTCGATCAGAGCATCACCAATCATTAAAACGCGATTGGGGGTAAGGGAATGGGCCGACAGGATGTCTGCGATTAAAGCCTGTTTTGATGTAGGAGAACCGCGTACTTCAGTAAAGTAGGGTGCTAGGCCGCGGCGTGTGATGATGGTAATGAGTTCCGTTTCCGGGGTGCCAGAGGCTACAAATAGCGGCATATGAGACGCCTGCTGACGGATAAATTCATCTGCCCCGGGCACCGCCTGGCTAGCTATGACGGACTCGACCACTCGTTCAGAGAACTGTTGATCCAACTCCTGCTCCTCATCCGCTGTCAGGGGTGGCTTGCCTAGCAGGTGCTGTTGAAAGTGGCGGAACTTTTGGTAGCGCGACATCCCGCCATGGGCTCTGTGGTACTCCACCACAGCGGATGTGACCATCTCACCATGAGACCGGTAGAGATCAGCGAATGCTTGAGTCTTAATGTCTCCGGACTCAACCACCACACCATCAAAATCGAATATGATGGCCTGCCAATCCTTCGTACTCATGCCCTATTGTCGGAGACTGCTGGCGTTGCGTCATCGACTTCACCCGAGTGATGCAAGGCTGTGTGGATATCTCTAAGGCAGTCGAGTAGACCCTGACCCAGGTCGACATGCTCATTAAGCATCAGTTTGCGACCGACACGGGGTTGAAATGCATAGGGTGTTATTTCGTAGTGGTGTACTGCATTCGCCTCATCAAAATGTAGCTCCACCTTCCACGGCATAATTTCAGAGATCATGGTCATGACCTCCTTGATGCGTAGACGTTCCTGCCCGGTCAGGATTAGGTGTCGGTTGGCAAATTCAGGTGCTAGGATTTGCACACTCATCCGTGCAGCATCCTCGACATGAATGTACTCACGGATTGCTTCACCGCTACCCTGATAAGTGATCGAGTGATGTTCCACCGCCTCGTGCAACATGCGGTAGATACCATTGCGGGTATCGGCACGCCTGCCGTACAGAGATCCATACCGCAAGATGCTGTACTCTAGTCCGTAACGTTCATGATAGGTCTCGATAAAACGTTCTGCAGCTTGTTTGCTTGCTCGGTAGAAGGAGCCGGACTCGGAGTAGACGTAGATGGTGCTAGCGAAAACGAAACGACTGGCACCTGCAAGGCGTGCGGCCTCCAGTACATGCATATTACCCAAGACATTGATGCTTGCGGTGGCGAGTGGGTTGTTGTGTGCTTCATCAATATCAGCGATGGCTGCAAAATTGTAGACCACGGTCGCCCCACGGGTCGCTTCTACCACTTGATTTAAGTCCATGATGTCACCGATGATCATCTCCTGATCAGGGCTGCGATAAGGCGACAGGCAACGATCAAATAAACGTACCTTATAGCCAGCAGATGACAACGCATCAGCTACATGACTGCCAAGAAAGCCGCTGGCACCAAATACAATAGCAATTTTGTCAGATACCATAATCTATAGATTCTCCATTAGACCCGCCCTGATCAACCCCTGAAGAAGATTCTCTGCAGCTTCGATTTCCATCCTCTGACGAGCCTCTCTTGCAAGAGAGCCGATGTGAGAGGTCAGGATTATGTTATTACATTTGAGTAATGGGCCGAGATAAGGTTCCTGCTCAAAAACATCGAGTGCAGCCATGCCTAGTTTTCCGGAATTGAGCGCTTCTTCTAGTGCGGTCTCATCAACGAGACCACCTCGAGCGGCATTGATTACGATCGCACCGGTCTTCATGCGAGCAAAGGCGTTAGCACCGAGTAGATGGTGGGTCGCTGTGCTATAGGGGAGGTGCAGACTGATGATGTCTGATTCTGCCAGTAATCTTTCCAACGACAGCAACGTTACCCCATCGGGAGGCTGATCGATATGAGGGTCATGTGATACGACTTCAGCTCCAAAGGATTGACACAGACGGGCAACCCGACGGCCGATATGTCCAACCCCAATGATGCCGACCACTTGAGCGGCGAGCAGCTGTCCTTGCATCCGTGGCCATTCCCCCGCACGTAGCTGCCGATCGGTCTGACATATTCTTCTCAGTGCAGATAAGATCAATCCCAGCGTAAGTTCAGCCACTGCTTGGGATGGAGCCTCGGGCGTGTTGGTGACGGCAATGTTGTGACGTTTTGCTGCTTCTAGGTCAACACTGTCTAGACCAGCACCACAGCGAGATAACACCCGTAGGCTGTTGGAAGATGCGAATACGCGTTCGGTCAGGGGCTCTATGCCGGCAATCATGCCGATAGTGTCTGCACCGAGTAGTTTGGCGACCTCTTCTTCGGTGAGCTTCCTCCCAAAACTGTTGCTGACGATGTGCATCCCCGCTTTCAGCAGAAGCTGGAGGGGAGGGTTGTTGTCCACTCCGAATGAGGAGGTGGAGATGACAATCTTACTCACAATCTCTCCCTAATCGTTTTCATATGGCTGCGGCAGACCGAGTCGAGGATGCGGATATCTAGTCCATAACCAAGAAAGTTGAAGCCGGCAGCAATACGGCGCTGTAACTCGTCTTGGTTTGGTTCGATGACATGGATGCCCCCCGGCTTGCCGGAATGGTGTCCGGCCTCTAGCACTCGCGCTATCGCGGACTGCACATCCGGATGGTCAAGATCTCCGGGACGACCCATGGATCCGGATAAATCATAAGGGCCGATGATATATGCATCAACCCCATCAACAGCGAGAATTTCATCAATGGAATTAACCGCATCTACATGCTCAATCATAACCACAATGACGGCATTTTCTTCCAACCAGCTGCGGTACTTTTGGAAGCTCGCACCATAACCCTGTGCACGGGCCAGGCCGACCCCGCGCTGTCCTCTGGGAGGATAATAGACTGACTGTACTGCAGCCTTAGCATCCTCAGCAGATTTCACCATCGGGACCATGACACCAGTAGCACCCGCGTCCATGACACGCTTGATCTGGTCGGGATGGTTCGAGGTCAGTCTCACAATGGACGGGCACTGTTGCCCGTCAAGTACCTGGATCAGGGTCTGTACTTCACTCAACTCAAGCACGCTGTGCTCCATATCCAGAACCAGCCAGTCGAAACCAGCAGCAGCCATGATCTCAGCGATCGATGGATGTCCCAGAGTGATCCAAGAGCCGATGGTCAGTTCACCCTTGGACAGTCTTGATTTCAGTTGCATGAGTATTCCTTAATAAGGGGCATCACAGGGTGTTCATTACAGGTGGTGATTGTCTTCAGTAGGAGGCGAGTAGGGGGTCGTTCGCCATCAGTTTGGCCACACGTGCCAGGTCAGCTTCGGTATCGACTGCTTGGGTATCAAACTGAGTCTCGACCATCTTCACTCGTTGTCCATTCTCCAATAGCCTCAGCATATCGACAGACTCCAGTCGTTCCAGAGGCGTGGATGGTAGACGGGTATAGTCGAACAGGGTGGCACGCCGAAAGGGGATGATGCATACCTGTTTATAAGCGAGAGTCTCTGCAAAACCTGATTTGGCTAAGGTTGGGACTGGCTGACGTGACATATAGAGCGCATCTCCTTGCTGATTCATGACGACCTTGATGGTGTTAACGTCATAGAAATCAGCTTCGCTTTGGATGCGACGTACCAGATTCACACATCCTAATTGAGGGTCGTCTCGAAAGGGCGCGACCGCCATATCAATCATCTCTGGACGAGTCATTGGTTCATCACCCTGCACCATGACAATGAGATCCGCCTCAATCTCGGCAACCGCTTCTGCAACTCGGTCGCTGGCACGTTCATGAGTGTCGGCGGTCATGATCACATTGGCCCCAAAGCTTTGAGCTGCTTGACGGATCTCTTCATCGCAGGTGGCAATATAGGTGGCATCAAGCGCACTGCTCATGGTGATGCGCTTATAGATATGCTCAAGCATAGTGCGCCCCAACAGTCGCGCGAGCGGTTTGCCCGGAAAGCGAGATGAGCCCATGCGTGCAGGTATCACAGCAATTGTTTTCATTGGTAATTTAGGTTTGTTGGTATTTTTGATTCATCGATACCCTGTTCTCGATGATTGGATTGAATGGCCAATGATGGAAACGAGGGTCATCCATCATGAACGCTATCCTACCATTAGCGACGGTTCTCCGCGAGAAGCTGAAACGACTTATTTTATGTGTAGCCTTTTGAGATGGAGCTACAGGGCATTGAATAGCATGGCAATTGAGTATCTCACGGTGTAAAATTGCGGACGTTTTGATCCCTAAGTCCAGCCTTGGAATATTCAATAATGATTGATAAGTTGCCCCCCTTCAATCCTTCAAGGATATGGGTATGAGAGCCCTTTTCTTTCTTCGTCATTACAATGATGTAGACCACATTACACCGGTCATCTCCAAGTGGGTTGATTCTGGCCATGGTTGCGATGTTGTCCTGATCGGTTTTGATCATTTCCATGACGATTTCCGCATTGAATTCTTAAAAAAGTTGCCGGGTGTGCGGGTGGCGCATATTCAGGAGTTGCTGACTCTTCCTGACTTCATCAGGTGGCGTGTGCAGATGCTGCTGCTCATCCACGGTTTGAGAATCCCACTGCTGGGTCCGATCATTAATGCGGTGGCCCAGGTCTACAATGCCAAGAGACGGGAACCGATCTGGCGGCGGATTACTCAGCACTTATTGACACGTACTTTTGAGGGGGCAGATGGGGGTGTGGTGGCCTTTGATTGGGTCGAAAGGAACTCGACCATCAGCGTGGAGTGGGTCGAGATCGTGGTATCGATGGTGCATGATGCGGGTCTTAGTATTGTGTCACTACCACACGGGGATAGCCCCCATGCCAGTCAACTGATACGACGCAATGAGCTGAGACTCGGCCCGGACGCTCTATTCTCAGCCGGACGAATGTTTGACAGGCTGGTAGTGCCAAACGAGCTATGTGCTGGACGGTTCCGCCCCTTCATGGATAACCAGAGGATTGCTGTACTTGGTTCGCCACGCTATTGCGATGAGTGGTTGACCAAGCTTGCGACCTTGTTGCCACCCTCACCACTGACACGCTCTGATAGTAAGCTCAAGGTGCTGATGTTCCTTAGAAAGAGTAGCTTTACGACTTTCTGGGAGGAGGTCGGTTATGTGGTGCAATTGATCGCCTCTTTCCCAGGTGTGGAGCTGATGATCAAGCCTCACACCCGCGGTGGTTGGCAGCAGACCCTGACTCGGAATTCCTCGTTGAGAAAGTTGCCAAACGTGAGCGTGGCAGGGGGAGGTGTTCATTCGGCTCATCTGTTGGAGTGGGCAGATGTCATTGTCGATTTAGCTACATCGGTCTCATTTGAGGCGGTCAAGGTTGGCAAACCGGTTCTAGCGGCTGACTACCTGATTGCAGGACGATCAACGGTGGCCCATTACATGCCCGAGACAGAGTTGCGGTGCCGTGATGACGTATATGAAAAGATTGATGGTCTTCTTCGAAATGGTTGTGATTCATTCTATGTTGAGGAGCATCGACAACGGTTCATCGATGAGATGCTCCATGTCGGCGGGCCGGATGTGCTGCCACGTTTTGTGGCTCTGCTGGAGTCGCAGGTACGGGCAAAACCCACAACAGACCTGACTGAACAGAAAGAATCAGTTGTTCCAGTGACAGTAACAGCTGAGGAAGAGTTACAGGCAACGGTATTTAAGGAATTTTAGAACCAGGAGCAGACTCCATTGCCAAAGGCGTTACGCAGCAATTTATCAGATGAAATAATTGAACTAGGAATACCGTCCGTTGATGTGGTGATCCCGGTCTACAATGCACCGGATTTGACACGGCGATGTATCGATTCCGTCGTTGCCCATCTCGGGCAGTCGATCAGATACATATATGTCCAGGACGATGCTTCTGGCGCTGAGACGCGGGAGATGCTTGATCAATTGGCATATGAATGCGTGCGTGTTCATCACTCAGTGAAGAATCAGGGTTTCGGTTTGTCAGTGAATGAGGCGGTCGGTCGCTCTGATGCGACCTACGTGCTAGTGCTCAATTCAGACACCGAATCGAGTGAGGATTTTTTGCCAATGTTGTGTGCTGCAATGGAGGCCGATCCAAAGCTGGCGGTTATTATTCCTTCCGGGAATTACTATGCCGAGTATGACTTCGACCGATACCCGCGGCAACCAGGGGGCTATGTCCTGACTCACCGGTTACGTGGTTACGCATTTCTGATCCGGCGCGATGTGTTCCAGAAAATCGGCGGTTTCGATCCGGTATTCGGGCGTGGTTATTATGAAGATATTGATCTGGGTCGCCGGTTAGACTTACTTGGCTGGCGTATGGGTGTGCATCCGGCCGCGAGTATCTATCATAAGGTTGGTGGTTCGTTTGGTCGTAGCCTGTCTTACCTAGAGTTGGTACGACATAACCGTAATCTCTATTTCTCTCGGTATCCTAATGCGAAACGTAACATTTTGCTCTTTTCAAACAATCTGCCGTTGGAGCATCTGCCAACAGATCTTCTTAATGAGGTTGAAGTGATATTTCGAGAAGGGGGGTGTGTTCATTGGCTTACACGTAGACCCGTTCCCCAGATTTGGTGCTTGCATATGCCTAATCGATCGATGAGCCTGAAAGTAGTAATCGAACTTGCACTCCATGGATGGTTGCGTCCAGATAAACGCGTTTCTGAAATATGGATGCTGCCTGATATCTCACCTATGCTGCGCTCATCTCTTTTATTGTGGGGCCGTATGAATGAAATCAAGATCCGATCATGGGATAATATAGTCGCAATCTAGATATTATAGGTTTCGGGGTGACCTAACGCGACAAGAGAGGTGAACGGCAGAGGCCCTTGAAAATCTCTTCACCTGAGCTGCATTAACCAGAGAATTTAAAGCGAAAAGAGGCAGGGAAGGGCGATCATTACGGACAGTCCGTTGGCTCTCAGTTCGAGTTAGGGGTTCTCTAAAAAAACATTTTAAAAATAAAGAGTTGTCATATTTATGCGGTTAATTCTCTATCGCTTTACACTAGGTGCTCACTGTACATCGATTGTGACACATGAACGGAGACTGTAAACCTCTAGCTTAGAGGGCGGCACTTAGAATCAAGACTACACAGTGTTCAGAGGATCGATAACAGCAAACTTCGCGCAACATTCTCACGCTTACGCATGCAGAATGCACAAGACTCTAAACGGATCTCAAGATTCTTATTCAATGGATCCTGCTTCTAACCAGAAGCAAACGAGATTATTCATGTAGACTATCGCTGCATGTGGTGCTGCTGAATTGACAGTCCGGTCACTAGACTGACGACCGTAGCACTCTGTCAAAATTGGGTTGGGGAAGTCTATAAATAGAGCAGGTAGATTACCTTATTTACTGATAACAGTTTGGTTGAATGGCAATACATGTCACAGAAAAATATAGATCAATTATTAAATCAACTAACCTCTATTTTTCAAGAGGTATTTGACAATGAGTCGTTGACGATTGGTGTTAACACGACTGCTGAAGACATTGACGGCTGGGATAGTTTGACGCACATCAGGCTTGTAATATCGATAGAAAAGGCGCTTTCATTACGATTCTCTGCTGCCGAAGTATCGGATTTAGTTAATGTTGGAGAGATGATAGAGTTAATACTGAAGAAACAAATGAGTGTATGAATACGTGCGAAGTATATTTGAAAATAAAGAAGATGTGCTTACAAGGTAGTCATTTTTCTGTCCTGTCAAAGTAAGAAATTTTCACGAGATTGGACGGGAGCCCAATCTGTTCCATCTAGATTTAACAAACAAGAAAGGTTAGTCAAGAATATTTGATCGGCACGATTTAGTATTGATTAGAATTTGAAATAGGCTCACATTCCTCAGGCTTGAATCTGGATGAGCCGGTCTTGAGTCACGTTAAATAAACCAGTGCGAAGAGACGTCCTATATTAAACCGTAAAAAACTACGAAACAAAATCGAGTAGCAGTTCATAAAACTTCAGTAAATACTACGTCTTGTGCATTCATTTTTCAAAGCCCCATCTGCCGCCTATATTGGAGCCTTGCTGAGCAAAGCCCAGATATTGACATGACTAGCATCTACGAAAATTTATCATGGTTGCCAGCAGCACCACCAGACTTCTCTGCGACTCTTAAAATTTCATCGACTGGCAAGGAGTTGAGGGTGCTATCTAAATACTCTCTCAATGACAATCAACTTGCACAGTTATCCAAAAAATTAAAATATCTTCAAGATAGCCAAGCGGACCTAGCTGGGCTTATTCCTGTCAGTCTTGGAATTGTCAGTAATGCAACGACAAAGCTAATAGTTCCATCACTAATCGGTACAGCCTTGCGATTTGGTATAGCGTTAAAGGTGGTTGAAGCAGAGTTTAATCAAGTTGCACAAGAAGCTTTTTCTACTAACTCGACTTTCACAGAACATCAACTCAACGCCATACTGGTGAGTATCGATTATCGTGGGCTTCCATTTGATCCTTCGCCAGGGAATAGGATTTCTGCAAATAAAAATGTTCAGCACTGCTTCTCATACATTAAATCAGTAATTAAATCTCTAAAAATAAAGACTGGCTCACAAATAATTTTGCAGAATATCGCACCCCCCGTCGAACATATATCGGGCAGTTATGAGGGTCTGTTAGAGGGCACACTTTCATGGTTAATTTCTCGCCTAAACCGTAGGCTAATGGGTCTCATAGCTGATGACACCCTGATGGTAGACATATCAGGATTGGCTTTTAATTTAGGGTTAGAAAATTGGCATGACCCTACTTTGTGGCACTTAGCTAAATTACCTTTTGCACAGAAATACACTCCGATATACGCTGAATATGTGTGTCGTATCCTCGCTGCTAAACTAGGTAAGAGTCGCCGCTGTTTAATATTGGATCTTGATAACACCTTGTGGGGTGGAGTTATTGGTGATGATGGTTTGTGTGGAATTCTGATTGGTAATGGAGATCCAACAGCGGAGGCACACCTACATCTGCAACAAGTTGTTCTCGAGTTACGTAAGAGAGGCGTAATCCTAGCAGTATCTTCAAAAAATGAAGAAACAATTGCTCTTGAACCATTTAAAGTGCATCAAGACATGCTCTTGCGCGAGGAGCACTTCGCATCATTTCAGATTAATTGGAAAGACAAAGCTTCCAATATCAAAGTCATTGCTCAAAGTCTCTCTTTGGGATTAGAGAGTATGGTCTTCCTAGACGATAATCCAGCAGAGCGGTTACAGGTTCGTAATGAGTTACATGAAGTTGCAGTTCCGGAATTGCCTAAAGATCCAGCGCTCTTTGCAAGAACACTTATAGCAGCGGGTTATTTTGAGTCTCTATCTTTTTCTGACGAAGACCTTAAGAGGGCATCCTTTTATCAAGATAATGCTAAGAGAGGAAAATCTTTTATTCAGTCGTCTGATACTAGCTCCTACCTAAAATCTCTCGAAATGGAAATTTATTCAACGCCATTTGATGCATTAGGTAGACAGCGAATCGTGCAATTGATTAACAAATCGAATCAATTCAATTTAACAACTAAGCGCTATAGCGAAACAGAGATAAAAGATCTAGAGGGTAATTCAAATTTTTTTACGCGCCAAATAAGGCTTAATGATATTTTTGGTGATAACGGCATGATAAGCATAGTTATTGGTGAGAAAGCTGGGGCCGTCTTAAAAATAGATGCTTGGTTAATGAGTTGCCGGGTATTGGGGAGATGTGTCGAGGCAGCAGTTCTTTCTGAAATAGTAAATTATGCGAAGAATAATGGAGTAACCAAACTAGTCGGTATATACAAAGCAAGCGATAGGAATATTATTGTGAAAGATCATTATAAGAAACTTAATTTTACAAAAAAAAATGAGGCCAATGGAACTCAAGAATGGGAAATGGATATCACAAACTATCGGCATATTCGATTTCCATTGAAATTCAATAATGTTATTTAATTCCTATGAATTCATTTTTCTGTTCATGCCATTGGTATTTACAGGATTTTTTTTCATTGCGAGTAAAAATCATAGGGCTGCGATTGCTTGGTTAGTCGCAGCATCCATTTTTTTCTATGGTTACTGGAGTCCATACGCCTTACCTATTCTGCTCACTTCAATCTGTTTAAATTATTGGCTGGGTTCTCAACTGTCGAAGACAGAATTAAGCTATCGAAAAATACTCCTAATTATTTCCATTTCTGCAAATTTATTAGCCTTAGGATATTTCAAGTATGTAAATTTTTTTATTATTAATACTAATTCGCTACGGGACTTTATTGGTTTAGATCCACTAAATAATCTAGATGTAATTCTGCCAATAGGAATTTCCTTCTTTACATTTACACAAGTTGCCTATCTGGTTGATAGTTTTCAAAAGAAAACTGTTGAACAGAGCTTTCTAAATTATTTGTTATTCGTTACCTTCTTTCCCCACTTAATTGCAGGCCCAATTATTCATCATAAACAGATGATGCCCCAATTTACGGATCCTGAAACTTTCAGCGTTTCACAAAAAAAAATAGTTCTCGGAATCACCGCATTTACAATTGGGTTAGCAAAGAAGCTTCTGTTAGCAGATCCTCTGGGTGCTGGTGCTGAAAAGCTATTTAACATCGCAAATGCAGGCGGATCCCCAGGATTTGTAACAGCATGGCTTGGCTCATTCGCATACACATTTCAAATGTACTTTGATTTCTCTGGATATTCTGATATGGCTGTTGGACTCGCTTTACTTTTCGGTATCTGGCTGCCATTCAATTTTAACTCTCCACTTAAAGCGACTAGTATCATCAGCTTTTGGCAGAGGTGGCATATGTCATTAACTAGTTATATTAATCAGTACTTATATACCCCGTTAACGCTTAAAGGGATGAGACTTGGTATTGGTAGGTCGAAAAGTATAGAATTATCGTGTGGTCTTATAATACCAACCATTACCACAATGGTTATTGTGGGAATATGGCATGGAGCAGGCTGGACATTTGTCGTTTTTGGAGCAATGCATGGCGTATTTTTAGTCGTAAATCATATCTGGCATAAACGCAATTTCTGCGTTCGAAAAAAAGGACAAGGGCCCGCACTCTCTTACGTAATCTTAAGTTGGTTCATTACTTTCTTATCGGTAACAGTCGCACTTGTAATGTTTAGATCTGATAGCGTCCACATTGCCCTTCAAATTTATGAGGGAATGTGCGGAGTGAATGGCTTTTATAATGGAATGATTTATTCTACGACCCAACTATTACTTTTATTGACCGCTTTATTTATTGTTTTGTATTTCAAAAGTAGCTTAGTTATTCTGAAGTCACAAGATTCTGAAAAGAAACACTACCTAATCAGAGGGCTTGGAGGGGCTATTTTCCTTGCGATCCTGTTTGTATCCAGTGTCCTGCAACTAAGTAAAACAAGTCCTTTCTTATATTTTCAATTTTAATGGCAAACGATTCTAAATTTTTTGTTCAATCTTTTTTTATATCCTCATTTCTAATTTTTTCATTTATCTTTTTCGTTAATTATTGGTACGACCCTGCGGGCATCTTCTCTTCGGGCACATCAAAAGTTGAAACTAGAATTGCCGAATATATTCTAGAGAATGGAAGCTTGCATGTGCCACTCAGGAATTATGATGAAAGAGCAATGAAAGTTGCGCTTATTGAGCATCTAAAATCTAACCCTGAAACAGTTATCATTGGATCCTCAACTGCAAGGTTAATTGGCGAGAATACTGGGGTTAGTAATGCCCTGAATTTGAGTATTACGGGGGCAGGTCTGGAGGAACCATTTGCTCTATTACTATTAGCTCTCGATAAATTTTCACCAAAAAAAATTATAATTGGACTGGATCCAGGCCAGCTAACTAATTTAGGGGTTGATAGTGTTAAGAAAAACGAATCTATTAAAAAGAGGGTAGATTACATTCGATCGAATTATGGAATTCAGTCTAACCAGAGTGAGTCTGTAAATACTGGCATCTTGACCCAGTTGGTTAATGGGGCTTATTTTATAGACTCAGCTAAATTATTAATATTCGATTTAGTGACACGAGTTTCAGGATTCCGTCCTTGTTATGATTTATACAATAACTTTTGTCTATTTGCCGATGGTAGTGCATCTGAGCAAAAACGTCGATTAAAAAAAATTAAATTAAGTGATAAGACACCCAGTCTCCCGGTTGGGTGGTCGGAGGATAATATTCACTTTCTGTCTGCGGTGATAAAAGATATGAGCCAAAGGAAGATTGAAGTCATTCTATTCCTGCCGCCAGTCTCTCCAGAAGTCTATCTTGAGTCTGGGATGATCGGCCGGTTTGATCTTCTAATGAATCGCCTTGAATCTTTGGCGGTTGAGAATGATATAAGAATTTTAGGTTCATATAACCCCATAAGCTTTGGATGTGCCGAAATAGATTTTCTAGATGAAACTCATGCATCAACTGCTTGTATAAAACGTATCTTCAGTGAGGAAATTCATGCCTCCTAGTCAGAGTATCGTAGCTCTGACAGCCTGAAAGGCCATCAATGCCAAGCCGATTTTGCAGCAAATTTTGAACTTGACCCCTCAACCCATCGGTTTCAGATAGGCTGTACACCCCCTTCGATAATTACAACTGAGGAAAACTAAATTGTTTATAAATATACTTCAGAAACTAAAACGTTGGAATAGAGAAAGAAAGATCAGAAATAAGTTTTCCACACATAGACCATTCGCTCAAAAATACAAACTTGGTGTTCTTGCGATTATGAAGAATGAAGCTATGAATCTAGAGGAATGGATTCAGCATTATCTCTGGCAGGGTATCGAGCAAATTTATTTGATAGATAATGGCAGCACTGATAATGGCCGTGAGTTGGCGCAGCCGTGGATTGATCAAGGGATTGTGAAACTTATTTCACTATCAGAACGTTGGAAGCAAAAAGAACATTACCGAACTGCATTTAATCAATTTCATATCGCAGAAGAATGTCAATGGCTAATTGTCGCTGATCTGGATGAGTTTTGGTTTTCTAAAAAAAGAGGGGAAAATATTCGTGAGGCATTAAATTACTATGACGAATTTGATGTAATTTATACGAACTGGACTACTTTTGGGAGTAGCGGTTATAAAACGCACCCGAGTAGTCTTCGCAAAGAATTAGTTCTGCGGCAAAAAGAACTTGGATCTCACCTTGCAACAAAGTGGATATGCAAAACGAAGACTCTTTACGATTTGATGGATCTGGGCATTCATAAAATTAAAGGGGCCTGCTCATCACGAACGATATCTGATAATAATGTATTTCAAATAAATCACTACTCAATTCAGAGTGTAGAATATTTTACTAAAATTAAAATGTCTAGGGGTGATGCTTGCAATCATGCAGATGATGACACGAGAGATTTAGATATATTTAATCGTATTGATGAGCAGTGTACCGTAAAAGAGACTCTTCTAGCTGACATGGTGGTAGATCACGAGGGAGTGTAAGGATCTTGTGTAAACCGAATTCATAATACTGCGGCATTAGGGGGTGTCCTGGATTTTGTGTAAACGGAATTCATTAATGCTGCGGCATCCGATCGCCGAACTGAATAGTAAAATGATTAAGCGCAGCTTTCTTGTTTCTTATTCGGCACCGCCCATTTCCGACTGATATTTGCTGCGCTTGATCTAGAGGATTCCAGAGCTTTAAGAGCGACCCTAGAATAGTTCTATATTCTTGTGGAAAGTAACACGGATTTTTTATTTAAATTTTCAGTGAATTTTATGTTGAGCAAACAAACTGACGTGATTGGAAGTTCGGAGAGCCCTACCTGTTACCTGTGCGGGAAACATGGTGAGACGCTTTATCACGGCCTTCAAGATCATCTTTTTGGCGCTCCTGGAAGTTGGGGTTTCAAACGGTGCTCCAATTCAAGTTGTGGTTTCATTTGGCTTGATCCCATGCCTACAAGGGATGAGATTTGGAAAGCCTACAGAAGTTACTACACCCATAAAAGGACCAAGTTTGAATTAAGTGAGCTGCTCGGGTATGTTGTTCGCGCAATTTTTCGCATACCGCTTAGCATTTTTCTGCAGATTCTAAATGATCGAAAGAGGCGTAGATACATGTATCTCGATCGATTAACGCCAGGACGGTTGCTGGATGTTGGGTGCGGGAGTGGTTATCGTTTAGAGCGAATGAGGGCACTGGGGTGGGAGGTTTTTGGGCAGGAGATAGACCCAGTAGCCGCTGAATACGCGCGTAATAAATTTGGTGTCGATATCCATCTGGGTCCATTAGAAGAGATGGCTGCTCCTGCAGGAGGTTTTGATGCAGTGATTATGAGTCATGTTATCGAGCACGTATACGACCCGGTTGCAATTCTTTCGGATTGTCATCGTTTGTTGAGAAAAGGCGGAAAATTAGTGGTATCTACGCCAAACGCGGAGAGTTATGGCCATCAGAAATTTGGACTGCGATGGAGGGGGTTGGAGCCGCCACGACATCTTCACTTGTTCACAGGCAGAACCTTAACACAGGTATTTCAAAGAGCTGGTTTTTGCCAGTTTCAATACTGGACTTCGGATGTAACTGCCGATCATATTGGGCGCAGCAGTAATGTCTTACCATACCAGGCAACCCCAGTTAATCAGAGAGTCTTCTCTATGGGCGATGAATTCAGAGGCTTGTTATTTCAGGTGGCCGCTCATCGAGCTTTTCTGAAAGATAAGGATTGTGGAGAAGAGTGTATTATGGTTTCTACAAAATGATAGTTTGCTGTTTTCGCTGACTTAAATATTGACTCAATAACTTTGAATAAATGTCCGCATCACAATCTAATCTGGTGTAATGGTCTGTTATATAAATTTCCCCGCTTAGAGCGGAAATAAATGAGCGACGTCCATTTACTTATTAGTTGCCAATATAGGTGCCAATGATCCTAACTAAGTTGTTGAGAACCCAAAACCGTGCCGTCTAATCTAACGCGAAGCATCAGTGATTGGCGTGATTGGGCGGCCAAGGTTGCGTTATTCATTTTTGGGGTTGTCCTGTGGCATAAGGGCTCGGACATTGCTGCGGGTATTCTCCTCATTTTGGTGTGGATTCTGTGCGGGGGCCTGTTCCAATTTAAGTCAGTCGTCAAAGAGCCCCTGGCAGTGGCGATTCTCTCATTCTGCGCAGTGTTGCTGCTGGGAATTCTTTGGAGCGATTACCCTAACTCGGGACGTTTTAGGTGGGGTAAGTATCTGGGACTGATGATCTTCATCCCCTACCTATCTCTTCTGAATAAGGATCGGCTGGCTTGGGCGGTTGGAGGCTTAGTTATTGGTTACCTCGGGATGCTCCTCATGGGGCTTTACTATCAGTTTTTTTTGGGAGTTTCGGGTATCCCACCCCTGAAAATGGCCTACCTGCATTATTCAATGGGGATTGGGGTCGGGGTCTTGCTGGCCATTTACTGGGCGGGTATAAGCGAGAATAGAAGGATGGTGATACTGATGTCTATGGTTGCCTCTTTCTTACTCCTTATTCAATTTAATTTGAATGGACGGGGACCCCTCTTGGCCACTTGCACCACCATCATTCTGCTGCTGTTTTTGTTATATCGGCATCAGCTTAAAAAGCTACTGGGCATTCTGGCTGTGGTGATTATCATGATGGGGACCTTTGCGTATCAGAGTAGCGCCTTCCAAAGTCGATTCTCTCTAATTCAAACCGAGCTC
>CANIWY010000004.1 GCA_947471695.1 Nitrosomonadaceae bacterium
ACAACCTTAGCTCCTTTGGAGACCTGGTCATGCTTTGGTAAGAAAGGTGGCTTTACCATCTCTTGTTTAACACGTGGCAACTTATCGGCTGGGTCCGCAAAAGATACTGATGCGGCACCAAAGCATAGAAGCCCTAAGGCGACTACTGATTGGACTACTTTATTCATGTTTCCCTCCAAAAAATTAATAAAATGTACGGCGGAAATTTTCATTCCCCATTCATTGATTGGGTTTCTTACAGACCCATGTCCTTTCTATTTTCATACATGGATAATACATCCTATATTCAATAAGTGTCTTTGTCTAGGCCAGATGCTTTTAAATATTGTAACCAACTGACTTTGTTACTTTCTTCTGTCCGCAGGTTATCGCTTATCAGGTCGGCATATCCTTTTACTTGAATGATCTGGTCTGTTATTTTGGGAATTTGCATCAGTGGCAACACTGTGTCCCAGTCGTGATGAGCCATTACGAGTCACCGCGTCCGTCGGATTAGGAGATGATCTTGACTACTGGATGTCGCCTTAGAAAATTGAGGGTAGCAATCCCCTCCGGTCACATAGAAAAATGTAAACCCGAGCACGTCTTGAAAGACGATAGAACCTACACCACATTGACTCTTATTGAATCAACGCGATCATACTCAGCAGTGAAACCTGTGGACCAGCCTATTACCTTCCCAGATACTGGGCCGGTCCACAGCAATAACCGTCAGTCTTAGGGGCGTGAGCCCGAAAGGGGAAACGGCCAGCTGGATGTCGGGCTGCTGATGTCCAGTGCAGATGAACCCCCAATCTTTGCGGCAGCTTTCTTAGGAGCAGCCTTCTTCTTAGGAGCAGCCTTCTTGGCTGGAGCAGCTTTCTTAGCTGGAGCTGCTTTCTTAGCAGGTGCAGCCTTCTTAGCTGGAGCAACTTTCTTCTTAGGAGCGGCCTTCTTCTTAGGAGCAGCCTTCTTAGGAGCAGCCTTCTTGGCTGGGGCCGCTTTCTTGGCCGGTGCAGCCTTCTTAGGAGCAGTCTTCTTAGCTGGGGCCGCTTTCTTGGCCGGTGCAGCTTTCTTCTTAAGAGCAGCCTTCTTAGCAGGTGCCGCTTTCTTAGCCGGTGCTGCCTTCTTAGCAGGTGCTGCCTTTTTCTTAGGAGCAGCCTTTTTCTTAGGAGCAGCCTTTTTGGCTGGCGCCGCTTTCTTAGCCGGCGCAGCTTTCTTTGCTGCTGGTTTCTTTGCTGCTGGTTTCTTGGTAGTTGCCATTTCAACCTCCAGATTAAAGTTACACAGGGTTACTTCTTCTTGCATTTACTCCGACTACTACTACTGGCAGTGTCTTGGGGTAGCAGGCACATCAAAGAAGCCGCCCTCACCCAATCCTGACCGTAGTTCCTTTATGCAGCTCAAGCCCTACCGACCCTCGCTGTAGTATCCTTTTTAAAAATCAGCGCTCCTCCTCTTTTACAGGAGGGCTTTATGATTGCTTTATCCGTACCTGAATCCTAGCCCGATCTCCTTCAATCCCAGCTCAGAGCACCACCGGTCTGATACTCGGTCACACGTGTCTCAAAAAAGTTCTTCTCCTTCTTGAGATCGATCATCTCGGACATCCATGGGAACGGATTATTCGCGCCCGGATAAAGGGTATCCAACCCAATCTGCTGACACCGACGGTTGGCGATGTATCTCAGATACTCCTTAAACATCGGCGCATTCATTCCCAGAACACCCCTCGGCATGGTGTCCTCTGCATAACGGTACTCCAGCTCAACCGCCCTCTGCATCAGCCCATTAATCTCATCTCGAAACTCCTTGGTCCAGAGCTGTGGGTTCTCCATCTTGATCTGGTTGATCACGTCTATCCCAAAGTTGCAGTGCATCGACTCATCCCTCAGGATGTATTGATACTGCTCTGCAGCACCGGTCATCTTGTTCTGCCGACCCAGTGCCAGTATCTGAGTGAATCCCACATAAAAAAACAGCCCCTCCATGATGCACGCGAACACGATCAGACTCCTCAGCAACTTCTGGTCATTCTCTAAGGTACCGGTCTCAAAGTGAGGGTCTGTCAGGGTATCGATGAATGGAATGAGAAACTCGTCCTTATCCCGGATCGATGTGACCTCATGATAGGCATTGAAGATCTCGCCCTCGTCCAGACCCAGAGATTCAACGATGTACTGATAGGCATGAGTATGAATCGCTTCCTCGAATGCCTGCCTGAGTAGATACTGCCGGCACTCTGGATTGGTAATGTGGCGGTATGTTCCGAGCACGATATTGTTCGCTGCCAGCGAATCGGCCGTCACAAAGAATCCTAAATTTCGCTTAATCAACCTCCTCTCATCCTCGGTCAATCCATTCGGATCCTTCCAGGTGGCGATATCCCGACTCATGTTGATCTCTTGGGGCATCCAGTGGTTGGCACATGCGGAGAGGTACTTCTCCCATGCCCACTTATACTTGAACGGCACCAACTGATTCACATCAGCCTTACAATTGATGATCTTCTTGTCCTCAACCGATATGCGCCGGTTAGACCCCCCTCCCCCGGACTGCTCACCCCCTCTACTATCACCCCTTGCATCGGCATCCCCGACCAAGGTCATTCCGCTCGCGACATGGAGTCTTCTCCCATTGTTCGCAGCCATCGGTTGCACGCCTCCTGATACAGCCTGCAGCATTGGCATCCCTGATTGCAGCGTTTCATTCTCAATATTCAGCACAGTCTTCTCCTTTTATTCCTGATGCTCTATGTATCACTGGCAGGACTCGCACTCCGGGGTATCGATAGAACAATACTTCAGGTCGGTCACTGTTGCGGCCGCGCTCATGCTGGCCAAACCCCCATCCGCCGGCACCGCATTCAGCACCCCGGCATTCACTGTGGACTTCTCAGCAGAGGTTGCTCCCAGTGTGCGCAGATAATAGGTCGTCTTAAGGCCCCTCAACCATGCGAGCTTGTAGGTCTCGTCTAACTTCTTCCCAGAAACACCTGCCATATAAATATTGAGTGACTGGGCCTGATCAATCCATTTTTGTCTTCTCGATGCAGCCTCAATCAGCCAATGAGGCTCGACCTCAAATGCAGTGGCATAGAGCCTTCGGATATCTGCCGGTGCACGGTCTATCTTGCTCAACGCCCCATCAAAGTACTTAAGATCGGAGATCATCACCTCATCCCACAGCCCGATCTCTCTTAAGTCTTTTACCAGGCTCTCATTTGCAATCGTGAACTCGCCCGACAGGTTGGACTTGACATAGAGGTTCTGGTAGGTCGGCTCGATACTGGCGGATACACCGATGATGTTTGAGATGGTCGCAGTCGGTGCGATTGCCAGGCAGTTTGAGTTACGCATCCCGTGTTGCTTGATGCGTTCACGCAAGATCCCCCACTCCAAGGTAGATGAACTATCCACCTCGACATAGCCACCACGCTCCTCTCTCAAGAGGTCAAGAGTGTCCTGCGGCAAGATCCCACGATCCCATAAACTGCCCTTGTAGGATGCATAACACCCTCTCTCCTCAGCAAGCTCAGTTGATGCCCAGTATGCTTGATAGGCGACCGCCTCCATCGAGTGGTCTGCGAACTCAACTGCCTGTTCTGATGCATAAGGGATTCGCAGCATATGCAGACAATCCTGAAATCCCATGATGCCCAGACCCACAGGGCGGTGTTTCAGGTTGGAGTTACGTGCCTTGGCAACAGCATAGAAGTTAATATCAACCACATTGTCCAGCATCCTCATGGCCGTCCTGACGGTCTTCTTGAGCTTCTCTGTGTCGAGCTTGCCGTCCTTGATATGTGCCGCCAGGTTAACCGACCCCAGATTACATACCGCGATCTCATCAGAGCTCGTATTCAGCGTGATCTCTGTGCAGAGATTAGAGCTATGCACCACCCCAACGTGATTCTGAGGGGATCTAATATTGCAGGGGTCCTTAAAGGTGATCCATGGATGCCCGGTCTCGAACAGCATACTCAGCATCTTGCGCCACAGCTGTTGAGCGGGAACCTTTTTGTATAGGCTCAACTCGCCACGATCAGTCCTCTCCTCGTAGGCCAGATAAGCACTTTCAAATGATTTGCCAAACTTTTCATGAAGGTCCGGTACATCCGAGGGTGAAAATAATGTCCACTCACCCCCCTCCATCACCCTCTTCATGAACAGATCTGGAACCCAGTTGGCGGTATTCATGTCATGGGTCCGACGTCGGTCATCCCCCGTATTCTTACGAAGCTCCAGAAACTCCTCAATATCTAGGTGCCATGTCTCTAGGTAAGAGCAGACAGCTCCCTTACGTTTGCCTCCTTGATTGACCGCTACAGCGGTATCCGATACCACCTTAAGAAAGGGGACCACCCCCTGAGACTTGCCATTGGTGCCCTTGATATGAGACCCCATCGCTCTGACTGCGGTCCAGTCATTGCCCAACCCACCGGCGTACTTAGCAAGTAGCGCATTCTCTTTGATCGCTTCATAAATACCATCCAGGTTATCCGACACCGTGGTCAGATAACACGACGATAATTGAGATCGGCACGTACCCGAATTAAACAAGGTCGGCGTAGAACTCATAAAATCAAAATTGGACAGAACATGATAGAACTCAATCGCACGAGACTCGCGGTCCACCTCATTCAGAGAAAGCCCCATCGCCACCCGCATAAAGAATGCCTGTGGCAATTCAATCCTCTGGTCCTGTACATGTAAGAAGTACCGATCATACAAAGTCTGTAACCCAAGGTAGCCGAACTTTAAATCTCGACTAGCATCTAGCACCTTCGCCAATCGGGGCAGATCGAACTGAGCCATCCTTCCATCCAACAGCTCAGCATCGATACCCCTCTTGATAAATTCGGGGAAGTATCCTGCATATCGGGACACCATCTCTTCCTGTATGACCTCCTCACCCAGAACCTCGAACCGGATGGTATGCAACAATAGTCGCGCGGTCACATAGCTATAGGCGGGCTCCTTCTCGATCAGCGCTCTTGCAGAGAGGATGACCGACTTCCTCACCTCCTCTGCAGGCACCCCGTCGTACAAATCCTTCAGTGTGGCCTTGAGTATCAGGGTTGCGCTGACTGTCTCATTCAGCCCCGCGCAAGAAGACTCGATCAGCGCTAACAGACGATTTGTATCAAGGGGGACCCTACTTCCGCCCTCCATCACATGCAAGATACTGGCAGGGGCCTCTGCCGCAATCGCAGCCTTCTGCCTCGCTCTCTCACGCGTCCTCTCCTCTCGGTAGAGAACATAGGACCTCGCCACATCATGATCGCCCGATCTCATAAGAGCGAGCTCCACCTGGTCCTGGATATCCTCTATATGAAAGGTCCCGCCATCTGGCTGGTGTCGTATCAGCGCGCTGACCACGTTATTGGTCAGCTGACCCACCACCTCCCTCACCCGAGTTGATACCGCACCCTGACCACCATTTACAGCGATAAAGGCCTTGGTCATGGCGATGGAGATCTTGCTCGGCTCGAAAGAAACAACCGAGCCATTGCGGCGAATTATCTTGTACTGAGAGTAACGCGAATCTTGGGCGAGAGTGGCCGGAGAAAGATCGTAACTGGGCGCTAGCACTGGATCGGTATTGTCTGTTGCAAGCTGCATATCGAACTCTCCTTATCTATTCTATTTCTATTACGACTCTAAACGGGAGACACCTCCCCTCTTGTCATATCAGGCCAGATCGTTGGTAAGCCAATCAACTACTACATCTAGTAGTCCGTTAAATCATCTTCACCTATTCGTGGTATAGCATATGGATGCGTAGTCTTGTGCAAATGGGAAAATAATGCAAGTGTTTTTTGCGATTATCACTCAATCGAAAAGTATAAATTCAGATACACCGAATCATGCCCTCCGATACACCTCATCAGATCTCTCGAGAACGTCTTTAATTACCGAGAGACACCGATCAATGCACCCCGGTGAAGAAGATCTCTCATCAATACCAGCCCCCCCTCAATCACAACCCCTGGGTCGGGATGTTGACTCTCTTCAGAGACGATCTCAAGAGCCCTCCGGCCGGTGTTCTCCGCGGCCTCGAACAGACCGAGCAGTCTTGTGGTGAAGGCATTGACCTCCATGAATTGAACTTGATCACTTGCACCACGAAATGCCAAGAGGTAGGTCTCTGTCGGCACCACCCTGACACCTGGGCCGATGCGATGTACAGGCCAGTGATACTGCAGACGTGAAAGAACCGGATTCAGCACCGGACGCCCCTCGAGCAGGTCCCCCTCTCGGTCGATCTGATGCCAGTCCGGTTCGCAGCTTGAAATTGAGAGCGCCAACTCGACCCACTCATAATGAGCGAGCTCGATCATGTATGCGGGGTCACTCTTAGAGAGGGTCCACTCGTCCTTCAGGAAATGAATGAACTCATCCGGTATCTGACGAAAGAAGGGTGACTGACAGTGATGATTGGCGAGGAAGGCCCTCACCAATCTCGTCCAACGGCGTATCCCTAACACCCCCCTTAATACGGGGAAGCAGGTCAGAAGGAAACTCTCGATATTCTTGTAGACCAGTCCCTGGTATATCCGCATTCGCCTCTCCTCAATCCCGCTCGGACAGGGGCACTCCTTAGGATCTCTGAGGTGAGCTGTGAATGCATACTGAAACCGCTGAAATTCAAGAGGTGCCGACATCTCTGACCTGGCCGTATCTAGCCTGATTTTGGGCGATACGTTTAACCTCAACCATCAATTGATCCAGTGACGGAATATTAAAGTCCCTCTCCAGCAATGTCGGTGACACCCCATGGATACGGTAGGACTCATCCAGCAATGACCATACCGGCTCAATCACATCCTCACCATGGGTGTCGATCACCAGATCCTCATTCTCCTGATAATGTCCTGCCATGTGTCGGTAGACAATCCGCTCCGTCGGCATGGAACGGATAAACTCAATCGGATCGTAGTCGTGGTTAATGCTGTTGACGTACACATTATTCACGTCGAGATGCAGATCACAATCTGCTTCAGTGAGCACGGACTGGATAAACTGGACCTCACTCATCTCGGTCATGGGCGCCTGCAAATAATAAGAGGCGTTCTCTATTGCGATACGACGCTGCAGAATATCTTGAGTGATCCGTATCCGTGAGGAGACATACCTCACCGCCTCCTCAGTGAAGGGGATAGGTAACAAATCGTACAGATGTCCATCATCAGAACAGTAGGATAAATGCTCGGTGTAGAGCAGTACTTGGTGCTGATCGAGGAACCGCTTGATCTTATAAAGCAGTTCCTCATCTAGGGGGGACGGACTGCCGATTGAGAGCGACAGTCCGTGACAGACAAATGGATATTGCTCGGTGAATCTTCGTAGGTCACGACCCAACGACCCACCGATATCGATCCAGTTCTCGGGCGCAACCTCAAAGAAGTCGACCCCATCGGGGACATGCTCCTTCAGCGCGGAGATAAGCTCTCGCCGAAATCCCAGACCCGCACCGGCAAGTGTTAGGCGGCTCATGGCTCTTGCGCGCGACTATCTACTCATGCCCGGACACTCACTCTCACGATACCCCGCAATCGCCGCCTCTCATTTATTTCTTCTTGGCGATCTCACCCTTGCCCAACTCAGTCTTTTCAATGAATCCGTCCTTGTTGGAGTCCATATGCTCGAACATGACATCATGGTGCTTGCTCCACTCCTCCTTACTGACCTTGCCGTCTTTATTGGTATCAGCCATGGTCACCCCGCACATCCCCTCATTGGCCTTCATGGACCCACACTTACCCTGTCCACACTTGCCCTCCCCAGCCTTTGCTTGTGCGATCATGTAGCCTCTATCCAAGGACTGAGCGATGAATGGGCTATCAGCAGCGGAGGCGATCGGCGCTACTCCCAAAGTGGCCGCAAAGGCAGACCCAACAGCAATTGAAATGATCGATTTTTTGTAGGGCATGATGATCTCCTATATGTATGAAAGAATTCTAAGTCACAGTCCACCGGGAAATCCGGCGTAAACCGTGTTACAGATAATTCACGAACCAAACTCCTCTCAAAATGGCGGTGATGGTCATGTTAGATCGGGTCTGGGGTCATGCAAAAAGGATATCACAACTCCTGTCGGGAGGGCTCCTAATCGATGAGTGACGGGGCCGCCCGACTGAAGGTGCTCATGTGATACAAAGGAATCTCATTGCAACTATCAATCACAGCCCAATCGGAGTCAAGGTGCGCTTGGCTGCAATTGCACGAGCCGCCCTTGATCCTGAGGGCCTTCCCAAAAAGTTGCAGATGAAATTGCCAGCAGAGATCAGCCTACCCATATCCACGCCCGTCTCAATCCCCATTCCATATAGCATATAGAGCAGATCTTCACTTGCCACATTGCCGGATGCACCGGGTGCGTACGGGCACCCTCCCAGACCCGAGACCGAAGAGTCGAACACGCTAACCCCGCACTCTAGCGCAGCATAAGCATTGGCAAGTGATTGACCATAGGTATCATGGAAGTGTCCTGCAAGACTCTTCATGGGCACCCTCCCCGCCACCGACTCGATCAGACTCCGGGTCTTACCCGGGGTGCCAGTTCCGATCGTGTCTCCCAAAGAGATCTCATAACATCCCATGCGGATCAACTCTGCCGCGATATCCGCCACCCGGCTGGGCTCTACCGTCCCCTCGTATGGACAGCCAAGTACACAGGAAATATATCCTCGAACTCGTGCCCCGCCCGCCTGCGCGGTAGCGCATACCTCGTCAAGACGTGCCAACCCCTGCTCAATGGAGCAGTTAGTATTCTTTCGAGAGAATGTTTCGCTGGCACTCGAAAATACGGCGATCTCGCTAACCCCAGCGGCGAATGCCGCTGTAAGGCCTTGCATGTTCGGAACCAGTGCGGAGTAACTTACCCCGGGAACCTTGTGTATACCCATCATGACTGCAGAATGGTCCGCCATTTGTGGGACCCACTTTGGCGACACAAATGCGGCCGACTCCACCACAGACAGGCCTGCCTGGGCCAGCCTCTCAATCAGCTCGATCTTGACTGGGGTCGGCACATTAACGGACTCACTCTGTAGACCGTCACGCGGTCCGACCTCAACGATCTTGACATACTCCGGAAGACCCATACCCGCATTCCTATTTTTACTGTGGACATTATTTCAACGTGCAACCATTGCCGTCGTTATCTGCCAGATCAGGATGATTCATCCCTCCTCAACAAATCGCATGCCAGTATATAATGTCTCCTTTCATAAATTCAAAGTCCGTCTGGATATGGCTCATAACTACCGCGATGAATGACACTACAGTAGACTCGGGAATATCGACGATCGATGCCTGCACTCAGCATGGCGAGGAGGTACTGGCCGCCCAGCAGCTCCTGATCAAGGAAAGGGGGTACGATTTTGCGCCTGAGTTTAAGCAGATGACGACCCACCTCTATCTAATCGGGGTGATGTGGCGTCATGGAGAGAGTCTCGATCTATCGGCCGATGCCCGTGAACATGCCTTTGAAGCATTGGCCTCTTTGCTGGTTAACCGAGGGATGAGAAAGAAGGAGGCCGAGAAACGGATTACCTTCCTTCGCGGCATGTCCCGTCTTGAAGATGGTAGCGATACACTCGCCATCACTGTCGGCTATCAGGCCTCTCCCGGCGACCCCGCCCTTCTCACGGTCTTTGATGAGTACCTCGATGAGGTGAGGGTCTCGGGTGCCCTCTGGCGGCTCTATGACCGCGGCAAGAAGACCATGTTCATAGGTGGTGGAGCGGCCGCCTTTGTCGCGATCTGGTTTGTAACGATCTTCATCCCCGACAGTAGCGCGATCTCGATCCTTGCCGTGGGCGTGATTGCCGCCGGTTTGGTCGTTATCCCGACCTTCCTGATTGGCCTACTGTTCTATCGGAAGAGGATCAAGAAGGCCGCCCTGAAAACGGCTCCCTAGCCGCGGGTAACATCAGGGGATATCTTTCCCCGTATTCATACGCAACGATATGGTCGGTTCAAACACATAATGAGTGCCAAGATCATCGACGGCAATGCGCTTGCTCGCGAGATACGTTCAGAGTGGAAGTCGCACGCTGACCTCTTGATCGAACGGGGCATGCAACCCGGACTGGCGGTGATCATTGTCGGCAGCAACCCCGCCTCCAGCATCTATGTGCGCAACAAGGCACGGGCCTGCGATGAGGTCGGCATCCATTCTGAAGTTCATTCATTTCCAGAGAATGCGAGCCAGGACGAGGTGATTGCCCGCATCCGGGAATTGAATATAGATGCCCGCATCCACGGCATCCTGGTGCAGTTGCCGTTACCAAATCATTTCGAAAGCAGCGAGGTCATCTCGGTCATCTCGGTTGAGAAGGATGTGGACGGTTTTCATCTATACAATGTCGGGGCACTGGTCACCGGCAATACCGTCTTCCCGCCCTGCACGCCTTTTGGCGTGATAAAAATGCTAGAAAAAAACAATATCGCGATCGAGGGTTGTCATGCGGTGATCGTTGGTCGAAGTAATATCGTCGGCAAGCCGATGGCGCTGATGCTGCTAGAAAGAGGGGCCACTATCACCATCTGCACATCAAAGACACGCGACCTGGCCGAACATACGAGGCGTGCTGATATTCTGGTGGTGGCCATCGGCCGCCCTCGCATGATCACCTCCAGCATGGTCAAGCCCGGTGCAGTAGTGATTGACGTGGGCATTAACCGCATGCCCGACGGCAGTCTTGCAGGCGATGTAGACTTTGAATCCGTGAAGGAGGTCGCGGGCCACCTCACCCCGGTCCCCGGCGGCGTGGGGCCGATGACCATCAGTATGCTTTTATGCAATACCATTGCGGCTGCAGAGCGCGCCTTGGCTCGCATTTAACTCAGATTAGCCCAAGCAAACACACCCGAGACAAGACATGGAACTCCTCCCCGACATAGACCCTCAGGAAACACAGGAATGGCTCGAAGCACTCGAGTCTGTGCTCGCTCAAGGGGGCTCTGATCGAGCGCACTACTTACTCGAGAGGCTGGTAGAGAAGGCTCGCCGCTCAGGGGCCTATCTCCCCTACAGCGCAACCACCGCCTATATCAATACCATCCCTCCCGGCAAGGAAGACCGCTCACCCGGCAACTATGAGCTCGAGCACCGCATCCGTTCTTACGTTCGGTGGAACTCGATGGCAATGGTACTGCGAGCCAATAAAGAGACCAATGTCGGCGGTCATATTGCGAGCTTTGCCTCCGCCGCAACACTCTACGATGTGGGATATAACCACTTTTGGCATGCCGCCAGCGCAGACCATGGCGGGGATCTGGTATTCGCCCAGGGGCACTCCTCACCCGGGTTATATGCCTACGCCTTCTTACTCGGAGAGTTGACTCAGGAACAGCTTGATAACTTCCGCCAGGAGGTAGGTGGCAAGGGACTCTCCTCCTACCCTCACCCCTGGTTAATGCCCGACTTCTGGCAATTCCCAACCGTATCGATGGGACTCGGCCCGCTTATGGCGATCTACCAGGCACGTTTCATGAAGTACCTGGACAGCCGCGGGCTGATCAAGACCCAAGGACGCAAGGTCTGGGCGTTCATGGGTGATGGTGAGATGGATGAGCCAGAATCTTTGGGCGCGATCTCACTCGCCTCACGAGAGAGTCTGGACAACTTGATCTTTGTAATTAACTGTAACCTCCAGCGCCTTGATGGACCGGTACGCGGTAACGGCAAGATCATCCAAGAGCTGGAGGGTGACTTTCGCGGCGCTGGCTGGAATGTCATCAAGGTAATCTGGGGATCCTACTGGGACCCACTCCTCGCGCGAGATACCAAGGGACTGCTGCAGCAGCGCATGATGGAGTGTGTGGACGGCGAGTACCAGACCTTTAAGTCTCGAGATGGCGCTTATGTACGTAAACATTTTTTTGGGAAGTACCCAGAACTGCTAGAGATGGTTGCCAGTATGTCTGACGACGACATTTGGCGCCTGAACCGTGGTGGACATGACCCCCATAAAGTCTATGCTGCCTATGCTGAGGCTGCAAAGCATACGGGGCAGCCTACCGTCATACTCGCCAAGACCATTAAAGGGTATGGGATGGGCGAGGCGGGTGAGGCCCAAAATATCACTCATCAGCAGAAAAAAATGGGGACCACCTCACTGAAGTCATTCCGCGACCGATTTGGCTTGAAGATTGCGGACGACAAAATCGATGAAGTGCCCTACCTCGTATTTGATCAAGACTCCCCCGAACTCGCGTATCTGCAGGCACAACGTAAGTCCCTGGGGGGATTTCTCCACCGACGTCAGCGCACGGCAGATCCACTTCAGACTCCCCCATTATCTGCCTTTGAATCATTACTCAAGGCCAGCGGTGAGGGTCGAGAGTCTTCCACCACCATGGCATTCGTGCGCATACTCAATATCCTGGTAAAAGACAAGATCATTGGCCAGCGCGTGGTCCCGATTGTTGCTGACGAGTCGCGCACCTTTGGCATGGAGGGAATGTTCCGCCAGCTTGGGATCTGGTCCTCGGTGGGTCAGCTCTACACACCACAAGATGCAGACCAGTTGATGTACTACAAAGAAGACAAGAACGGACAGATCCTGCAGGAGGGCATCAACGAGGCCGGGGCGATGTCATCATGGATGGCCGCTGCAACCGCGTACAGCACCCACGGTGTGCAGATGATTCCATTCTTTATCTTCTACTCGATGTTCGGATTCCAGCGTATCGGTGACCTGGCCTGGGCGGCGGGGGATATGCGCTGCCGTGGCTTTCTCCTGGGAGGCACTGCTGGGCGCACCACCCTTAACGGCGAGGGGTTGCAGCATGAGGACGGTCACAGTCACCTATCTGCCTCAACCATTCCCAACTGCATCTCCTACGACCCCACGTTCGGCTACGAGCTCGCAGTCATCATTCAGGATGGGATGCGCCGCATGTACCAGAATCAGGAGGATGTATATTATTACATCACCGTAATGAACGAGAATTACCCCCACCCAGAAATGCCCAAGGATGCAGAGCAAGGAATCCTTCGTGGGATGTATCTATTCCGTAAGAGTAGCGAGGCCATATCAGGAGACTCAACTCTACGGGTGCAATTACTCGGGTCCGGTACCATCCTTCGAGAGGTCATCGCAGCAGCAGAAATACTTGATCAAGATTTTGGTATTTCATCTGATATCTGGAGCGTCACCAGCTTCAATGAGCTGCGACGTGAGGCGCTGGATGTAACGCGCTGGAATATGCTGCACCCCTCTGACCCGGCAAGACTCTCCTATGTTGCACATTGTCTCAAGGACTCTACAGGTCCTGTGGTGGCAGCAACAGACTATATGAAAATATTCGCCGACCAGATCCGCGAGTTTGTACCGGGCCGTTATAAGGTATTGGGCACAGATGGATTTGGTCGTTCTGATACTCGTGAAAAGTTACGCCAATTCTTCGAGGTGGATCGATACTATGTCACCATCGCAACCCTCCAAGCACTGGCCGAGGATGGCAAGATATCAACGGAAATTGTGGCCCAGGCAATCCGGAAGTTTGGTATTGATCCTGACAAACCCAACCCGGTAACGGTATAAAGGTTAGAGGGACGGGGTCTTTACGGTTATGGGGTTTCGGGAGCCGTCCTCGCATTGAAAATGATTGAAGGAAAAAGCGTGGCAGAGACTAAACAGATATTGGTTCCCGATATCGGCGACTTCAAAGATGTCCCGGTGATCGAGTTGCTGGTTAAGTCCGGTGATACGGTGAGGATGGAGGACCCTCTGATCTCGCTCGAGTCGGACAAGGCGACGATAGAGGTTCCCTCACCCTTCGATGGCATCATCAAAGAAATAAGTGTCAAGCTAGGCGATAGGGTTTCACAAGGGTCACTCATCCTGACGGTCGAAGTCTCTCCCACAGCTCATGTAAGTTCAAGCCCAACTGCAGGCACTTCCACGCAGAGCGTTACCCCCACACCAGTGTCAACTGTCCAGGAGAGGCCTCCGGTCTCCCCCGCATCACGGACTCGCCAGCCCCCGCCCATTCCCATCCTCACTCCGGATGCAAGTGCATTTAATAAGGCACATGCCGGACCCTCGGTCCGACGTTTCGCGCGTGAGCTTGGAGTAAATCTGAGCCTAGTCAGGGGCAGTGGATTAAAACACCGCATCCTCAGGGAAGATGTTCAGTCTTATGTCAAGACTGAACTTGCAAAACAGCGGGGTAGCGGGGTGGATCTGAATCTCCTGCCATGGCCGCAAGTAAACTTCGCCAAGTTCGGTCCAGTCGAGTCAAGACCATTATCACGTATTAAAAAAATGGCAGGTGCAAACCTGCACCGAAACTGGGTAATGATCCCTCATGTCACCCAGTTCGACGAGGCCGATATCACCGAACTAGAATCTCTACGCAAGCAATGCAATGAAAATGCGGGGGAAGGGGGGAGCAAGACCACCTTACTCGCCTTCTTAATGCAGGCAGCGACAACGGCCCTCAAAAAATTCCCAGAATTCAATGCCTCACTCGATCAGGGTGGGGATGAAATGAACCTAGTGATTAAGCACTACTACCACCTCGGCTTTGCCGCAGATACCCCCCAGGGACTGGTGGTGCCGGTGATCCGAGACGTCGACAAAAAGGGCGTATTAAACATTGCAGGAGAATTGAGCCAGCTCTCATCACTCGCCCGTGAAGGAAAATTGAAGCCTACTGAAATGCAAGGAGCGAGCTTCACCATCTCAAGTCTTGGGGGCGTCGGCGGCACTTCCTTCACGCCCATCATCAATGCGCCAGAGGTTGCTATTCTGGGAGTCTCCCGGGCCAGCATCAAACCCATTTATTGCGATGGTCAGTTTGTTCCACGTCTGATCCTGCCAATCTCCCTCTCTTATGACCACCGCGTGATCGATGGCGCATCTGCAGCACGGTTCACCACCCACCTGTCTGAGTTGTTATCCGACACGGGCCAAGTGCTCTTGTGAGTGACGGACCCCACCCTGAAGAATCCATCCAGACCGGTCTGTCAGAAGATGTCTGTATATCGTCGCAATTCCATCCGAAATTAAATAATGTCTAAACCGAGCCCTCACTTCGTGGGCATTTTCGGTGGCACCTTTGACCCCATCCATTACGGCCACTTGCGTATCGCTGAGGAACTGGTCGAGACGATCAATCTACACGAGATGCGCTTTATTCCTGCCGGGGTGCCGCGGCTACGCCCCCCCCCCATTGCATCCTCACGCCACCGTACATCAATGGTAGAAGTTGCCATCCGGAATAACGCCCGTTTCGTTCTGGACGAGCGTGAGATCCATCGCCCCGGGACAAGCTACAGCATCGACTCGATCCGCGAACTCCGTCAGGAGAAGGGAGAGAGTGTCACACTCTGCCTTATTATGGGTGCGGATGCTTTCATGAAACTTGCAAACTGGCATGAATGGCATGACCTTTTTGGTCTATGCCATATCATCATTGCAGCCCGTCCTGGTCATGAACTGGCAACACGACCTGACTCCCTCCCACAGGCGCTAAGAGGGGAGACCGCACAACGCTGGGCACACAGCTTAGCTGATCTCGAGTCTGCACCCTGCGGACTGATCTATATTGCGCCGACAATCCTTCTGGATGTCTCAGCAACGGTCATCCGCACACTCATCAGCAACAATCGTAGTGTGCGCTATTTGCTTCCGGATGCCGTTCTCGATTATATTGAAACGAATCACTTGTACTCAGGAGAGGAATGAAACTTGATAAGCTGGTAAAAATAGCCGTGACCGCATTAGAGGATGTCAAGGCTCACGATATCACGGTCTTGAATGTCATCGGGGCAACGACCTTATTTGATCGCATGGTCATCGCCAGTGCAGACTCTACTCGCCAGACCAGAGCATTAGCGAATAACGTACAGGATAAGGTCCGTTCCGGTGGTGGTGCGGTGTACGGCATCGAGGGAGGGGAGACTGGGGAGTGGGTGCTGGTCGATCTCGGCGATGTGCTGGTACATATCATGCAGACCAGTGTACGGGCACACTATAATCTTGAAGAGTTGTGGGCCGGTTCTGTCGCGGAACAGGTCGACATGATTACAACCGTCGCAAGCAAAATCAAGTCCCCTGCCCGGCCGCGAAAATCCCCGACTAAACTGCCCGCAGTCGCAAGACGAACTAAGTCTAAGTCGTCCTGAGTAAATCAACGTATGAAGCTACTCATTTTGGCGGTCGGCAACAAGATGCCTGAATGGGTAGAGACCGGCTTTGCCGAGTACGCCAAGCGCATGCCTCACGAGGCGAGTATCGAGTTAATTGAAATCAAATCAGAAAAACGCGGTGGCGGCAAGAGTGTGGATCAGTTGAAGGCCGCTGAAGGTGCCCGTATCTTGGCAGCAGTACCCCTAAAATGCCGTACAGTGGCACTCGATGAAAGGGGTCGTCAGTGGACTACGGTTAAGCTGGCGGATTCCATGAGTGGCTGGATGAGAAATGGTGGAGATACCGCGTTCATCATTGGTGGTGCGGATGGACTGGATGCCAGCATCAAGAATTCAGCGGATGAGGTCTTGGCTCTGTCTGCTCTGACACTGCCCCACGCCTTGGCTCGAGTCCTTTTGGCAGAACAACTTTACCGTGCCCTGTCACTCATAAAACGACATCCCTACCACCGGGCATGATGGTCGGTTAAGGATAGGGTCTTGGATAGGGCGATCTCATAGAGTTTACGTGTTCGACATATCGGGGGGGGGGGTAAATCTCATCATGGTTCAACTAAAAAATCGCATCTATCTAGCATCCCGGAGCCCTCGTCGACGTGAGCTGCTAAGACAGATCGGAGTTGACTTTGAATTACTGTTGCTGCGCGATACCTCGCTCCGTCAGATGGATGTCGAAGAGATCCCCAAGCCAGATGAAACACCATCAGACTACGCATGTCGTATCGCCAAGTCGAAGGCGGCATCAGGTTGGTTTCAGCTCGTCCACCGGAGAGTTCCTCTGCTGCCAGTCCTTGCTACTGACACAGTCGTATCGCTCAAAGGTTAAGTATTTGGCAAGCCCCAGAGTTCTGCCCGTGCAGAAGAAACGCTATCCGCACTCTCCGGTCAGACTCATGTTAGTATGGCGTTTTAATTACGTTGATGAGATGAAGTGAGCGGTAGCAAGGGGTGTTTTGCTACGTTTCACTGAATGCAAAAGACGGCGAGTACTTAACATAGAATTGGTGTAAACAAGAGATTGAGAGTGTTCACTCTGCAAGGGTACAGCAGGCAGAGTTGAGTTAAATAATTTTGGAGGGATGCACGTGGGAGTTCCTTTACGTCAACAGATCGCGGTCGGTACTTATTTACTCAAGCAAAAGATCATGGGGGTCAAGAAGTACCCGCTCGTCCTGATGTTGGAGCCACTATTCAAGTGTAACCTCGCCTGCGGGGGTTGCGGCAAGATTGATTACCCAGACGAGATTCTGGATAAGCGCCTGAGCTATGAAGAGTGCATGCAAGCGGTCGATGAGTGCGGAGCGCCGATGGTATCGATCCCGGGGGGTGAGCCGCTGATCCACAAGGACATGCCGCGGATCGTGGCAGGTATCATTGCACGTAAAAAGTATGTTTATCTGTGTACCAATGCGCTCCTCTTAAAGAAGAGGATCGGTGACTATACCCCCTCCCCCTACCTGACCTTCTCCATCCATCTTGATGGGATGAAGGAGCGGCATGATGCATCGGTCTGCGAGGAGGGTGTCTTTGATCGCGCGGTCGAGGCGATTAAGCTCGCACTGTCCAAGGGCTTTAGGGTCACAGTGAATTGCACTCTCTTTCAGGGCGAGACGCCGAAGGATGTGGCTGAATTTTTAGATTATGCGATGGAGTTGGGTGTTGAGGGTGCAACCATTGCACCCGGATTCAGTTACGAGCGCGCTCCTCAGCAGGATGTCTTTATTAAGAGCGAGGATACCAAGAAATTATTCAGGGGCATCTTTGAAATCGGTAAGTCCCGTAAGTGGAAGCTTAACCACTCATCACTCTATCTTGATTTTCTAGCAGGGAATCAGAACTACCAGTGCACACCCTGGGGTAACCCAACCCGGAATGTGTTCGGATGGCAGAAGCCTTGCTACTTATTGTCGGACGAGGGATATGCAGCCACCTTCAAGGAGTTGCTGGATGACACACCATGGGCCAAGTACGGTAATAGCAGTAACCCAAAGTGTGCTCAGTGTATGGCCCACTGCGGTTATGAAGCGACCGCGGTTGAGGATATGCTGCAGAACCCATTAAAAGCGCTTGGGGTATCGATGCGCGGCCCACGGACCGACGGACCCATGGCTACAGAGCTGCCACGGATTTACGATGTATCACAGCCTCATCATACCGGCAGAAAAGAGTTTCCTATCCCGGTCGTGGTCAAGAAAACAAGCTCTTCCTCCGAGGGGTCTGCGGGTACGGGCACTGATGGCTAATTTGCATCTGTCTTAAGCTGAACCTGTTCAGTGTCTTAACCGGAAGGTTTGCCAATATGAGAATCTTACCCGGAATCAAGTCGGCCTCTCATCTCTGTATGATCGGGATGATGATGTTGGTCAGTATGCAAGCCTCCTGGGCCCAGAAGGCGGACCCTGGTAGCCCAGAGCAGGTCGTAAGACGTCTTCAAGACTCACTCACCGAGGCGATGCGTGGGGGAAGTAAGTTGGGATTCCGAGGACGGATAGATCTACTCACGCCTGCTGTGATCCGGTCACATGATCTTGATTTTATCGCACGGACCACTCTTGGTAATCTCTGGTCGAAACTCAGCACCGACCAGCAGATCATCTTTACCGATACCTTCCGCCAACTCAGCATCAGCAGCTACGCGGACTGGTTCAAGAGTCATGAGGGAGAGAGCTTTGAATTCGTAGAACGACAGGCCATGCCGAAAGAGCAGGTCTTGATCCGAAGTCGCATGGTCCAGGGGAAGGACGAGGTCGCGCGTTTTGACTACGTCATGAGAGAGACTAAGGATGGCTGGAGGATTATCAATATCATGGCCGATGGTGTCAGTGACCTTGCCCTCAAGCGTGTCGAGTACCGGTCCATTCTCGAGAGGGATGGATTCCCGGCATTGATCGATATGCTCAAGAAGAAGATCGCAACAGCAGAGCAGAGTTGAAGGTTGGTCGTTTCAAAGTCCACTGAAAGATGACCGTAGTCATGGAGCCTGTGCACAGCGGTAGCTACCGATTCTTCGCGAGATGGGTATCTGGCTCCTATCAATACGCACCCGTGATACTGATCGGGTCATTATTGATTGCGTTGGCGTGCGGGATATACACATCTCGTAACTTGGGGATGAATACCGATACCACGGACATGCTCTCAGAGCACCTTCCGTTTCGAGCGAACTTCACTCAGTACAAGAAAGCATTTCCACAAGACCAGGGAGTGGATACCCTGGTTGTCGTAGTCGAAGCACCCACCCCCGAGCAGGCACATACCGCCACCAAGCGACTGGCCGAGCATCTAAAAGAAGATACCGTAAATATTAAAGATGTTCATCTCCCGAGCGGAGATATATTTTTTGAGAGGAATGGGCTTCTCTATGAGAGCCTACCAGAGCTCGGACGGATCACAGACCGGTTGGCAGCAGCACAGCCCCTCATTGCGAAGATTGTGGGGGACCCAACACTACATAACTTCACATCAGTACTTACGGAAGCGGTGGAGGAGCTATGTAAGGGACGAACACTAGATCTTGAGCCGGTGCTGGGAGGGGTGAGCGCAACATTAGATGCAAGGATCACAGGGACCCCACGTGCTCTTTCTTGGCAGGCACTCTTTCGAGGAGAACCTCAGAAGGAGAGCTATCGAGAGATGATGACGGTACAGCCGAATCTGGATTACACCCAGATTGCAGCAGCAGAGCAGTCAATTACAGCGCTACGTCAGATGGCACTAGACCTCGGGCTGAAGGGGGATGGGGTACGGGTACGAGTGACCGGTGATGTGGCTCTGGCGGACGAGGAATTAAAAAGCGCGCTACACGGAACAGAGTATGCAGGATTGCTCGCATTGGCGCTGGTGGCGGGAGTGCTGTACATCGCTCTGAATGCAGCAGGACCGATTTTTGGTGTGTTGCTGAGCCTGATCATGGGGCTGCTACTCACTGCTGCCTTTGCGGCTGCGGCAGTGGGCCACTTGAATGTCATCTCGGTTGCATTTGCAGTGCTGTATGTGGGGCTTGGGGTGGACTATGCAATCCATTTTCTGCTTCGGTACCGAGAACGGCTGGAAGAGGGAGAGGAGCCGATAGAAGCGTTGCGATCAACAGGGGGGGATACCGGGCACTCATTATTTCTATGTGCCATCACCACCTCAATCGGGTTTTATGCCTTTATGCCGACATCCTACAGCGGGGTGGCAGAATTGGGACTGATCGCAGGGACCGGGATGATGGTCAGTCTCTTGGTGACGCTGACACTGGTGCCGGCTCTTGAAAGATATTTGCCGACACGACCCACCAAGGCAGTAGTGAGCTCCGCAGCTGTGTCTTTGGGGAGGTTGCTCGAGCATCCTCTGCGTTGGCGTAAGGCGGTTTATACAGTCACCATCGTCGCATTATTAGCTTCCCTTGCGGCAGTCCCGAGTATCAAGTTCGACTATAACCTTCTGAACCTGCAAGACCAAAGCGGGGAGGCGGTACAGACCTTCAGAGATCTGCTAAAGGATACTCAGAACTCGCCCTGGCACGCAGTTGCGTTAACCAGCAGTGAGGAAGAGTTGCGCCGACTAGTGAAGGGGTTGACCGGGCGGCCAGAGGTGAGCAAGGTGGTGACCATCCTCGACTTCGTACCTGGCGACCAGGAGGAGAAGATCGCGATGATAGATGAACTGGCCTTGACACTGGGTCCTCTCACGATCGTATCATCACCTAAGAGTGCAAGGAAGTACACACTGGAGCAGAAGAGATCCTCATTAGATGGACTGAGGGATGCGTTAGATCGGCTGATAGAAAAGAATCCTAATCATCCTGGTCAGGCATCTGCTCGCAGTCTAAGGGCATCCCTAGCCACGCTACTCAGACGAGTGGATGAAGCGGGTGTTGAGGAGAGGGGCCAACTGATGGATGACATCGAGAGGGACTTGTTATCACTCTTGGCGGGCTCAATGCAGAGCCTAGGAACGTCGATTGAGGCCTCAGAATTTAACCAGGAGCAGTTGCCAGAATCGCTACGGACTCGTTGGCTGAGTCAGACCGGGCAGTATCAGATCGCAATTTATCCGGTAGAAAATATTAATGACAATCAGGCGTTAAGACGGTTCGTGAGGGCCGTTCAGGAGGAGTTACCACAAGCAACCGGTGCGCCGATCATCAGCTTGGAAGCAGGTGAGGCCGTGGTGGAGGCATTCATCATGGCATTTTCGTTGGCACTGGCGGGGATTGCGGTAATACTCTGGGCCATGTTGCGCAGCCTATCATCGACCATGCTGGTACTGACCCCACTTCTACTGGCCACACTCTTCACGGGTGCTGCAACCGTACTGATGGGCGTTGAGTTCAACTTTGCCAATATCATCGCACTGCCGCTCTTACTGGGGATCGGTATCGATAGTGGCCTTCATATGGTGCAGCGTAGCCGTCGTCAAGTGGATGGGGCGAGGCATGAGGATCTGATGCATAGCAGCACCACACGGGCCATTTTTTACAGCGCACTGACCACCCTAGTCGGGTTCGGTAGCCTGGCATTCTCAACACACCAAGGCACCGCCAGCATGGGGGTACTTCTCACCATCGGGCTGGCACTCACGCTGATCTGCGTACTGGTGATACTACCGGTCTTGCTAGCGACCGCTAATCGGGGTGAGAGTGCATGAGAAAGTTGTACATTGGCTCAATAATTTTTGTTTATAATTCGTGCCTTAAGCTAGCCTTAAGTGAGCGTTATTTGGGTCGCACGGAACAAAGTAAGGGGCGAATAGTCCAACCAATTACTGATGATGAAGACTAACCACCGAACCACAATTCTAATTCTGCTTTGCGTCGCATTGCTCGGGGGTTGTGCCACAATACCCCAGAACGATCAGGGCAAGGGGGTCGGGCAGAGCGCTAAGTCGGTCGATCCCTACGAGAGTACCAACCGGGTCTTCTACGATTTCACTGATGCGATCGACCGGCACTTTATGGAGCCGGTTGCCAATGCCTATCTCGAGTATGTACCGGACCCCTTGCAGCGCTCGATCGGGAACTTCTATGACAATCTGGCCTATCCCAATGTCGCTTTGAACGCCTTCCTGCAGGGTAAGGGGCAGCAGGGACTAGAGGACACGCTGAGGTTCACCCTCAACTCGACCATCGGCCTGTTCGGACTGTTTGACGTCGCAACCCCCATGGGACTTAAGCAGAATGACGAGGACTTTGGGCAGACGTTGGGGGTATGGGGTGTTGATGCCGGGTCTTACTTGTTCTTGCCTTTCCACGGCCCTAGCAGCACTCGCGATATCGCCATGATCCCCTTCAGTAACCTGGCCAGCGTACTTATTTTAGTGAGTAGCGTTGGGGTCACTGCCCCGATCGCGGTCTTAGGCGCGATCAATAAGAGGGCGCGTTTATCCAATGCCATGAAGGTCCGAGACCAGGCTGCACTGGATCCCTATCTATTCGTACGTGAGGCCTCTCTACAGCAGCGTAGACATCAGGTCTATGACGGTAAGCCGCCCATTGAAAGTTATGACGACTCCTCAGAGGAGGACTTGGCTGAGATCGCTGAGGATAGTTCCGCCCAAGATAATTCTCTACAGAATAACCCTGCAAGAGATCGTCGTACCGACAGGGTGTCCACCATTCCGCAGATCGACCCCATTAAGATGACGTTGGATCTTCCGGAGGGGAGTGCTCAGCAGACTGATCTTGAACTTAATCCCATTAAGGAACGCCCCGCAGAAAAAGCCCCGGTGATGAATTAATAGAATACGGGTGTTGTTTGGTGGCGATGAGCGGGGTTGTATTCCACCCATCGGATCAAGATAGGCATCACCTCGCGCGGCCTTGTCGGTCACCGGACGAGTTGGGTGGAGGTTGGGGCCGGATCAATGAGTTACAATACAAAATTATTTGCCTAGGCTTTTTCGGCACAAAAAATTGATGAGGTTTTGATTGCATGACTAGAACATCTCTGAGAAATAGCAGTAACGACCGCATGAGCAAGACCACCACCGACCAGTGGCCAGACCAAGATCAGACAGCAACGAACACATCGCCAGAAGACGCGCTCGTCAGGGCTCGTAAGGCGCTTCTGTCGTTGCAGAGGGAGGATGGGCATTGGTGCTTCCCGCTGGAGGCGGATTGCACGATCACGGCCGAATATATCCTGATGTTGCACTTCATGGATGATGTGGATGTCGACCTTGAAGTCAGGCTGGCCCGTTTCATCCGTGAGCAGCAAGGTTCTGAGCATGGTGGTTGGGCGCTATATTATGGGGGTCAACTCGATCTGAGTTGCACGATCAAGGCTTACTATGCGTTAAAGATTGTCGGGGACTCACCCGATGCGCCGCATATGGTGAAGGCCCGCACAGCGATCCTGGCGCATGGGGGTGCAGCACGGGCTAACTCATTCACCCGGATAATGCTCGCGATGTGGGGACAGATCCCCTGGCGAGGGGTGCCATTCATGCCGGTTGAGATGATACTGTTGCCGAGCTGGTTTCCATTCCACTTAAGTAAGATTGCTTACTGGTCTCGCACCGTTTCTGTGCCACTGACCATTCTGTACTCACTGAAGGTGCAGTCTGCGAATCCGCGTAAGGTCGGTGTTCCAGAACTCTTCACCGTGCCTGCGGAAGAGGAACGCGATTACTTTCCAGTACGTTCAACGTTAAATCAGGTCTTTTTAATAATCGAGCGCACCGCTCGATTATTCGAGACACTCATCCCACAGTCCGTGAGACGGGCCGCACTAAAGCGGGCAGAGCTTTGGATCGTGGAGCGGCTTAATGGAGTCGATGGTTTAGGAGGGATCTTCCCCGCAATGGTGAACGCCAATGAGGCATTGGCATTGTTGGGCTATGAGTATGGGCACCCTTGCCGGGTGCAATGCCGCGAGGCTCTGCGTGGACTGCTGATAGAGGAGGGAGAGAGGGCCTGGTGTCAGCCCTGCACATCCCCGGTATGGGATACCGTCCTTGCTACCCTTGCCATGCAGGAGGATATGGGTGCGGATCAAAAATCAATTCGTAGGGCTCTTGACTGGCTGGTGCCATTGCAGATACTGGATGCACCCGCAGACTGGAAGAATGATCACCCTAACTTGGCGGGTGGTGGATGGGCCTTCCAATATGCAAACCCTCACTACCCAGACCTGGATGACACCGCTGCAGTGGCATGGGCGATGTATCAGGCAGATCCTGATGCCTATCGGAATAGTCTGGAACGGGCATCAGACTGGTTGACCGGAATGCAGTCCAGTAACGGTGGCTTTGCAGCATTTGATGCGGATAACACCTATTACTACCTAAATGAGATCCCATTTGCCGACCATGGGGCATTGCTTGACCCCCCAACCAGCGATGTGAGTGCCCGGTGCGCGGGCTTCTTGGCTCTGTATGGAAAGGCGAGTCAACAAGACAGCATGAAGAGGGGCCTAGACTATCTGCTCAGAGAGCAGGAGCCCAGTGGTGCCTGGTTTGGGCGATGGGGCAGCAATTATATTTATGGGACCTGGTCGGTCATGGAGTCATTGAGGTTGATCCGTGTGGATACTGAACACCCCGCAATCCGACGTGCGGTGCAATGGATTAAGTCTGTGCAGCGAGATGATGGTGGTTGGGGCGAGAGTAATGATAGTTACTCCGACCCGCAACAGGCCGGACGGTTCTTCACAAGTACTCCATCTCAGACCGCTTGGGCGCTGCTGGGTCTGATGGCGGCAGGTGAGGTGAATAGCCAGGAGGTGAGGAGTGGGATTGATTACTTGGTACGGACACAAGCAGATGACGGGCTATGGGACCAGCCTTGGTATAACGCGCCGGGCTTTCCGCGGGTCTTCTATTTAAGATATCACGGTTACGCAAAGTACTTCCCACTATGGGCACTGGCACGATTTCACGCGATGACTCGGAAAACTTCTGTGTGAGGGTGGTCGGTATCGTCACCGCCATGCGCGTGGAGGCGAGCTGTTTGACCCGGGTGAATCTGCCCTTTAATGAGATGGTCAGTCTGGGGGAGGGGGCAGCGATCTGGCTGAGCGGGATGGGTGAAAAGGCGGCGCGGGAAGGGGCGGAAGGGTTGCAACTGGGTGGTTGCGATGCCCTGATAAGTTTCGGACTTGCGGGTGCGTTGGACTCAAGGCTCCGGCCGGGAGACTTGGTGCTACCAGACTCGATACATGTCGGCCACCGACTGCCGGTCGATCAAGACTGGCGTAATCGACTTCAACAGCTCCTACCCACTCACGTCAACATTACGAATGGAGTACTGGCAGCGAGCACCGGGGTATTAACCTCAGCAGATACTAAGCGGGAACTGGCGGAGGCGACCGGCGCCTGTGCGGTCGACATGGAGAGTGGTGCGGTGGCGCAAGTGGCCGCAAAAGCCGGGATACCCTTTCTCGTAGTCAGAGTAATTGCAGACCCGCTTGTCTTCTCGCCCCCCATCCCTCTTCTGGGTGCGGTACGCCCAGATGGAAGCGCGGACCCAGTTCGGCTGATGTCCTTGATACTGCGGCGGTCGGTAACGCTGGGAACCCTGCTACGTCTTGGATCACAACTTCGTTCTGCTCGCGCTACACTCCTGACAGTGGTGAAGCATGCAGGGACAGAGCTGGGAACCTTGCCCAAGCAGCCCCATAGTTGACGATCAGATTGAGGGGCAGTAGGGCTCCTTATGCGAGCAGTCTCCGATATTGGTTGCGCTGACGATGGCGCCATTGATAACCGCATTAGAGACTTTTATTCTCCCCTCCACACGTGCATGATCATTTAGTATCAGAGTGCTGGGCCTCTTCCCCGCTTCGGTCACATCCCCGCAAACATGGCCATCGATGCGCATGATTCCAGCGAATATAATATTGCCCACAATATAAGTCCCTGTGCCGATGATGGAGTCTATTCTTTCTGACATTTTGCACCTTCCTCTTTCTGTGTGACGAGTTACATTACTGACATTGGCAGAGCTTTTCACGATCCTCTTTTTCGAGATAAGTGACAATAGTCCGTTCGGGCCATACAGCGGTCTCGTGGTTGGAGTGTTCATAGGTCGATCGATAGATCCCCGCCGCAGAAAACCCCGGGCAAAAGCAAGTGAAGTAGAAGCCCGGTTCTCGAGTGAGAGAGGTTTTCAGGGAGGGGCATATTGCAGAATGGTTAGAAATAAAAAAAGGCCTGCATCGCTGAAGGCCTTAATTTTATTGGGGTGGCTGATGGGGTTCGAACCCACGACAACCGGAATCACAATCCGGGACTCTACCGCTGAGCTACAGCCACCATTTGAAAGAGAGTTACACGGTGTTGGGGTTTGCCGTGTAACTTAATAAAGCAATGATCCATGGCGTGCCCGACAGGAATCGAACCTGTAACCCCCAGCTTAGAA
>CANIWY010000005.1 GCA_947471695.1 Nitrosomonadaceae bacterium
AGCTAGCAGGGGATGAGGCGCAGTCGGCACGGTTTACTCCGATCAAACCAAAGGCAAAGGCCCCTTCTACAAAGAAGCCCGCAGCCCAAACCACCCCTGCAAATACCACCGCACCCAATCATAGCGGGCATCAGCATATGCATCATTGAGTAGCGGGTGATTTCGACGATTAATTATTTAATGCGGCTTGTCTGCCGCGCTCAACGTTGACACCCGTCAGTATTATCAGTCCAATAATAAAATAAATCCCGGTGACAAGCATTGCAAGCCGATGGTCACCGTGAGTAACCCAGCTGATTAAGCCGTAAGTTATGGGACCAAGTATCGATGAGAGCTTGACTGCCAGTCCCCATAATCCAAAAAATTCAGCTCTATGGGATGCCGGACTAAAGTAGCCGACTAAGGCACGGCCCGATGATTGAGATGCGCCAAGACAAAGACCGGCAAGGGTAGCTGATACCCAGAATAGGGCCGGTCCCTTAGCACCCCAGGCCAACAAGACCACTAAAACCCACCCAATCAATGTAATCAAAATGGTTGAAATATGACCAATCTTGTCTTGAACGCTCCCGAAAATGAAAGCACCTAAAGCTGCGGTTATATTAACTATCAGAATCAGAAATATCGTATCCCCAGTTCCAAAACCCATTACCTGCTGAGCATAAATAGCAGCCAGTATAATAACTGCCTGGACTCCTGCCTGGTAAAAGGTAAGACAAATGAGAAAACGACGCAAATCATGATAGCGCCACTTTGGATTGAATATTTCTTTTAAACGCGCAATTGACGGAACTAAAGCTGGACGGTCAGTTGGAATGAGTTGCGGGCGCAGCGGTTCCCTCAGATATAGGAATGTAGGGACGCAGGAAGCGGAAAATAGAAGTGCCGTGATCAGCATGGTGATAGGTACATACTGTGCGGCTTGAAGACCTTGATCCTGGGCCCAGTTTACATAAATAAGGGAGCAGCCAAGGCTAAAAAGGCCGCCGATATAGCCCAGAGACCAGCCCCATCCAGACACCCGTCCCAAGGCCTCTCCTGGAGCAAGATCAGGCAAAAAGGCCGCAATTAAATTTTCACCAGTTCCAAAAAAGAAATTGGTCAAGATAATGAGGAAAATTGCTAAGCACAAGTCTCCAGGGCCGACAAATGAAAGGAGGGCAGTGAATCCAACACATCCCACAGTCGCAACAAATAGAAGGCGCTTCTTAGCCGCATGAGCATCTGCATACGCACCAAAAAGAGGTGCGGTCAGAATAATTAGGAGGTAAGAGACGGATAAAGCAGAGGTCCAAGCAAGGGTTGCCCAGTCTTTATTTCCAGCAACAATTGAAACAAAATAAGCATTGAAGATTGCAGTGATGACGACGGTGGTGTAACCAGAATTAGCAAAATCAAACATCGCCCATGCCCAGACCTCTCTCCTAGTTACACCATCCGCGAGGTAAGGGGAGCGGTCAGGAAAATGCAAAGTAGGGGGCAACAAGTTACCGTAGCTGTAAATTAGAGTTGTAAGAGGTCTCTTTACAGAAATCATTCCAAATATATTCTGGAGTGACAAAGGGCTTGGTGGGAACAATGAAAGTTACCACATCAAAGGCGCCATTCAAGGTGCGAGCAACCATCTGCATCATTCCCATTAAAATTCCAGCAGTCGCACCATAGGCAGGGCCTTCACTAAGGCTAGATATGAAGATGGTCTTAGGAATTTCCACGAAACCGAAGGCCACATTAGCAACGCCATTGGTAAGTTTCCCAAGCGAATTAGCTAGGTAATTATCCGCCAATACCAGTTGAGGGGAGAAAGTGAACAGTATAAACAAAACAAGTGAAGGGACAGAAGTACGCTTCATAGGAGAGCCCGTAAAAGTAGTCAAATTAAAAAAGATCAAGATAACAAGGGTGCTGCAGCCAAATCTGAAGTGGTGAGGTGAGAAAAGTTTTCTTAGCGAGGATGCCTCATCCGGGATTTTATCAAATAAAAATAAGGTCGATAGAAAAGGAAAATTAAGCGTTTAAGCAAAACAGAATAAATGACAGGAGCAGATAAGGCATACAAAATCCGATGACTCATCAGCTGAATTATTAAAAAAGAGCGAAACAGGATCCAGTGATAAAAAAATGCTAAAAACGGGTGCTGGTCGCGCAGTTTAAGTTGATATAGAATGATACGCTACCGTGAACTAAATGAGCAGATTTGTCGGATTCACGGTAGTAAGTATCTCTAATAGCAATTAGAATTAGATTGTCTTTTAATTCATTTTTAAGGGGTCACAGATGAAAAAAGTAATTAAATCACTGCTGGTAGTTTCCGCCTTAACTTTCATAGCACCAGTGGCTCACGCAGGAAACTATGCGACAGATGTCGCCGATAAGCTTGGACATGGCGTTGCTAACGTTGCCACAGGATGGGCCGAGTTACCAAAGAACATAATGATAATCGGCCAAAAGGATGGCATTGTAGCCGGCGCGACAGTTGGTGTGTTCACTGGCTTGGTTCAGGTGCTTGGGCGTACAGCGTACGGGGTTTTGGATACAGCGACATTCCTAATTCCTACCGCTACTACAGTTAAGCCTGGCTACATCTGGGATGGCTTCGATAAAGAAACCAGTTACGGTAAGTAATAAAAATCTGCACGTGTAACAAAATAAGGCGGGCCCCATAGGTATATGGGGCCCGCCTTATTTTGAAAGGGCCCCCTCTCGCTCTTTCCAGTAATGAATTCAGGCCCAAGTAATTTGAGTCGAGCCGTCAAGAAGTACAGATTCTTCACAGTACATCAAGTAGATACCAGTTCAGGAATAAAAGAAATCGGTCGCTTAAGCATGGCACCCCCTTTAATCTAGAAATGAGACTAGCATTAGCATGGGGAGATGGTTCTTTATAAGAATATCTTTATCCTTGATCATACTGATCGCTATTACTATCTTTATCGGCGAAGTGTTGACAGGGCCGGCCTCAACCGCGGTCGAGTCACTTTCATCGGACCTCCCTGCCGAGTCGGTCAGGATTCCACTTGATAGCGGTTCAAGAGTCCATGAGAAAGTTATTTACTCATGATATCCGTGCTAAGGTTGTTCTGAGGCAGGCTTCTTTAGGAACAGGTCACGGGAAAAATTCGGTTGTAGTGGATCCTCTAATCGTAAATTTGAACATTGGGTCAAAAATGACGAAGAAAATCGAAACTAAATGGCTAAACGAGCCAGAAAAACACAACTATCCAGCAGCTCTATCTTACTTGTGCCTGCTCTATGATGGCCATACAGCAAACGCATATATACAGCAGTTACAGTTAGAGCCAATAGTTGAATTTAAAGCTAAGGATATTTTTCGGGCATCAGGCTTGTCACTACTAGGAATAAGTAACGTTCATGTTGAAAAAAATCAACAGAAAATACAGTCCGGACACCCGCTATCGCCACTCCTTTTAATAAGAAGCCCGATCAGTGAAAGGGTGATTGTTGCGGATGGGTATCATCGATTGTGCGCAATCTACTCGTACGACGAGGATGCGGTGATTCCGTGCAAGATTACTTGAGGCGCTGAGTATCGAAAGTCGTAAGAATGGAATGTGTGACGAGGCGTATCTTGACATGCGTCGGTTTTAAAGAATAGGTGCACGTATTAAGGCTTGATTATTTTAAAGAAGGGATGGCCAACGTGATGAAAGTAATCTAATGGATGATGGCTTATGAGAGCACCAGTCGGCATCGACGCAACATACGAATACCTCCTCACCCTATGGACATCTGGAGTACGAGACTACCAGTCAATGCTTTCGGATTACCTCATGGCAAATTCAATTATCGTCATGGTAATTGGACTGATTGTCTCGCGAGAGTTTCATACCCTTCCGTTAACGGTATTGATCGTTCTCCTCTGCATCTTTGGGATTCTTTTATGCCTCCAGATGGCAATCGTCCTCGGAAGACTGTCAGGCCAGAATGCGTTGTGGGAATGGCGACTAAGGGGTGTGGAGCAAGATCCTGAGTGGCAGAAAGAGAAACTCATGATGAGCCTCCATCATCTCCATGAGTTTCGCGATCCAATAGAAGATCAGCGGAATGAGCCGACGGCTTTTGTGCCAAATTGGGCCTTCCGACAGCATCGGCAGTGGTGGGCACATCGGGCTATTAGTTTCCCCTGGTTTTTCGGCATTGTGTACGCATTACTGCTTATGTATAGCGTGACAAAATTGCTGACCGGTTAAGTCGTCTTATGGGAGCTAATCACCTTTACTGCTCTTGTTTGCCCCATCTTTATCAAACCACTATAATCCCATAGTCCGTCTTTTTTCGGGCTGTTGTAGCTCAGTTGGTAGAGCAACTGATTCGTAATCAGTAGGTCAGAGGTTCGATTCCTCTCAACAGCACCAATATCAACCACCCTTGCGGGACTTTCGACTTCCCTGCCCCGGGCATGTTTTACGAAATACAATCGTTATATAAAATCAAGCCAGTTGCTCAATGGCATGGAGAAACTGATCGTGTCGCAGTTGCAAAAAAGAGATTTTCGCTTAAAATCGGCGAAAAGCTTCAATCATCTAGACATTAAAGACCAGTTTTGGCATAATTATGCCCATGAAGCTACAAGTTGTTCCCTTCCAAAAAATCCTAGTCTTGCATGGTCCCAACTTAAACATGTTAGGAGTTCGCGAGCCGGAAATCTATGGCAAAAATACGCTCGACGAAATTAACAGAAGTTTGGACAAGATAGCGAAAGATAGCGGATCCTCTCTGCAAAGCTTCCAGAGCAATTCGGAAGCAGACTTAATTAGTCGAATTCAGCAGACAGTCGGAGATGGCACCGACTTTATTATAATTAATCCGGCAGCATTTACACACACCAGTGTTGCTCTGCGAGATGCTTTGATAGCAGTGAAGTTGCCATTTATTGAGGTTCATCTTTCGAACATCTTTGCACGTGAGAGTTTTCGTAAAGAGTCGTATTTTTCAGACATAGCCTTGGGTGTTATTAGCGGCCTAGGGCATAGAGGCTATGAACTGGCTTTGGAGTACGCATTAACTACCCGATAGCGGAATATTTATAATGACATCGGTTCTAGGCTTATCAAAATTATAGATAGGACAGGCATGGAATATCCAGAATCAACCCTTAAGAATAAAACAGCATGCCAACAGCCTCTGAATGCTAAAAGTATCAAAAATCAGAGCCTCAAAACGAGAGAACTAACATGGATCTAAGAAAGCTAAAAAAACTGATTGAGTTGGTTGAAGAATCTGGGATCGGTGAGCTGGAAATAACTGAGGGCGAAGAAAAGGTTCGCATCAGCAAATCAGGATCAATAGTGCAAAGCTACGTAAACTCACCAGCGATTCTACAGGCAGCCCCTATAGCTACATCAACTGTTGCCCAAGAGGCGGTGGCAGAGGAGGTATTGCCAGCGGGACATATGGTTAAGTCTCCGATGGTGGGCACTTTTTACCGTTCATCTGCGCCTGGTGCAAATGCATTTGTAGAGGTGGGGCAATCGGTTAAGGAGGGGGATACACTCTGCATTATCGAGGCAATGAAACTGCTAAATGAGATTGAGTCTGATAAGACTGGGGTGGTCAAGGCAATCCTGATAGAAAATGGTCAGCCGGTAGAGTATGGCGAGCCGTTATTTGAAGTTGAGTGATGGCCGAGGGATCGGCGCAGCACTAGGTAACAAAAAGCAGATAAGAAGTTAGCCCAACCGTAAGATAAACAATATTCCATAGATAGACATGTTCGAAAAAATACTTATAGCCAATCGCGGCGAAATTGCCTTACGTATTCAGAGGGCATGCCGCGAGATGGGAATTAAGACGGTGGTAGTGCACTCCGAGGCAGATGCTGAGGCTAAGTACGTCAAGCTCGCTGATGAGTCCGTCTGTATTGGACCTGCGCCATCAGTTCAGAGCTATCTCAATATTCCAGCCATCATCAGTGCGGCCGAGGTGACCGATGCAGAAGCGATCCATCCCGGCTATGGATTTCTTTCTGAAAATGCTGATTTCGCGGAGAGAGTTGAAAAAAGTGGATTTGTATTCATTGGCCCTCGCGCGGAAACGATACGACTGATGGGGGACAAGATCAGTGCAAAAAATGCGATGAAAAGGGCGGGCGTACCCTGCGTGCCCGGATTCGACGGACCGCTACCTGAGTCAGCTGAAGAAATAAAAAAGATTGTCCGAGGTATTGGATATCCAGTGATCATTAAGGCGTCAGGTGGAGGTGGCGGGCGCGGAATGCGGGTAGTGCACACGGAAGCCGCGCTACTAAATGCGGTCATCATGACCCGCAATGAGGCCCAAGCGGCATTTGGGAATCCGATTGTTTACGCTGAGAAGTTTTTGGAGAATCCGCGGCATATAGAGTTTCAGGTGCTCGTGGATGAGCACAAGAATGCGTTGCACTTAGGTGAGAGGGACTGCTCAATGCAGCGTCGTCACCAGAAAATCATCGAAGAGGCGCCGGCATTTGGAATCACTCCTCGGCAACGGGATAAGATTGGTACGCGTTGCGCAGACGCCTGTCGTAGCATCGGTTATCGTGGTGTAGGAACGTTTGAATTTTTGTTTGAGAAGAACGAATTTTATTTCATAGAGATGAACACGAGGTTGCAGGTCGAGCACCCAGTTACGGAGGCTGTGACGGGGATCGATCTGGTTCAGGCACAGATCCGCGTTGCTGCGGGTGAGAAGCTGAGTTTGCGCCAGCGTAATATCGTAATAAAAGGATTTGCAATTGAGTGTCGGATAAATGCAGAGGATCCTTATAAACTCACACCATCGGCTGGACGCATCACGCAGTATCATGCGCCAGGCGGGCCCGGTATTCGTGTGGATTCACATATTTATCAGCATTATATGGTGCCCCAATATTACGACTCCATGATCGGGAAGGTAATCGCCTATGGAGATACGCGGGATCAGGCGATTGCCCGTATGCGTATTGCTCTATCTGAAATGGGGGTTGGTGGCATAAAGACAAATATCCCACTTCATCTCGATCTATTATCAGATGCCGCTTTTCTAAGTGGTGGAACCCCGATCCATTATCTAGAGCAGAAGCTCGCAAATCACAATAAATTGGCTTAGAGCATAAACCCCTATCTGCGCAGTCAAGAGATACAATGACTGGCCATCAAGTTACTAAATCAATTTTACGCCGATAGACGTAATCGTTAATCAAGAATATGTCCTGGATCTCAATCACGATAGAGACCGACGCTGCCCATGCCGAAGTACTAAGCGACGCGCTACTCGAGATGGGGGCATTGTCAGTCGATATACAAGACGCTGCCGCAGGAACAGAACTTGAGCAGCCATTATTCGGAGAGCCCGGAGAGCTAGTAGAAAAAAAAATTTGGCAGTCAGCGAAAATAACAGCAATATTAGCGACAGATGCTGATGTGGAAGAATTTATCAGAGCCGCTTCTCAAGCGGCCGAACTTACAAGCTTGCCGATGTACCGTGTAGATGAGTTGCCGGAACAGGATTGGGTGAGAATGAGTCAGGATCAATTCACCCCAATTAAGATTTCATCGAGACTGTGGATTGTGCCGAGTTGGCATCAGGCACCTGATTCCGAGGCAATTAATCTAACGCTTGACCCGGGACTAGCTTTTGGGACGGGGAGCCACCCTACCACTCAGTTATGCCTAGCTTGGTTAGACGAAAATTTGAGGGGCGGTGAAGATGTGTTGGACTATGGATGTGGTTCCGGCATCCTCGCCATAGCAGCCTTGAAGTTGGGGGCGAGACAGGCGATAGGAGTAGACATTGACCCTCAGGCGATTGTGGCAAGCCAAGATAACGCATCCCGCAACCAAATAGAGCAAAAGAAGGCACAGTTTTACACAGCACATACCGAACTCCAACTGGTAAAGACAACAACAGGTTGGGCAGATGTAGTCGTTGCGAATATCTTAGCAAACCCACTGAAAATATTAGCACCATTACTAATGAGCATGACGCGTAGGGATGGAACAATTGTTCTCTCTGGGATCCTTAAGGATCAATCTGAAGATGTTGAAAAAATCTATCGTCAATGGTTTAAGATGCGGATCTCGGGAGAGCGAGAGGGGTGGGTGCTGTTAACGGGGACAAGAAAATGAAGTCCAAGTCACTTGAAAGAAATCGGATATGGCGCTGGTAACACGCTGCTCAAACTGCGATACCACATTTCGCGTCACCGCTCAGCACTTGAAGGCACATGGGGGCGATGTGCGGTGTGGAAGCTGTGCTCATATATTTAATGGGTTTGCCACACTGACGATGGTACAAGAAACGAAGGGCGATGAACCTTCAGTGGACTTAAAGGGTGTCAAATCAGACACCATCACTGTACCCGGCCTCAAAGAAATGGGGTCATCAAGACTCAACTCTGAACACGAGTTAAGAGTTGCTGGGGAATTAAACCCAAACTCTTCAACAGCTCCGCAAGACATAGCTGTAGAAACTCCTGATGCAGGTAACCTAACAATCGAGCAGGAGTTCTATGAACTCTCAGAGCCACGCAAAAGTCAAGGCGGTTGGATTGCGGTAAGTATATTTTTATTGATTATGCTGGTGGGGCAGTTAATCTACTCATACCGATCTGAAATTTCTATTCAAGCTCCGAGTGCACGTCTCTACCTGGAACAATACTGTGAGCTTTTAGGATGTACGATTTCATCATCACAACAATCGGATCTGTTGAGTATTGAGTCATCTGATTTAAAGTCAGACCCTACTACGGGTGATGAGGCTGCAATATTAACAGCAGTACTTCGAAACTACGCACCAATCCCTCAGGCGTATCCAATGCTCGAACTGACTCTGACCGACGTTCATGAACAACCTCTGGCGAGTCATATCTTCAAGCCAAATGAATATCTTGGTAGAGAGATGAGACCAGAACAGACGATAGCACCAGGGCAGGAGATTGAGATCAGGTTACGTCTAGATATGGGCGGCCTAAATGTGGCGGGTTATAAATTATTCTTACTCTACCATTAACCATCAGGTTAGAAATGAACCACCTTTTAGACGGTAGCAATCGCAACAGAGGCGTGATTAGGGAGCTGTGAAGAGCCCATATTTAGATTAGAATCAACAACCAGTCAAACCAAGCACTGACCCCCCCTAGCAGAATGAAATCAGAAAATCTAGTCGAGATTAAAGACCTAAATTTTTCTTATGGTGACCGTGCCATCTTGAAGGGCATCAATATGACGATGCATAGAGGCAAGGTTATCGCCATTATGGGCGGGAGTGGGTGTGGCAAGACCACTTTATTGCGGTTGATCGGGGGTGCAGTAACGCCTTCATCTGGTAGCGTCAAGGTTGCTGGTCAGGTGGTGCATGATCTCAGCAGGGATGAGTTGTTTCAGATGCGCCGGAAGATGAGTATGCTCTTCCAGTTTGGGGCACTCTTCACGGACCTTTCTGTCTTTGACAATGTGGCATTTCAGATGAGAGAGCATACCAACTTGCCGGAAGCAGTAATTCGTGATCTGGTGCTAATGAAGTTGCATGCTGTTGGTCTGCGTGGTGCACATAAATTAATGCCAGCGGAGTTATCTGGCGGGATGGCGAGAAGAGTGGCATTAGCCAGGTCGATTGCACTTGACCCATTGCTCATCATGTATGATGAGCCATTCACCGGGCTCGACCCAATCTCACTGAGTGTAATCGGCAGCCTTATTCGTCGACTGACAGATGCCTTGGGCATGACCTCAATCGTTGTAACCCATGACGTCCAGGAGTCACTGAAAATAGTTGACTATGTCTACTTCATATCAGAGGGCGTGATAGCGGCGCATGGAACGCCGGCAGAGGTTCAGGAATCAATCACACCCTTTGTTCACCAGTTTGTACACGGAGAAGAGGATGGTCCGGTACCTTTTCACTATCCCGCGAGCGCGTATGCACGCGACCTGAGAATGGGGGGAAGTGTTGCCTAGGAGGATCGTTCTCGGCATTCAGGGTGTCGGTCACCGGGTGATAGAGAGTGTCTGGCGACTGGGTCGTGCTAGCCGTTTTTTTATATTGATGTTGATGAAGTCGGGTACCAGCATGAGGCGGTTTCGACTCGTCATCAGGGAGATCTACTTTACAGGGGTCTTGTCTCTGATCATCATCGTGGTGTCTGGTCTATTTGTGGGCATGGTGCTGGGTCTACAGGGGTATGAGACCCTGCAAAAATACGGATCCGAGTCTGCCGTGGGAACACTGGTCGCGCTCTCCCTAGTGAGGGAACTGGGCCCAGTGGTGGCAGCACTGCTGTTTGCGAGCCGAGCTGGCTCTGCCATCACCGCAGAGATCGGTCTGATGAAGGCCACCGAGCAATTGGCTGCAATGGAGATGATGGCGGTGGACCCGATGGCGCGTGTGGTTGCTCCTCGATTCTGGGCGGGGGTAATTTCGATGCCATTTTTAGCGGCGATGTTTTCATCAGTTGGTGTGTTCGGTGGTTACTTGGTGACGGTGGTGCTGATCGGCGTCGATGAGGGTTCATTCTGGTCACAGATGCAGAGTGCTGTTGATTTTAGATACGACATAGTCAATGGCGTCATTAAGACTTGTGTATTTGGGGTGGCGGTAACGGCGATCGCAGTATTCGAGGGGTATGACGCGCCGCCGACAGCAGAGGGAGTGTCCGGCGCAACCACGCGGACGGTGGTGACATCGTCTTTGGCGATTCTTGGACTGGATTTTGTTTTGACCGCTTTCATGTTTAGAGGGATGAGCTGATGCAGCGGACAACAATGGATTTATGGGTGGGGTTATTTGTTGCGGCCGGGATTGGAGCGCTGTTGGTGTTGGCGCTGAAAGTCGGAAATATGGGTACATATAGTGCTGCACAGAGCTATACGTTGATGGGAAGTTTTGAGAATATTGGAGGCTTAAAGCCTCGAGCCCCAGTGAAGAGTGCTGGGGTAGTGGTGGGTCGGGTGCTGGATATTCAGTTTAACCCTGAAACATTTGATGCCGTAGTTACAATGAGCATCGATATCCGCTACCGGTTTCCTAAGGATACATTCGCTAGCATCCTGACGTCCGGACTTTTGGGTGAGCAGTATATTGGCCTTGCGGCTGGTGGTGATGAGGTCATGCTGAAGAGTGGTGATAAAATCATGAAGACTAACTCGGCGATGGTGTTGGAGGAGATGATCGGACGATTCTTATTCAACAAGGCATCAGAGAATAAAGATGGGAAGAATTAATACGGACTCAAATGCACGGCTCTTGACTGGGGTCTGTGGTGAGTTTACTTGATCTAAATGAGGAAAGAATGAAGAAGATAAATTTAGGTATCTCTATACTTGTAACAGCATGGTTACTGGCGTTCCCCGCATTGGCCGCAGAAATTTCGCCTGACACATTGGTCGACACTACCGCTCAGGAGGTACTCGCCATTATCAGGCAAGATAAAGATATACGGGCAGGACACACCGGCAAGATTCTTAATCTGGTGGAGGCTAAGGTGTTGCCACACTTCAATTTCACACGGATGACTCGCTTGTCGATGGGGAAAAACTGGAATGTAGCCAGTCCTGAGCAGCAGCAAGAGCTGGTGAAGGAGTTCCGCGCCCTGCTAGTTCGAACCTATTCCAATGCTTTGGCCAGTTATCGCGACCACCAGATTAAGGTAGAGCCAGCGAGAGTTAAGCCGGGCGATATAGATATCACGGTTAAGACTCAGGTGATGGAGGAGCATGGTCAGGTCCCCGTGCCGATTGATTACAGCATGGAGAGGTCTGCTGATGGCTGGAAGGTATACGATGTAACGGTGGCCGGAGTTAGTTTGGTAACTAATTATCGAGGCTCATTCAATACGCAGATTCGAGATGGGGGGGTTGCAAAGTTACTTAAGACCTTGCAGGACAAGAATCGAGGTTTGGAGGCGAGGGATAAAGAGAATAAGACCGCTGCAAAATAATCATTTGTGGCGAAAGATATGATCTTGCGCGACGGAAATCGGCTAATCGTTAGAGGTGCCATCACCATTGAAAATGTCGTCACACTGACCGAGCAGGGGTTGACCATGTTTAACCAAGAGGGCTGCGTGGTTGATTTGCAGCAGGTGACGGAGGTCGACTCGTCCGCCGTCAGTATGTTACTTGAGTGGCAGCGCAGGTCACATAGCCATAACGGGCAGGTTCAATTTGCCAATCTGCCGGAGACATTAAAAAGTCTTGCCCAGTTGTACGGTGTCTCTGAGTTGATTCCGATGTGCTAAAGACAATAAAGAACGACCAGAAAAAAGGTCATCACTAAAGTAAAATCAACAGTCGGACCTATTCCTTACCCATCTGTACACGAATTAAGTCCTTCAAATGACCCCGGCAGTTGAGGTTAATCAGGTAAAGAAGCGATTCGGAACGTTGATCGCTTTGGAGGGGATCGATCTCAAGATCGACCAAGGGGAGTTTTTTGCGTTACTCGGACCTAATGGGGCAGGTAAGACCACGCTCATCCACATCTTGGCGGGTCTAACACTAGCTAGCAGTGGAACGGCTCGAGTTATGGGGCATGACGTAGTCACTGGGTATCAAGAGGCCCGCCGTCTCCTCGGTGTAGTACCGCAGGAACTGGTGTTCGATCCATTTTTTACTGTAAGAGAGACGCTGGTCATTCAATCTGGCTATTATGGACTGAAGAAGAATGACTCCTGGATAGACGAAATAATTCATCGTCTGGATCTGACAGAGAAAGCAAACACGAACATGCGAGCCCTATCCGGAGGGATGAAGAGGCGGGTATTGGTGGCTCAAGCGCTGGTGCATAAGCCACCTGTCATTGTCTTGGATGAACCCACCGCAGGGGTCGATGTGGAACTGCGCCAGGGTTTGTGGCGCTTTATCCAAGAATTGAACAAAGATGGGCACACCATCGTCCTGACAACCCATTATTTAGACGAAGCTGAGGTCCTATGCAATCGAGTAGCGATGTTGAAACAGGGAAAGATCGTTGCGCTCGATACCACTCAGAATCTCATTAACAGCATATCCGGTATCTCACTACGATTAAGGTTATCGCCTGGCCCAATGCCCGTCACGCTAGAGCCTTTGGTACGCAGTAGAAGTGAGGGGTATTGCACCCTGACAGTAAAGGAGTATTCAGAGATTGAACAGGTATTGGGTGCGTTGCGGAAGGCGCAATTGCGGGTGCTGGAGATGAAGCTAATGCAGCCAGATCTGGAAGAGGTCTTCGTCAAGATCGTGGGCAGCAAGTCAGACCAGGACCGGCTATGACTGGCTTCTACACGCTCTTACATAAGGAGGTGCAGCGATTTTGGAAGGTGAGCCTACAGACCATCCTCGCACCCATGCTGACAACTTTGCTCTACCTACTAATATTCTCCCATGTGCTGGAAGAGCATGTGCAGATTTATCCCGGTGTAGCGTATACAGTGTTTTTGATTCCGGGTTTGGTGATGATGTCGGTGCTACAAAATGCATTTGCAAACTCGTCATCCAGCCTAATTCAGTCACGAGTCACTGGTAATATCGTATTTGTACTGCTCGCGCCACTCTCGCACCGTGAAATTTTTATGGCGTATGTGTTGGCATCAGTAGTGCGGGCGGGAGTAGTAGGAATAGGAGTATATCTAGTGACATGGTGTTTCTTTGACGTGCCGTTACGTTCACTACCATGGGTACTACTATTTTCTCTATTGGGGAGTGCTTTACTAGGAACGCTGGGAATTATTGCTGGAATTTGGGCAGAAAAGTTTGATCAGCTAGCTGCGTTTCAAAATTTCATCATCCTGCCGCTGACATTTTTGTCAGGTGTATTTTATTCGATCCATTCGCTTCCTGCGTTTTGGCAGGGGCTGTCACAACTCAATCCATTCTTTTACATGATCGACGGATTTCGATACGGTTTTTTTGGAGTGTCAGATGTTTCACCTTACTTAAGTTTTGGAATTGTGGTGATTTGCTTTATGGCAGTATCATGGCTGACGCTGAGAATGCTGAAGACGGGGTACAAGCTTCGACATTGATCACCGGTATTCATATTAACTGATACGCTTGGTAGGTGAGATATTAAGTCAAATATTATTATTCATCTCAACAGGAAAACGAAATGGTCACAGCCGAGAATATACAAACTTACATAGAAAAAGCCATGCCGTGTGAACTAGTGCAGGTGGAGGGTGACGGACACCACTTCAATGCAGTCATTGTCAGTGCTGAATTTCATGGAAAGAACATGGTCCAGCAACATCAGATAGTTTATCGTGCGCTAGGAGACAGGATGAAGGAGGAGATCCATGCGCTGTCGATGAAGACACTGACACCGGAGCAGTGGAAAGACGCGAATCATCGTTAGCCCCTCATTAATTCAACTACTTGTTGTGGCAAGAGAGGGACTGGGATGACAAATAAAGCTAGGCGGCCGCGGCCAATGCGCCCCGCATTTTTTGCATCGCCTTGGCTTCGATTTGACGGATACGTTCTGCGGATACCCCGAGTTCGGCCGCAAGGTCATGAAGTGTCGCGGTATCTTTCTCCTTCAGCCAGCGAGACACGATGATATGTCTGCTACGAGGGTCCAGACTGGACAGGGCTAACTCTAACCCTTCTCCTTGCAGTAGGCTGGTCTGCTTGGCCTCTAATAATTGTGAGGGCTCGGAGCCATCTGTAAGGTAAGCGATGGGGCTATATGACTCATCTTCATCCTCAGATAAAGGCTCGAGTGAAATATCTCGACCACTAAAGCGGGTCTCCATCTCTACTACCTCCTCTGGTTTGACCCCCAGTTGCTTCGCCATCGTGTCGACCGCCTCCGGGCTCATGGTATCCAAGCCTTGCCTCATGCTGCGAAGGCTAAAGAACAGTTTACGTTGAGCCTTGGTGGTGGCGATCTTTACCAACCTCCAGTTACGCAGAACAAACTCATGAATCTCAGCCTTAATCCAATAAACGGCAAATGATATCAGTCTTACCCCGCGTTCCGGATCGTAGTGCTTGACCGCCTTCATCAGGCCGATATTACCTTCTTGAATCAGGTCGGCTTGTGGGAGACCGTAGCCCTTGTAGCCGCGTGCGATGGAGACAACAACGCGCAGATGCGACAGCACTAATTGGCGAGCTGCTTCGATGTCATCATCGTCTCTCAAGCGTCGTGCTAGGTGCACCTCTTCCTCCTGAGAGAGGATGGGGAGTCGGCTGATAGATTGTATATAACTCTCAATACTGCCACTGGTCGAGGGTATGCTCAAAGAAAAGGTCATCTCATCCTCCTTAGATTCTTAATGCCACATTAAAATATTAGCAGTCTATGTCTGAGAGTGCCAGTTTTTTTGAAAGTTCTGAGAAAAAGGAATAACCATCTGAACTATCTGGGCTCTATCTGAGAGAGGTGACTCGTTACCGACAACCAAGCACCCACCCATCCGAGCCAGGTAGAGAAGAGTAAGAGGCTCAAGCAGTCTTTCGATGAAAGATGCTGGAGGCGAAAATCGAAGGTATAGAGTGATGCCAGATCGGCTAAAGCATCATTACAGAGATAGATTCCGAGCGCAATGATGAGCCAGGCAACGATCCCGCCCGTCATCCCCTGGATTGCACCAAAATAGAGAAATGGGCGTCGGATGAATCCATTACTTGCTCCAATCAACTTTGATACTTCAATTTCGTCTCGCCTGGTAAGGATTTGCAAGCGAATGGTGTTAAAGGTCACGGCAACTAAAGCAAAGCTCAGCAAGGTGGCGAGCATCAACACAGCCAACTGACCTAGGTTTAGCAGTGAATCTAGTCGCTTAGCCCAGACAGAATCAAGCTGAACATGGTCAACCTTGGGCCACTTTTGAAGTTCGGAACGCAAACTTTCCAACACGACAGGGTCGGAGTTTTTAGCGTTGATTACGAAGGCGTCGGGGAGTGGGTTCTGAGAAAGGCCATCAACGACATCGGCAAGGCCGCTACCCTGCTTGAGTTGTTCTAAGGCGCTATCCTTGGGAATGAAATTAAAGCTCGATACTTGGGGATGCTGCTTTAGTCGTGAACCGATCTTAGAAAGATCAGTTGAACCCGAGTCCATCGATAGAAATAGACTCAGTTGTGGACTTCCAGATATATGTCCGGAAAGGCTTTGCAGGTTTCCAAGGAGCATGTAGCCCCCAGCGGGAAGGCTCAACGCGATACCAATAACGATAATGCTGAGAAAGCTTGGAAACGGATTACGAGAAAGACGCTTCAGAGCCAAAAGGAGGGCATAGAAGTGATGTGAAAGCCATACGTTCATACAGTAAGTATCCCACGATCAAGTGCAAGAATACGGTCTTGAGAGCCACCCAGAAGGGCAGCATCGTGGGTGGCGATCAGAACGGTCACTCCCACTTGATGGAACGAACGGAACATATTCATAATTTCGTGGGCATAATCAGAATCTAGATTACCGGTAGGTTCGTCTGCAATCAGAATAGAGGGCCGATTAACGACAGCGCGTGCGATACACAAGCGTTGTTGTTCACCACCAGAGAGAGTAATGGGCTTTGCTTTCTCCTTACTTAGGAGCCCAACCTTGTCAAGCGCAGCGCGCACCCGCCCGCTGGCTTCCTTAGGATCAAAGCTGCTGATCTGAAGCGGGAGTAACACATTGTCGAAGACGTTGCGGTCAAATAAAATTTTTTGATCTTGAAAGATGAGGCCAAGATTGCGCCGCAGAATAGGGATGGTTCCACCTTTAAGAGCGCCAACATTCTGGCCATTGACAATAATGGTGCCAGAAGTGGGCCGTTCAATGGCGCCTATAAGCTTAAGAAGAGTGCTCTTACCGGCACCAGAATGACCGGTAACAAAGACCATCTCACCCGACTCAATGGTGAAGCTGACCTTGGTTAGGGCATCATAGCTATTAGGATAACGCTTAGAGACGTTGCTGAAATTAATCATACAGATGAAGCGTTCATCATAAAGGTTTCATTTTAACCCCTGAAGGGGGTCCCCATTCTGTAAAGATAGGTAAATAAAATCCGTCCTTACAAAGTATTATCAAGAACCAGTTGGGAGCCCTTGCAAGGTAGGCACACTCATTATTAATTGAGCATGATCTATTGGGTCAGGGTGTACCGAGTTCCGCGCCGCCTAGACCCGTCCAGCGGAAACAGGCTACAATTTGGGCTTTTAGGCAGCATTGCATCATGCAAGTTAATCGTGGAACTCCTACTCAGGCTGAGATGCCAGTTGCTCTGGTTATCGGCAATTTTGACGGAGTGCATCTGGGCCATCAGGCCATGCTTGCGCGACTGAAGGAAACCTCAAGACGATTGAATCTAGCCTCTTGTGTAATGACCTTTGAGCCACATCCGAGGGAGTTTTTTGCGCCGGATCAAGCGCCAACAAGACTTACCAGTTTAAGGGAAAAGCTCGAGTTGCTGGCTGAGTATGGTGTGGAACAGGTCCAGATATGCAAATTTAATTTTGATTTTGCAAAGATTAATGCAAAAGATTTCGTAGCGAACATCCTCCAACAGGGACTTGGAGCGCGATGGGTATTGGTGGGGGATGATTTTCGTTTTGGCGCGCGTCGCGCCGGTGACCTTGCAATGTTGAGTGCACTCTCGTCCAGTTACGGTTTTGAAGTGGTGGAAATGCCAACTTACACTGTAGATGGAATACGGGTTTCAAGTACGGCTGTGAGGGAGGCGCTATCGAGCGATGATCTCGGTCTTGCGAGACGGTTACTGGGTCGGCCTTACAGCATCAGCGGGAAGGTGGTGGGTGGAGATAAACTGGGCAAGAGGATGGGCTTCCCAACGGCCAATATGCAGTTGCGGCATAATCGGCCGCCGCTGTCAGGTATTTTTGCGGTGGAGGTGAGGGGGGCTCTGAGCTCATCGCCACAACAAATAACTCGCGGGGTAGCCAGTCTGGGAGTGCGCCCTACGGTATATGAAAATGGTAAGCCAGTGTTGGAAGTCCACCTATTCGATTTTAACCAGGAGATCTATGGACGACACTTGCGAATGGATTTTCTGCATAAGCTGCGCAACGAAGAAAAATATTCCGATTTGGAAACGCTTATAAGGCAGATCGGGCTTGATGTAGAAAATGCAAAGAAGTACTTTCAAAACTCACTATCTGTAGCGGTCTGATCCAAGCAGACAATCGCATAACCTGAATTGATACCCCATGACCGACTATAAGAAGACTCTAAACCTGCCCGATACACCCTTTCCGATGCGTGGCGATCTTGCTAAGCGTGAGCCGGTCATGCTTAAGGATTGGCAGGAAAAGAGACTCTATCAGAAAATTCGCGAAGTCAGCAAAGGACGCCCAAAGTTTGTACTTCACGACGGCCCTCCCTATGCTAATGGAGACATCCATATCGGGCATGCGGTCAATAAAATTCTGAAGGATATCATCGTCAAGAGTAAGACCTTATCGGGCTTTGATGCGCCCTATGTACCAGGCTGGGATTGTCATGGACTACCGATTGAGTTAGTGGTGGAAAAAAACCACGGGAAAAATATTAGTCCCGATAAGTTCCGAGAGTTGTGCCGTGAGTATGCAAGTGTGCAGGTGGATCGTCAGAAGGCAGATTTTATTAGGCTCGGTGTGCTGGGTGAGTGGGACAAGCCTTACCTCACCATGGATTACCAGACCGAGGCGGATATCATGCGCACTCTGGGAGAGGTCTATAAGAACGGGTACCTGTATAAGGGGAGTAAGCCGGTTCACTGGTGCGTAGATTGCGGGTCTGCATTAGCTGAGGCGGAGGTCGAGTATGAGGATAAGAACTCGCCCGCAATCGATGTGGCCTTCCAGGTGCTGGACAATGCGGTCTTGGCGAAGGCATTTGGCATAGGGCATATCAATGGTCAGGCCTATGCTGTGATCTGGACAACGACGCCCTGGACACTACCTGCTAATCAGGCGGTATGTGTACACCCCGAACTAACCTATGACCTGATAGAAACAAGTAAAGGCCTTTTAATTTTGGCGCATGAACTTGTTGAGAGTGCATTGGCCCGTTACAGCGAAGAAGGCACAAAGATTCTCGCAAGCTGCCAGGGAGGTGCTCTTGAGCACCTGAAGCTGCATCACCCATTCTATCCTCACCAGGTGCCAGTGATCTGTGGCGACCACGTAACGATAGATGCCGGTACAGGGCTTGTACATACCGCGCCGGCACACGGACTGGAAGACTATGCGATCGGTATGCGTTATAACCTGCCGGTGGAAAACCCGGTAGATGATAACGGGCGATTCTTTGCAAGGATCCCGATGGTGGGGGGCATGAGCGTGTGGGATGCCAACAAGATAGTCATCGAGATACTAACGAACAATGGCAACCTGCGCTCTTCAGACCGACTGAACCATAGTTACCCGCACTGCTGGCGACACAAGTCGCCGGTAATCTTTCGTGCTACCCCACAATGGTTCATTGGAATGGGTCAGCACGGGAAAGGTGGACAAACATTACGCGGCCTTGCAAGCGCGGCAGTGGAGCATACGCAGTTCTTCCCGGCATGGGGACGTGCAAGGCTGGAGGCCATGATTAAGAAACGCCCCGACTGGTGCGTCTCTCGCCAGCGGAACTGGGGCGTGCCGATGCCACTGTTCATCCATAAGGAGACCGGCGAGCTGCATCCTGACACATCAGCACTGTTGGAGAGGGTTGCACAGCAGGTGGAGGAGAGGGGCATTGAGGCATGGTTCAGCCTGGAGATTGGGAATTTCCCCGGTGTGGATGCCACACAATACAAAAAAGTCACCGATACGCTGGATGTGTGGTTCGACTCAGGAGTCACTCATTACTCTGTCCTAAAGCGCAGGGACCAATTGGCGTATCCCGCCGATCTTTATCTGGAGGGGTCTGACCAACACCGGGGTTGGTTCCAGTCCTCGCTACTGACTGGTTGTGCCATGGACGGACGGGCACCTTATGAGTCGCTACTGACTCATGGTTTTGTGGTCGATGGTTCCGGCCACAAGATGAGTAAATCGAAGGGCAATGTGATTGCCCCACAGAAGGTGATGGACACGTACGGGGCGGATATTCTACGACTATGGGCTGCATCGACAGACTATTCGGGCGAACTGACTATCTCTGATGAAATACTCAAGCGGGTGGTTGAGAGTTATCGACGGATACGTAACACACTGCGCTTTTTATTGGCGAACTTAGCAGATTTTGATGCCGAGAAGGACATGCTCCCGGTGGAAGACTGGGTGGAGATCGATCGTTATATGCTGGTCTTTACTAAGGAATTGCAGAATGATTTGACGCAAAGTTATTCTCGTTATGAGTTTCACTTGGCGGTGCACAAACTGCATAATTATTGTTCGGAAGACTTGGGCGGATTCTACCTTGATATTCTCAAGGACCGGCTCTATACCGCTTCAGCCCAAGGCATCCCACGACGGTCAGCACAGAGCGCGCTACATCATATTGCACACAGTCTGGTGCGGTTATTTGCGCCGATCTTGAGCTTCACCGCTGAGGAGGCTTGGCTGCAACTGACAGGAAGTGCTCACGATAGCGTGTTACTTCATCTTTGGCACGACCTTCCGTCACAACCGGGTGAGCAGTTATTGATAAGTCGCTGGGCAAGGGTGCGTGAACTACGATCTCGAGTGCAAAGATCTTTGGAGGATACGCGTGCTAAAGGGGAGATCGGATCCTCTCTTGCGGCTGTTGTGGAGATGAGTCTCAATGCAGATGATTACACGCTACTAAAATCAATTGGGGATGACCTGCGATTGGTTATGATTACTTCTGAGGCACATGCATTGCAGGTTCAAGATTCAGCGGAGGAGTTAATTACTGTGACCCCCTCTGTGCATCCGAAGTGCGAAAGATGCTGGCACTATCGACAGGATATTGGCAGAAGCGCTGAGCACCCAACACTATGTAGTCGTTGCGTGTCCAATCTTTTTGGTGTGGGCGAGGTGAGGCGGTATGCTTAATTTTAGCGTTACTTTTTTATCAGTGTCGCCTGCTCTTACTTCACGATCGAATGGCGCTCGGAACGAACGTTCAGGTGATGCAATCAAGCATCGGGAAGGATGAAGCTGCATGTTAGTTTGATTTTAGCGCTGGTGGTATTGGTGCTGGACTTGGTCAGCAAACGTTGGGCAGAGTCCCTACTAATTCAGGGACAACAGATCCCACTGACAGATTTTTTTAATCTAGTGCTGACTTATAATGCCGGAGCCGCTTTTAGTTTCCTGAGTGACGCTTCCGGTTGGCAGCGTTGGTTCTTCAGCGGAATTGCTGCAGCGGCTTCGGTTCTGATCGTCTATCTATTACGCAAGCACGTAGCTGAGAAACTGTTCTGCTGGGCGCTAAGTCTGGTGCTGGGTGGCGCATTGGGTAACTTATGGGACCGGATTAGTTTGGGGCATGTGGTCGACTTTCTTGATTTTCATCTAAGCGGCTACCACTGGCCCGCATTCAATGTGGCCGACTCAGCAATCTTTGTTGGGGCCATGCTCCTGATAGTAGAGAGCTTCCGCCATAAAGAGAGTTGACAGTACCTATTGCTCGGTACCTGTAGAGTGATTTTTACAGGGCTGCCACAGGACATCCTCGACGCCCTGTTGACGGTTTAACGCACGGCATAGTACGAATAGAAAGTCGGATAACCGGTTAAGGTACTGGATATTTAGAGAGGCCACCTCTTCAGTTCGAACGAGTTTGACTACAGACCTCTCTGCACGACGGCAGATGGTACGTGCAAGATGGCAAAGTGCTGCGGCCTTCGATCCACCTGGGAGTATGAACTCCTTTAGCGCGGGTAGGCTGGCGTTGTAGTGATCGAGCTGATGTTCGAGACGGATGATCGGCTCTTTACTCATGCTGATTCGACCGGGGATACTTAAGTCACCACCCAGATCAAATAGGTCATGTTGTATGTTCTCCAGTTGACTGCGGACACTCTCCGCTACGTGCTCAACAAGAAGCAGACCGAGGCAGCTGTTGAGCTCGTCCACGCAACCAATGGCCTCAATGCGAGCGCTATCCTTACTTGACCTTGTCCCATCCCCCAGTCCGGTAGTGCCATCATCGCCGGTCCGGGTATATATCCTTGTTAGGCGGTTAGCCATGTTCTTGGGCGGGGATCAACTAGGGAGCAATAAGTGTCGGCAGGAATCTCGTCTTACTCTTCTTGCTCAGACTTGTGGATGGGTGGTGGCATGAATAAAGCGGGTAGTGGTTTTTTTATTTGACCGTGTCGAGAGTGGGCTGAAGAGGCTTGCGGTGTGGGGGGTAATATTTTTGAGTTATCAGAAGTGCGCACCGAGGGTGTGTAAGGCTGACTGAAGAGGGGGTCTTGCGACGTTCTGGAGTGTACGACCTGTCCGTGTGAACGGGGTTCAGAACGCGGAAAGGGGCGAGCTACATTACCTTGCTCGGGACGTTGTCTCTGTTCTGGTTTTACATGCTCATGCCTTTTCGCGGCGGGAGTAGTTTGAGCCGTTTCTGCCCTTTGTTGTGTCGTTCCGCACTCAAATCCGGCCACTACTTCCAATTTGAGTTTGAACTTTAGAAGTTTCTCAATGCTTCCCAGTAACTCGTTCTCGTCTTCACATACTAGCGAGACCGCGTCGCCCTTGGTGCCAGCGCGACCGGTACGCCCGATGCGGTGAATATAGTCTTCTGGTGTTGTGGGCAATTCGAAATTGACGACGTGAGGCAAATCCTCGATATCAAGCCCGCGTGCCGCTACATCAGTGGCGACGAGCGCGCGTACAGTACCCTCTTTGAATTCTGCTAAGGCCTGAGTACGTTGAGGCTGACTTTTGTCGCCGTGTATTGAGGTGGCGGTGATGCCATCCTTCTCAAGTTGTTGAGCCAAGCGGCTAGCGCCATGCTTGGTACGGACAAATACGAGCACCTGTTTCAGGTCAGATTTTTTGATGAGATGTGACAAGAGCTCGCGTTTGCGGTCGCGATCGACCGGGTGTACAACATGAGTCACTAACTCGCTGATTGAGTTACGTCTTGCCACCTCGATTAGTATCGGCTGCTTTAGCAGCTTATCAGCGAGCCTCTTGATTTCTTCAGAAAATGTAGCTGAGAATATTAGACTCTGACGCTCTTCCGGCATCAGCGAGAGAATTTTTTTGATATCGGGTAGGAAGCCCATATCTAGCATTCGGTCGGCTTCATCCAGGATCAGGATCTCAACCTTGGAAAGGTTCATTGTCTTCTGTTGAACATGATCTAACAGTCGGCCAGGCGTTGCCACTAAGATTTCTATTCCTGCGCGCAAGTCTTTGGTTTGGGGATCCATATTGACCCCACCGTAGACTACGGCGCATCGTAGAGGTAGATATTTTCCGTAAGCCTTGACGCTCTCATAGACCTGGGCCGCGAGTTCTCGTGTCGGAACTAATACCAGAGCTCGTATCGGATGTCTGGCTGGGGAGACGCTGGTATTGGCATGCGGTTGGAGTCTCTGCAGCATGGGAAGGGTAAAACCTGCTGTCTTACCGGTACCTGTTTGAGCGCCGCCCATGATGTCCTTACCTTCAAGGATTAGCGGAATTGCTTGAGACTGAATGGGGGTAGGTTCCGTATAGCCTTGGTCGACAAGGGCACGCAGAATTTCAGCGGATAAGCCGAGCTGATCAAACGACATTTTCATCACTCCTAAACCACCTACCAACGCACGTTGGGACCGGTCTAGGCAGAACAATTATTGTAGATAATCGCATACGATCATGAGACACGACTGGTTGAGGCTGTGACCGGACAGTAACGCCAATCAACCATTGATCAGAATAATACAGCATTAACTATGAAAATCATATGAGCCACTGTATCTTGCTTACAGACAGGGTGGTTGAGTTTTACTGCTAATCATTCCTTATTTCTTGCCGTATATCATTATTCTTTTTCCCTGACTTAAACCGTTCCCGAGCTTTTTTAAAACAGCTTAATATGACGGGCGCTCCACCGATGGCGACCGCATCGACTAAGCAGTACCAAGCTGCAACGCCGCTCGGGGGATTTCCTTGTGAAAGTCCAAGGACGGGTTCTATAGTGGCCCACTGCCAAGTCCCAACTGCAGTGCCAATTAACTCTAACCATGTAGTTATAAAGAAGGCTGCGAGGTAGAGTAATGGTGACTGACCTTTAAATAGATAGATCAGAAATACACAGAAGAGAAGCGCTCCTACCTGGTCTCCCTGATTGGGATAACCGCTGACCCCCCAGGCTGACCATAATCCACAGACCACCACCACAAATGTAGCGATACCTCTTGCATACCGCATGAAGAAACCAGATCGGGCTAATGCCACGGCCGTTAAGTAGACCATTCCGTGACCTGGTGGGACATAGGCGGGTACGTTCTCTAGACGGTAGGTATATCCGCCCATGTAGATGGACGCGAAGTGCTCTCCCGCTGTGGCAAAGGCGACAGCAATGATTACTTGTATTCGAACCTCTTTATTTTCACCGAATAGTAATAAAGTTAAGAAGGTCCAGGCGATGATCCCCATGGTTTTTTGCTGTTCTAGGGTTCCATCGGAGTCGATTGCTAGACTGATTGCTACACATATAAATGTCAGTGATGCTATGAAGTAGTCACGGATCTTGTGAGGATGTGGAATATTAGGGTCAGGGAAATTACGTAGCAGATTCAATTTTAATTGACTTGCGTTGGAAGTTTTTAGGGGAGCGCTTGTCAGTGAGTACAACGGCGAGGCCACATGATATATGCTGAGTTTTGCTCGAGTGAGTCTTTACCTTGCTAATATTCCCGTACTGAGAGAGGGGAACTCTACCGATAGGCAGTGAATCTAAGAGCCAGTCCACTGCCCGGGGAGGGCAGTGGGGGTACTGATCAGAGGAGGGTATTACTCCTCATCC
>CANIWY010000006.1 GCA_947471695.1 Nitrosomonadaceae bacterium
ATCTGTAGCATAAGGGGGGGCAGTTCAGAATTATTAAGTGGAGTGTATGAGCGCGTTCCGGTTATTCATTATTTCTTGACTGCGGCTGAGAACGCTTCCAGCATTGGCTGGATCGTATCGTATTTGAGTTTCAATGCGGCCTGATTGATCACCAGTCGCGCTGAAATTGGCATGATCTCTTCCACCGCTTTAAGTTGATTGGCCTTTAGAGTATTCCCGCTGGACACCAGATCTACGATTGCATCTGCGAGTCCTACCAGTGGTGCAAGCTCCATTGATCCATAGAGCTTGATCAAATCAACATGCATCCCCTTTTCAGCGAAGTGTTCGCGTGCTGTTTGTAGATACTTGGTCGCTACCCGTAGACGGGCGCCCTGACGTACTGCAGACTCATAATCGAAATCATCCGGTACTGCCACCATCATACGGCAGCAGGCGATATTCAAATCGAGGGGTTGATAGAGTCCAGCCCCGCCATGTTCGAGCAGCACATCCTTACCGGCAATACCCATGTCTGCTGCACCATATTGCACATAAGTCGGTACATCAGAAGCGCGCACAATAATCAATCGCACATCTTCTCGGGTGGTGGCGAGTATCAGCTTGCGCGAGGTTTCAGGATCGTCGAGCGCAATCACGCCGGCCGCTTTAAGCAGAGGCGCTGTATCGTCAAAAATCCGGCCCTTAGAAAGGGCAATAGTGATGCCGGTCATGATGAGAGCTTACGAAAAGTTACATTTTACCGCAGAGAGTTGCCAGGATATACGTTTCATTAATTCTGGCGCCGGACCTTTGCCCCTAATCGGGTTAGTTTTTCATCAATATGTTCATAGCCACGGTCAAGGTGGTAGATGCGCTCAATGGTGGTCTCACCCTGAGCTATTAATCCAGCTAACACAAGGCTTGCAGAGGCACGTAGGTCAGTGGCCATGACATTGGTACCATCGAGACCGGCCACTCCATGCACTACGGCGGTATTCCCTTCAACCTCGATGTTGGCACCCATACGTTTCAACTCCTGAACATGCATGAAACGATTTTCAAATATCGTTTCGGTCATGATGGAAGTCCCCTTAGCGACACTGTTTAGAACCATGAACTGAGCTTGCATGTCAGTGGGGAAGTCAGGGTAAGGAGCCGTCCGAAGATTGACAGATTTCAGTACACTCTTCATTTTTAGACTGATCCAGTCTTGTTCAGACTTGATCGTAGCCCCGGCCTCTCTTAGCGTGTCGAGAACAGCAGTAAGTATGTCGGCACGGGTATTCCTCAGGTAAATCTCGCCACCGCTAGCAGCAGCAGCCACTAGGAAGGTGCCGGTTTCAATACGGTCAGGCATGACTCGATGGGTTGCGCTATGTAGGGTTCGGACCCCTTCAATCGTGACAGTGTCGCCACCTGCACCGTAAATCTTTGCACCCATTGCGATCAGACAGTCGGCCAGGTTGGTAACTTCCGGTTCGCGTGCGGCATTCTCTAGAATTGTTGTGCCATTCGCTAGGGTCGCTGCCATCATCAGATTCTCAGTGCCGGTGACAGTTACCAGATCCATCGCGATGCGTGCACCGGTGAGGCGTTTCGCATGCGCATGAATATAGCCATGTTCGATTTTAATTTCAGCACCCATCGCCTGCAAGCCCTTGATATGCTGATCTACTGGGCGCAAACCGATGGCGCAACCGCCGGGCAGAGATACCATGGCTTTACCTGCTCGTGCGAGCATTGGTCCCAGAACCAAGATCGAGGCACGCATAGTCTTCACCATTTCGTAAGGCGCAGCTAAATTGGAGAGACTTGCGGCGGTCAGTTCGACACCCTGTTTGCCATCCTGCGTGATATCTATACCCATTTGTCTCAGCAAGGCAAGCATGGTCGTGACGTCATTGAGCTGGGGGACATTTTCGATCTTGAGTGTCTCCTCGGTTAACAGAGAAGCACACAGGATTGGCAGCGCGGCATTTTTTGCCCCAGAAATGTAGACCTCTCCGGTCAGCGGTGTACCACCTTGAATGACTAGCTTTTGCATAATTCTAAATTTTGACTGCAAATTTCCATCAATTTATTTTGCAGATAGGTAATAAGTGGGTTTGTAACAGATTTATGGTTGAAATGTACCGAAGTTCCCTTCATCATATCGTAAAGGTCACTTCTAAGAGTCAAATTTTGCGATAAATTACTTCGTCTTTCCAGTCCGGCAGTGTTCTGCCGACTCATCTATTTTAGGAGTTCAAGTGAAAAAACAGACGATACAGACGCCCGATGCACCGCAGGCAATCGGCACCTATTCCCAGGCAATACGAGTAGATGGAGGTGAGACAGTTTATCTCTCTGGGCAAATCGGTTTGGATCCTTTTACCATGCTGATGGTAGATGGGATTGAGGCGCAGATCCAGCAAGTATTTCTGAACCTGAAGGCGGTAGCAGTGGCTAGTGGAGGAGATCTGGCTGATATCGTCAAGCTGAATATCTATTTGACGGATCTAGTTCATTTTGCAAGGCTCAATGAAATCATGGCAGGCTATTTTAGCCAGCCATATCCTGCGCGCGCAGCGGTTGGTGTGGCCGCACTGCCACGAGGAGCTTTGGTGGAAATGGATGCGGTGATGGTGTTACAAGGCTAAAGGTTGAAGGGTAAGAGAGCAGGAGGCATTGGATCTCCGGTTGCCCCTAGCGCTATTGACGAGATCATGCAAGCTAAGTTCGCCGCACTCGGTATTGCTAACGAGTTTGACTTAGTGCTGCACTTGCCGCAGCGTTATGAAGACGAGACTCATCTTTATCCCATCGCCGATATACTGCCTTCAGATAAAGTGGTTCAGGTTGAAGGAACCATCATCCAGAGTGAGGTCATGTACCGGCCACGTCGGCAATTAGTGTGTCAGGTGGAGGATGGCACTGGTGTTTTGGTTATTCGATTTTTCAATTTTTACGGTAGTCAGGTAAAGGCATACTCTATTGGGAAGCGTGTACGCTTGTTGGGTGCGGTGCGACAAGGTTTTTTTGGTGCCGAAATGGTTCACCCAAAGTGTCATATGGTGAGTACGAACACACCACTACCCGATGCACTGACACCGATTTATCGTGCTACCGCAGGACTCTCTCAAGAAACAATACGCAAACAGATTAGGCAGGCGCTCGCTCGTAGCGATCAAACGGATAGCCTCAAGGAGGTTCTGCCTGTGGGAGTTTTAAAGCGACACCAATTACTAGACTTCCGTGAAAGCGTGACATTTCTGCATCAACCGACAGCAGATGCATCGGTCGACTCCCTGCAGGAAGGTACTCACCCGGCATGGAGTCGGGTCAAGTTTGATGAATTGCTGGCGCAGCAATTGTCCTTAAGGTCGCATTATCAGAAGCGCCGTTCACGTTGTGCGCCTGAGCTGCCAGAGAAGAATCTTTTAACAATCACATTACTGAAATTACTTTCTTTTGATCTGACCAGAGCACAAAAAAAAGTACTGTCCGAGATTAGTAGTGATCTTGCCAGGCCTTACCCGATGCAACGCCTATTGCAGGGAGATGTGGGCAGCGGTAAGACGGTAGTGGCTGCACTGGCTGCATTTCAGGCGATCAAGAATGGCTATCAGGTGGCCATTATGGCCCCGACAGAAATTCTTGCCGAGCAGCATTATCGGAAACTCTCCAGTTGGTTCACGCCGCTGGGAATTAAGATTGCATGGTTGTCCGGTAGCCAGAAGAAGCAGCAGCGTCAAGACGCACTCGCCATTATCAGCGATGGAGGGGCTATGCTTGCCATCGGAACACATGCCTTGTTTCAGGATCAGGTGGAGTTCAACAAGCTTGGGCTAGCCATCATCGACGAGCAGCATCGGTTTGGCGTCGAACAACGACTCGCTTTGCATACTAAAGCTGCAAAAACTGGGCTCGTTCCACATCAATTGATGATGAGTGCGACACCGATCCCACGCACACTGGCAATGAGCTATTACGCCGATTTGGATGTGTCCGTAATCGACGAACTGCCACCTGGCAGGACTCAGGTGGTAACTAAATTGTTTGAAGAGACTCGTCGGGACGAAGTGATCACACGCGTGCGTGAGTCATGTCATGCCGGCAGACAGGCTTACTGGGTATGTCCACTGATTGAAGAGTCTGATACTTTGCAGCTTAAGACTGCCCTGGAGACATATGAATCGCTGATGCTTACCTTTCTGGATTTAAAAATCGGTTTGGTGCATGGCCGGCTCCCGCTGCAGGAGAAGTCAGCGGTAATGGAAAGGTTTAAGCAGGGTGAAATTCAATTACTGGTAGCAACCACGGTAATCGAGGTGGGTGTAGATGTGCCCAATGCTTCTTTGATGGTGATTGAGCACGCCGAGCGCATGGGGTTGTCACAGTTACACCAGTTGAGGGGCCGAGTTGGGCGAGGCGCAGAGGCCAGTGTGTGCATCCTTTTGTACCAGAATCCATTGTCAGAGAATGCGCGTAAACGACTCAGAATTATCTTTGAAAGTACTGATGGTTTTGAGATCGCGCGCCAGGATCTATCTATGCGCGGACCGGGCCAATTTCTTAGTGCGCGCCAGAGTGGAGTACCCATGTTACGCTTTGCTGATCCTGAGAAGGATGCGGATTTGCTCGCTGCAGCCCGTATCGCTGCTGAGGAGATTCTGCGTGATGATTCGGTATCGGCGCAGAGGCATCTACTGCGTTGGCTGGGTAATAAGAGCCAATACCTGCAAGCATAACTCCATCTAAATGTTACAAACCAAGAATCTAAATTTGCATTACCCCGGCAAGTTGCTGTGCCGTGATTTAAATCTCACCGTTAATCCCGGGGAATGCTGGGCCATTCTTGGTCAGAATGGGTGTGGTAAGACCACCTTGATCCATGCGTTGAGTAATCTGTGCCACGGGGGGGGGGGTAGCGTGACGGTAGCGGGTAAGGTGCTGCAAGACTGGCCCAGACGGGATCTTGCCCGAAAACTTGGAATTATGTTACAGGAAGAGCCTGGTGAATTTTGGGGCAATGTTCTGGAGTACGTGCTGCTGGGTCGCTACCCCCATGCTGGCAACCCTTTCGGATGGGAAGGGGGGGGGCAGAGCACTGCATTGCAGGCAATCGACCGCCTGGAATTGACTGCTTTGGCTCAACGTCCGATGGCCACACTATCAGGTGGAGAGCGGCAACGTGCCCGTATCGCTTTGTTACTTACTCAATCACCGGACTGCTATTTGTTGGACGAGCCGTTGCAACATCTCGACCTTCGTCACCAACTACTCACTATGACGCTATTCAGTGAATTGGCTCTGCAGGGTAGCGCAGTGATGATGGTTTTGCATGACCTTACCTGGGTCAACCCCTATTGCGACCATGTTCTGATGCTGTTCGATAATGGACGCTCACTCGCCGGGCCCACTGAGGAAGTATTCAGCCGTTCCAATCTGGAGGCCCTCTACCAGTGCAATTTGGAGGAATCGGGTCTGGGCAGTACCCGCCATTTCATGCCGGCACTGGAGGCGGGTGTATAATTCATACCCTAATACATACCTCGCCATGTAATGATCCGCAAACTTCTCCACCGCGTTTTCAAGCGTAAATTATCTGCTTCTACCTCTATCTCTACCGATTCTGGCACCAGGCTGCACATTATCCCGCGTAAGCAACACGGCATTTCCCGTAATCATTTAAGCCCTTGTGCATTGAAAGTCACGGCAGGTTTGCAGCAGGCGGGGTACTCCGCTTTTGTAGTGGGGGGGGCGGTACGTGACTTGCTGCTGGGGTTAGAGCCAAAGGATTATGATGTCGCCACCAATGCCACTCCTGAGGATGTACGGGCCGTATTTCGCCGATCTCGTATTATCGGCCGCCGCTTCCGACTGGTGCATGTGATGTGTGGTGCTGAGACTGTGGAGGTCTCTACTTTTCGTGGTAACTCATCCACAGAGGAGTTGGATGGGGCGGCAGCAGATAAGCATGCAGACGAGCACGGACGTCTATTGCGAGATAATGTATTTGGTAGTCAAGAAGAGGATGCGGTAAGGCGCGATTTCACCATCAATGCGTTATTCTACGACCCTTCCACCGAGGAGATCTGGGACTATCTGAAGGGCTACGATGATATCAAGGAAAAACGGCTTCGAATCATTGGAGACCCCTTGCTGCGTTATCGTGAAGATCCGGTCAGGATGTTGCGCGCAGTACGTTTGGCGGCCAAGCTTTCAATGCAGATTGATGCTGCTAGTGCTGTCCCCATCGGTGATCTAGCCCCGTTATTACGCAATGTTCCACCATCTCGATTATTTGATGAGATGCTGAAACTGTTGTTGTCGGGACAGGCATTGGCCTGTGTGGTGGACTTACGTGCACGTGGATTGCACCATGGCCTGCTGCCGATGCTGGATGTCATACTAGAGCAACCACTGGGCGAACGTTTTATTGCACTAGCACTGAAGAACGCTGACGAACGCGTTCGTCAAGAGAAACCAGTCTCCCCCGGTTTTTTGTTTGCGGCTCTTTTATGGCATGAGGTGTTGGCGCAATGGAATATCCTGCAGGCTGGGGGGGCGAAGCCTATGCTTGCCTTGCAGCAGGCTATGGATGAGGTGTTGGCGGCGCAGAATAAAGAACTCGCAATCCCGCGCCGCTATGATGCAATCATGCAGGAAATCTGGGCGATGCAACCCCGTTTTCTAGGGCGAGGAGGGCGCAGGCCATTCCGCTTACTTGAGCACCCCCGCTTTCGTGCCGCTTATGATTTTATGCATCTACGCTGCGAGAGTGGAGAAATGGATCCAGAGCTGGGTCATTGGTGGGAGACATTTCAACGGGTTGGTGCTAGTGAACGCGAGGCCATGCTGATCAAAGACGAGGCGCCAAAGAAACGCAGAAAACGACGCCGGCAATCTGGATCTGCTGCTGACGTTGAGAACAGTTCCGCTGGTTCAGACGCGGACATGGTGATAACTTGACATCGGGTGCCATACCGCAGTCGCTCTGTCATGCTTTCATTGCACTCGGCAGCAACTTGGATCAGCCTACACTTCAGATCAGACGGGCCTTTGCTGAGCTATCTCAGCTTCCTGCAAGCCGTTTGTTGAATTGCTCCGCAATTTACCGAAGTGCCCCGGTGGGGTATCTTGAGCAGCCTGACTTTATCAATGCCGTAGTGCAGATTGAGACCACTCTGGCGCCGCATGATCTGCTCAAATCACTGCTTAATATAGAGCAACGATTCGGACGAGTTCGCTCCACCCCCAATGCTGCGCGGATATTAGATCTTGACCTGCTACTCTATGCCGATCTGCAATGTGATGAGCCCGGGCTGACCCTGCCACATCCACGAATGCACTTACGCGCATTCGTGTTGAAACCATTGATTGAGATAGCGCCAAATTGCTGTATTCCTGGACGCGGTTCTGTAGCTGAAATGTTGATAGCCTGTAATGGGCAGCAGTTAGAACGAGTGATGTCAGCATGAAGTTGGAAAGGTACCGTTATATCGTTGTTGAGGGTCCGATAGGGGTTGGAAAGACTAGCCTGGCACAACTCCTAGCACGTCATCTGAATTGTGCACTATTGCTGGAGAAGCCCGCTGAGAACCCATTTCTTGAGAAGTTCTACAGTGATATTCCTCGTTATGCATTGCCGGCGCAATTATTCTTCCTATTTCAGCGTGCCGCACAGGTGCAGAGTCTAGTGCAAATGGACATGTTTTCTCAGGTAACCGTGAGCGATTTCTTGCTTGATAAGGATCAGCTATTCGCTGGACTTACATTGAGTGATGCTGAGCATGATCTTTATCAGCAGATTTACCGGCACTTGCAACCCCAAGCTCCGCAGCCCGATCTGATCATTTATTTGCAGGCCTCTCCCAATACATTAGTAGATCGGATCAAAAGGCGTGGCAGCACTTTTGAGAAGAATATTTCAGAGGATTATCTTTGGCGGCTCACTGAAACTTATACACGGTTTTTTTATCAGTTTGAGAATTCACCCGTGATGATCGTTAATAGTGAGAATCTCAATTTTGTTGATAACTCAGAGGATTTTGATTTATTGTTGCAGCGAATAGAACAGATGCGGGGTTCACGTGAATACTTTAACCGAGGATAAGGGATCAATGAGCGTACCCTTCAACGCGCGACCATCAGTCACAAAATTGTCATGAGATCGATTATGCGGACTACATTAAGTACGCTGCAGAAAATGCGCGATGAGGGCGAAAAGATCGCAATGGTGACCTGTTACGATGCAAGTTTTGCGGCAGTGTTAGAAAGTGTCGGTGTCGATATTCTGCTGGTGGGAGATTCTCTTGGAAATGTAGTGCAAGGAGAGGAGACTACCCTACCAGTAACGTTAGACGATATGATTTATCACACTCGCTGCGTAGTACGAGGATCGAGTAGTGCATTCATCATGGTCGACATGCCTTTTGGCACTTCGCAGATAACACCAGAGGATACCTTTCAAAATGCTGCAGAGTTGATGGCGGCAGGGGCCAATATGGTAAAGATCGAAGGCGGCAACCTCATGGCAGAGACGGTCGAGTTTCTTACGCGGCGAGGTGTCCCGGTGTGTGCACATATTGGGCTTACGCCGCAGTCGGTTCACCAGTTGGGAGGCTATAAAATTCAAGGTGAGTCTGCCCATCAGGCAAAACAGTTAATGATAGATGCGATTGCGCTTGAAAAGGCAGGAGCAAGCATGCTACTGATGGAGGTTATTCCGGCAGCACTTGCCAAGAAAATAACCAAAAAACTTTCTATTCCCACTATTGGCATCGGCGCTGGTATCGATTGCTCGGCACAGGTTCTGGTGTTATATGACATGCTAGGAATTTATTCTGGGAAGAAGGCGCGGTTCATGAAAAATTTCATGACCGGAGCGGAGAGTATTCAGGTGGCAGTAGAAAATTATGTCAAGGAAGTTAAGGCTGGAAAATTTCCCGGCCCAGAGCATGGGTTCTGAGGGATCGTGGAGATAATAACCGACACCTTGAAACTACGGGCACGACTCCAACGTGAATCCAGGATTGCTTTCGTCCCGACCATGGGAGGCCTACATGAAGGCCACTTGTCACTGGTAGAGCGTGCTCAGAAGGAAGCGGATTGTGTGGTGGTAAGTATATTCGTGAATCGCTTGCAGTTTGCGCCGACTGAGGATTTTTCTCAATATCCACGCACGCTGGAAGATGATTGTAATCTGTTAAAAAAAAAGGGTGTCAGTGTGGTCTTTGCACCTGATGATACGGAGATTTATCCGGTTCCACAGGATTTTCTAATTGAGCCCCCGTCATTCGCCAATACCCTAGAGGGTGAGTTTCGTCCCGGTTTTTTCCGTGGCGTGATGACGGTGGTATTCAAGCTATTTAATATAGTGCAGCCACAGGTAGCAGTATTCGGCAAAAAAGATTATCAGCAGATGCAACTCGTGCATGAAATGGTCAGACAAATGAATCTGCCATTAAAGATCATTGCATGTGAAACTACTCGAGCCCCAGATGGACTCGCATTGAGTTCGCGCAATCGTTATCTGAGCAGTGAGGAGAGGGTTGAGGCCGCGCGCTTGTATCGAGTTTTATCCGAGATAAAGAGTGTGGTAGAAGCTGGTAATGGAGAGTTCCAGCAGTTGTGTAAAAAGGCATGCGAGACTCTCACTTACTATCAATGGGAAGTTGATTACATCGGGCTACATCAACGCGACACTCTGGCCCCGGCAGAGGTCGGTGATTTGGATTTAGTAATCCTAGCAGCTGCTAGACTAGGTGTAACGCGACTCATCGACAGCCTTGAAGTTTCTGTCAAACACTGAGCGCTTTGATCCTCATGAAGCAGTTTAAAAAAATCCTAAGTAGATTCAGTAGGTCGAGCTAGAGTCTTCTTCTGCGTTAAGAGCCCCTATACATTTCTTAAGCCACGCAACTAGAATATCTTCTTGAGTTCTTCGGTATATTGCCCATATTTTATTTAGGACAATTTGCAATGCAACGCTCTTCCACGATTCTCTTTCCGCCGCAATTCAGGATGCATGTATCTTGAATGGACTGGCAGTCACACTCCTTCTCGCATTGCTCGTATCTTAACCGGTAAAGTTCTCTTTTCCGGTCTGGCTGAAGGGGAGGTACAGGTAAATTAAAATAGGCAGGTGAATATCCCATCCCATACCAGGGTAAGCCGTTCCTCCCCCATGAGGGGCCCCAGCCGAGGCCTGCTCCCAAAGGATATCCGCCCCATCTCCCCATGGACGTTCCCCATCCAAAGGATTGATAGAAGCGGCCTGTATTCATTTGCTGACGGTAACTATGAGATTCACTTTCATAGTGCCGGACCGCTTCCTGGTATCGTTGCTCTGAGAGGGGTTCTATACGCCGTAAACACATCTGGTAGGTAGACGTACAACTCTGCTGACATGCTGCCAGTTGTTGTGTGCACTCTGCTAAACAAACGATACTCGCTGGATCGATCGGTGGTTCATAACGATGACTGACTTGGTAGCGTGGTTCAAAGCTCGCGCATCCAAATAAAGCTATGACTAGAATAGTGTAGATGAGGGTTCGCAAGGCTGTCCTGGAAGAAGGCTCTTGAAATCTTATTCCACAATATTTCACGACTTGATATCCTGGCCATTAGGCCATCCCATTAATTACTTCTTGTATTCTGATCATTGCCATCATGATGGCAATATGGGTTGGGAGGTGTTGCTTTAGTTTCGACCATGCTTTACATTTGGATAGTGTTAATCACCCAGTTTATTTTTGATGGCGTAACGGGTTAGGTCGGAATTATTTCTGAGGTCAAGCTTCTCGAGTAGTCTTGCACGGTAGACACTGATTGTTTTAGGGCTTAGAGAGAGCTCTTCGGAGATGGCCGAGAGAGACTTTCCGGATGCAATCATGCGTAACGTCTGAAATTCTCGATCCGATAGTAACTCATGAAGTGGCTGCTCAGCGTCACCGCTGAGAGAATTGGCCAGTGCCTCTGCCAGTGCCGCACTGATGTACTTTCTGCCGGCAGAGACCTGTCGGATTGCAGTGACCAGTTGAGCCGGTGCGCTCTGCTTATTCAGGTATCCTGAGGCTCCTGCCTTCAGTGCCCGGACTGCGAATTCGTGCTCGGTATGCATGCTCAGCATCAGTACCGAGAGCTTGGGCTGTGTCTTCTTGATCTGGCTTAAGACCTCGATTCCATTACGGTCTGGTAGTGAGATGTCCAGAAGGACTACATCGAATGAGTCCAGCCTCGCCATCTTGATGGCTTGGAATCCTGTCTCAGCCTCACCCGCCACGATGAGGTCATCAGTCTCAGCGAGGATTTGCTTTAATCCATGACGGACAATGGCATGGTCATCCGCGATCAGGACCCTGATCATGGATGATTCAGCCTCGGGAGGAGGTGGATGCAATAGCAGGATCTGAAGGTGGAAGGGATGAGAGCCTTCATGCAGTTATCGATACCGAATGAAAAATGTTTCAAGGCTGTTCGCAACGGAATTGTCGAAGTGTGAATCGATCTGAAGAGCTTAGCCGAATTATCTAAATAATTTGTTATGATGCCAGATCACCAAGAGTCTTGGAAGTGCCTGGTTGCAATTCTAGCATCTTCACCAATGCTCGCTGCTGCAATTTCGGTTAGATATTGGCGCACAGCAATGACCATAACGTCATCTGTAGATTGATGGGAGAGTTTTAAAAAAGGGTCCTCTGCTCGGGGGTGGTCTGCTCAGACTCATTTAGTTCATAAGGGATACTGACGATCACAGTGACCCCTTTTCCGGGCATGCTATCGATTCTGACATCCCCCCCCAGGAATCGTGACCGTTCTTGCATGCTACGGATGCCGAATGAACGTGACTTGGAGCGGTCCTGTTTGGAGAGGCCTCTCCCATTATCAGATACCAATAACTCGGCACGACCATTGGTTGCTTTAAAGCTGATCTTGACCCGTGTGGCATTGGCATGTTTCGAGATATTTGTGAGCGTCTCTTGGAAGATTCTAAAGATGGCCGCAGACAGATCTGATCCCAGTACAATATCCTCATCCGAGCAGTCAATCTCGCAGGGTATTCCGAGACGTGTTCGGAACTCCTTTGCCTGCCATTGGATGGCCGGAACGATTCCATAATCTAGAATTCCAGGTCTCAGGTCGCGAGCGATGCGCTGAGTCGAGTCGATCAATCGGTCTGCCAGGGTATCAATAAATTGGACCTTCTCTAGTAAGAGTGCATTCTCCGGCGGTAGCTTGTCGATTAGCCAGAGTAAATCGATCTTGATGGCTGTGAGAGTTCCCCCCAGATCATCGTGAATTTCGCGAGAGAGATCCATCCTCTCGCGCTCCTTGATCGTTTGGAAGTGTGACGACAGCTCTCCCAATTCTCGGTGAGCCCTCCTGATCTCGATCTCGGCGAGCTTGCCCTCGGTTACGTTCGAGATGATGCCCTCCCATGCCACATTTCCGTCCGGGAGCTTACGCGGACTTTGGCGTAGATTGACCCACTTAATCTCACCCCCATCACCGATCCGGATACGGCCCTCCCAGTTGCAGGTGGAGAGTCTCTCGGTAGCCATCTCAACAGACTGGTAGAGGGATAACTTATCCTCAGGGATCACCATATCGAGAAATAAGCCGGGTGCCTCCTGGAGGGATTGGGGTGGTATTCCGAGCAATTCATTACATCCCTCGCTCACATAGGTCAGTTGGGTCGTTCCATCTGACTGCATGATCGACTGGAAGATCATGCTCGGTATATTAGCCGCGATCGTCCTAAAACGTGCTTCACTCTCCTGAAGTGCGAATTGTGTTCTCTCAAATTGTCTTCGTGTTCGGGTTTCAAGCAAACTTCTTTGGACTGCAGGGACTAGGCGAGTCATATTCACTTTGGTCACAAAATCGTGTACACCGGCCTTCATCAAGGCCACAGCGGCCTCTTCTCCGATATGATTTGAGACGATGATGAGTGGGATGCCATGGCCGCTGTCCTGCCATACTTTCACGGCCTCATGTGTGGGGAAATTGGGAAGATTGTGGTCCGACAGGATTACATCCCATTCACCCTGATCGAGGGCTACTCGCATTTCTGAGGCGGTCTCAACCCTCAGACATTCAGCTGCGGAACCACTGCCCCTGATCAGGGCATCCATTATTAGCTCTGAATCTTCAGCAGAATCTTCTACCATCAGGATACGTAGAACTTTCCGGTCGAGATCGTTAGGGCTATCTATTGAGGGCACAGTGGATGACTCTAGCATGTCCAATCGACCCCTCTCTGGGAGGAATTGCCATTTTCATTTGTGGACATTCCGGAACGATGGTTGGGTATTCGTATCTTCATTATGCTCGTCATGAATATTGAATCTAGTCTTGTCGCCTAGTGTTGGTTATCTTAACGACTTCTATCTAGGCTGTAAATTTTGCCTAAATGACCTAAAGTTTTAGGTGTAAGGCCTAAATAGGTTGCCACATTGAGCATAGAAAACAACTTTTTTAGTAAACCCGATATAACCGAGGTAAGCTGAATTGGGTCAACTGGCTTAAATTAAACTTCTCAGTGCAACCGTAGGGAGTCATATTGCAGGAAATTTTTATTGGTCGCCAACCGATACTCGATCGTAGTCAGAATCTGGTTGCCTACGAACTGCTCTTCCGCTCAGGAATCTCCTTAGAGGCTGAGGTCATCGATGATGTCTCAGCCTCGGCGAGTGTCATCGTGAATGCCTATACTGAGCTGGGTCTAGAGAATGTCCTCGGCAAAAGGCGTGGATTCATCAATGTCAATGCCGAGCTCTTGATGAGCGATATGATTCACCTCCTTCCTAAGAAGCAGGTGGTTTTGGAGCTGCTCGAGACCATCATAATCACCGACCAAGTGGTCAATCGGTGTGATGAGCTACGTCGTGCAGGCTATCAGCTGGCCCTCGATGATGTGGTCGAGATGACAGATCCAATCAAACGATTATTGCCACTCGTCAACATAGTTAAGATAGACCTACTTGGGGTTACTGAGGGCGCCCTGATGGATCTCTTCGGACAGCTTAAGTCTAGGAGGGTATTGCTGTTAGCGGAGAAGGTGGAGAGCATTGAGCAGGCAAGGCAGTGCAGGGAAATCGGTTTCGATATGTTTCAGGGATACCACTTCGCACGTCCTCAGATCATCACTGGTAAGCGAGCGGACCCCTCTCAATTGGGTTTGTTGCGTCTTCTGGAATTGGTTATGAGTGATGCTGAGACCGTTATCATCGAGCAAGAGTTAAAGCGCTATCCGACACTGACCTTTAACCTTGTTCGGATGGTGAACTCGGCCGCTTCAGGCCTATCTCATGAAATCGGCTCCCTGAAGCAAGCAATTGTCGCGCTCGGCAGGAAACAGCTTCAGAGATGGGTCCAACTCCTTTTATACACGTTAGGAGGGGTCGACTCTCAGAAGGCAGATGCTCTGATGCAGACGGCGACTATCCGAGGCAAGATGATGGAGCTGATTGCCATGGATCAGCGTCCTCATGATCATCAGTATCACGATCGAGCCTTCATGGCCGGAATATTATCCCTACTCGATACCCTGCTCGGCATTTCGATGCCGGAAATTGTAGCCCAGATTAACCCGGCTAATGAAGTAAAGCTCGCTCTGTTGTCTCGTCGTGGAGATCTGGGTCGACTGCTTATGCTGTTGGAAAGGAAGGAGTCTAACGATATCGAGGCTACTTCTAGAATCCTGACAGAGATGGGGTTTTTTAGCCTGGGTGAGTTAACCATCGTAGAGCTAAAGGCGTTACGCTGGGTCGTTGAACTTGATGAGTCCAGACCCTAAGTCTGTACATATTGCTATGGCGCACCAGCTTAAAGAAACGCTGAATAAGTTATGAACGATTCGTTTGTCATATGGTCAGATAAGTAACTCGGGTGGTTGCATCGCAGCTTAGGAGCTATTGGGAGATACGTGGTATTGAGACAGGGGAATGAGGTGGCAGGCAAAGAATTCTGACTTAGAGTAAAATGGTCAATGCTTTTAGTATGTTCTGTTTAAGGCGTAAGGAACCCCCTTATGCCTTCTGGTTCTATGAAAAATTGGTGCCAGAGAGGATCGAACACCCTCATGGATAAACACTCTACAACTACTCTGACGCACTATAATCAGAAGTCAGAATAAACGGGAGAAATCTGAAAGGGCGCTAAAATTGTACTTGGTGCCCAGAAGAGGACTCGAACCTCCACAGTGTTGCCACCGCTAGGACCTGAACCTAGTGCGTCTACCAATTCCGCCATCTGGGCAATGCCTGACACCCCTATTAAGGGTTCAGAGTAGCGGCGTAATTCTATAGGAAATCATTGTTTTGTCAATTAAGAAACGGCCTGAACTACGCAGTCTAGATCCGCATCTCCAGCGTGAAAAAGAGCAGTATGGACATCCTCTCCCAAGCAGGGAGTTCATGCTCCAAGTCCTGAAAGAGCAGGGAGTTCCTGTTGCAGAGGGGGCGCTGCATAAGATGCTGTCAATCACTGCTGAAGAACACGAAATATTTAGCCGCCGTCTCTCCGCCATGGTGAGGGAGGGGCAGATCATGCGTAACCGCAAGGGCGATATCTGTGTGGTGGAGAAGCTCGATCTAATTATGGGTCGGGTTCAGGGTCATGCGGATGGGTTTGGTTTTCTGATTCCAGATGATGGTAGTCCTGATCTATTCCTAGGCCCCAAGGAGATGCACAAGGTACTTCACGGGGACCGGGTGATGCTACGCGAGACCGGCCTGGATCGCCGTGGTCGTCGGGAGGGTGCCATCGTCGAGGTGCTGGAGCGTGGCGTTACTAAGTTGGTTGGGAGGCTTCATTCGGATCATGGAATTCTGTTTGTAGAGGCTGAGAATAGACGTATCAGCCAGGATATCTTAGTTCCCAAGGAAGAGTCCATGGGAGCCAAGTCAGGACAGGTGGTGATGCTAGAGATTATCCAGCAGCCCAGTAAGAATGCCCAGCCGATCGGGCGTATTATCGAAATTCTGGGGGATTATTCTGCGCCCGGGATGGAGATTGAGATCGCGCTGCGTAAGTATGATCTGCCCTACGAGTTTCCACCTGAGGTGGATAAGGTCTCGGCCAAGTTCTCGGACAAGGTGCTACAGAGTGACCTGACCGGGAGGAAAGATATCCGTCATCTGCCATTGGTGACGATTGACGGAGAGACCGCTCGTGACTTTGATGATGCGGTCTACTGTGAGCGGGATGGTGACGGTTATAAGTTGTATGTCGCGATCGCAGATGTCAGTCACTATGTACGGCCCACCGATGCATTGGATCGGGAGGCATTCAATCGTGGCAATTCGGTCTACTTCCCGAGGCGCGCGATCCCCATGCTTCCAGAGGTCTTGTCTAACGGGTTATGTTCCCTCAACCCGCAGGTGGACCGTCTCTGTATGGTTTGTGAGATGCATCTTGATGCCGGTGGAGATTTTCTCGATTACCATTTTTACCCGGCGGTCATTTATTCTCATGCACGGTTCACCTACACTCAGGTGGCGGCGATGCTGGAGAGTCCTCTTGGTGAGGATGCAAACCGACATACACAGTTGCTTCCTCACCTTCAGTTGATCTACAAGTTATTCCGGTTACTGCTGAAGGCTCGTGAGAGACGTGGTGCGATTGATTTCGAGACAATTGAGACCCAGATGATCTTTAATGATCAGGGTAAGATTGAGAGGATCTTGCCGGTAAAGCGTAATGATGCACACCGTCTGATTGAGGAGTGCATGCTCGCTGCCAATGTATGCGCATCCGATTTTCTGCAGAAGCACAAGCAATCGACCCTATACCGTATCCATGAGGGCCCCACCCCGGAAAAGTTAATTGCGTTACGCAGCTTCCTCAAGGAGTTTGGCCTGCAGTTGAGTGGAGGGGATGAGCCCCATGCCAAAGACTATGCCCGGACATTGGCCGAGATCAAGGACAGGCCGGATGCACAGCTGCTACAAACAGTCATGCTCAGGTCCTTACGCCAAGCGGTTTATAGCCCTGACAATGTCGGTCACTTCGGGCTCGCCTATGAGTCCTATACGCACTTCACCTCACCCATCCGTCGCTATCCAGACTTGCTGGTCCACCGAGCGATCAAGTCGGTCTTGAGTGGAGATGCTTACTCCCCAGGAGACTGGCGTCAATTAGGGATGCACTGCTCACAGACGGAGAGACGTGCAGATGAGGCCAGTCGAGATGTGGAGTCGTGGCTCAAGTGTTTCTACATGATGGATCGGATCGGAGAGTGTTTCGACGGTGTCATCAGCAGTGTCACCGGATTCGGTTTATTCGTTGCGTTGGATGGCATCTATGTAGAAGGATTAGTACACATATCCGAGCTCCCTAGCGACTACTTCCATTTCGATTCTGCTAAGCATATGCTACTGGGAGAGCGTAGCGGAAAGCGTTATCGTCTGGGTGACCGTTTGCGGATTAAGATCGTGCGTGTCGATCTCGAGACTAGCAAGATCGATTTTGTGCTGGCTGGGAAGGGTGATTAAAGTCGAATCTATTTCCAGATGCAACGACACCTTCAAGACTGTTTCTAGAATTCAACATCTTAATCAGAGCACTTTCGGAACCGGGTATAAGGGTTCATACGATGGTCGGTATCTAGGGGGTATCCTTAAATGTCCAGTATCCGTTTAATATTTGGCTTCCATGCAGTCATCAGCCGACTGCGTCAGAATCCAGACAGCGTGAAGGAGATCTTCCTCGACTCCGCTCGTCACGATCAGCGCGCGCGTGATCTAACTAAGATGGCCGAGTCTCAGGGCCTTCGGCTGATCCTGTGTGATAGCACTAGACTCGCCAGCATGGCAGGGGGTGCTCGCCACCAGGGGGTGGCTGCAAATATCGATGCTAATCGCAGTCATGTCGATATCGAGGATGTTCTCGACACTCTTACCGAGTCTGCTCTGATATTGGTACTGGATGGTGTGCAGGATCCGCATAATCTCGGCGCTTGTTTGAGAGTGGCAGATGCATTCGGCGCGCATGCGGTGGTCGCACCTAAAGACCGTGCCGTGGGACTTAATGCGACGGTCCATAAAGTGGCGAGCGGTGCTGCAGACAATGTCCCCTATATCGCTGTGACCAATCTTGCCCGTACACTACGAGAATTGAAGGATCGTGGGATCTGGATCATTGGGACCGCGGCCGATGCTGACAGCAAGCTCGGTTCAGTGAAGCTAGAGGGTCCGATCGCATGGGTGATGGGGGCAGAGGGGGAGGGTATGAGAAGACTCACCCGTGAGGCCTGTGATCAGAAGGTCTCAATCCCCATGATGGGGAGTATCGAGAGTCTTAATGTTTCAGTCAGTGCGGGTATCTGTCTATTCGAAACTCGCCGTCAGAGAGGAGTCGCGGAATGATATTCCTCCTAAATAGGGATGCATTTGAACCGAAGTTGATTTGATATTTTTTCATTAATTCAGTAGAATAGCGCCCTCCTAGCTCGGCTGCATTGTGCCTTTAGGTATGATCGCTACCGAGTAACAACCTTGCCTCACCGTGTTCGCATCGCGGGAGGCTTTACCCTTAAGGAAAATTCATGCGACACTACGAAATCGTTTTCATGGTTCACCCCGATCAGAGCGAGCAAGTGCCCGCGATGATTGAACGTTACCGCAGCATGGTGACCACTAAGAGTGGTCAGGTCCACAGACTAGAAGACTGGGGGCGACGCCAGCTCACCTATCTGATTCAGAAGGTTCACAAGGCTCACTACGTACTGATGAATATCGAGTGCGATCAGGAGACGCTGGATGAACTGGATCACGCCTTCAAATTTAATGACGCAATCTTGCGCCATCTGACCATCAGGATGGATGGACCGGTGACGGAGCTCTCCCCAATGATGCGTTCAGAGCGGCCTGTTACTCTCTCTCAGGCAGAAGAGGATGCGAGAGAAACGAGTATCGCCGGATCCTAGCTCGGAATAGTTCATTGGATTGCAACCTGACGGTCATTTGTGGAAAAGTCACTGAAATTGGCAAGCTAAGATACACACCAGCCGGGTTAGCGGTGACCGATTTCACAATCAGTCACACCTCCCGACAGGTCGAGTCAGATCTGCCCCGTCAGGTAGAGTGTGAAGTCTCCGCGATGGCGATGTCGCAGATGGCAAAAATTGTTTCAAGTATGGAGACCGGTACTTCAGTCAGGCTGACTGGGTTTCTAGCGAAAAAAAGCCGCATGAGTATGTACCTAGTACTGCATGTGAATAAATTAGATATCATTTAATCGGTAAATAGGAAAAAATCATGGCACGATTCATCTCAAGACGTAAAGACAGCAAGGATAAGGACAAGGATAAGAAGGCAAAGCCTCTATTCAAGCGTAAGAAGTTCTGTCGTTTCACCGCAGAGGGTATCAAGACTGTGGACTACAAGGATGTTGAGATATTGAAAGACTTTATTAATGAGAATGGAAGGATCATCCCGGCACGTATTACCGGCACCCGTTCCCACTACCAACGCCAGTTGGGGGTTGCTATCGAGCGAGCACGTTTCCTCGCTCTGCTTCCCTATACTGACTTGCACTGAGGAGTTGTCATGCAAATTATATTGATGGAGAAGGTCGTTAATCTTGGACTGATGGGCGATGTGGTCAACGTAAAGAATGGTTATGCGCGCAATTTTTTGATTCCACAAAAAAAAGCAAAGCGGGTGACCGAGGCGGCCGTGGCCGAGTTCGAGGCAAAGCGTGCAGAACTGGAGAAGGCTCAGGCGGAGATTTTAGCCGCTGCGCAGGCCCATGCAGCTAGGTTGGATGGTCTGATGGTACAGATCAGCCAGAAGTCTGGGATCGATGGCAAGCTATTCGGCTCTGTGACGAACGTAGACATTGTAGACGCCCTCAAGCTGCAAGGTCTTGAGGTCGAGAAGTCAATGATCCGTATGCCTCAGGGGCCATTGAAGCAGGTGGGAGACCATCCACTCGTGGTCGCTTTACATAGTGACGTACTGGCACATATCACTGTATCGGTACTAGGCGAGACCACGTCCTAAGAAAATTTTTAGGCGGGCTAATGAGAAGGGGCTGGAGACAGCCCTTTTTTATTGTTTACTATACTGCTGATGGTAGAATCATCCTACCACTCTACCTGTCTCTCTAAGCATCTTTCATGGCAAAGACTCTCTCCACTATTAGTAACGATCCATCGATCGAATCCTATAAGACACCACCCCACTCGGTAGAGGCGGAGCAATCGGTGTTGGGTGGACTGATGCTGGATAATCATGCATGGGACAAGGTTGCAGATGTGGTTACTGAGGATGATTTTTACCGTCAGGATCACCGACTAATCTATCGCCATATCTGTAAGCTGATTGAGCATAATAAGCCGGCAGATGTGGTGACCGTTGCTGAGTCCCTGGAATTGTCTGCTGATCTTCAAGGTGTGGGCGGGCTAGCCTATGTCGGGGCAATGGCTCAGAACACCCCATCAGCAGCGAACATTCGACGATATGCGGAGATTGTTCGTGAGAGATCGGTCATGCGTAAACTTGCGCGGATCGGGTCTGAAATCTCTGATTCAGCGTATAGCCCGGCAGGTCGATCTGCAGGGACCTTGCTGGACGAGGCCGAGGCAAAGGTGTTCGAGATTGCTGAGGCAGGTGCTCGTGGAAAGCAGGGATTTACTGATATCCAGCCCCTCCTGAAGCAGGTGGTTGAGCGTATCGAGACGCTCTACAATCAGGATAATCCAAACGATGTGACCGGCATTGCGAGCGGGTTCCACGATCTCGATCAGAAGACCTCAGGTTTTCAGCCGGGGGACTTGGTCATCGTCGCAGGAAGGCCGTCCATGGGGAAGACTGCATTTGCACTTAACATTGCTGAGCATGTGGCACTGGAGCTTCTGAAACCGGTGGCCATTTTCAGCATGGAAATGGGTGGAACGCAGTTGGCGATGCGGATGCTAGGGTCGGTGGGGAGGCTCGACCAGCATAAGGTTCGAACTGGGCGATTGCAGGATGAGGACTGGTCTAAGCTTACTCACGCGCTGGGTAAGTTGAATGAGGCCCCTCTATTTATCGATGAGAGTGCGGCACTGAACTCTCTTGAACTTCGGGCACGTGCGAGGAGGCTCCACCGCCATCATGGTGGGCTCGGACTGATCGTGGTGGATTACTTGCAGCTGATGTCATCAAGCAGTCAGGGCGAGAACCGAGCTACCGAAATTTCAGAAATCTCCCGCTCCTTAAAGGCTTTAGCAAAAGAGCTTCAGGTGCCGGTGGTTGCGCTCTCTCAGTTGAACCGTAGCCTAGAGCAGCGGCCTAACCCACACAAGCGGCCAGTGATGTCGGATCTGCGGGAGTCTGGCGCGATCGAACAGGATGCTGACCTGATCCTCTTCATCTATCGTGACGAGGTCTACAATCCTGAGACGCAGGATAAAGGGATTGCGGAGATCATCATTGGTAAGCAGCGGAATGGGCCTATCGGTAAGGTTGATCTAACCTTCCTAGGTGAATACACGCGGTTCGAGAGTTGTACAAGGTCTAGTTCTAGTCACTATTAATCTGAGCGGTTAAGTACGCGCATGTTTACAGTGACATCTCAGCCCTTGAGTCGACCTGCCGGATTGATTGTTTCTGAATAGTCTTCGGTCAGAAAGAGTATCTATCTGCGCGGTACTGCCCGGGCATGATCATTTGGTGGGTAGTCCTGTTACAAAGTCTAATACTTCCTGTACATGTCCTTGAATCTTAACCCCACGCCATTCTCGTTGCAGTAGTCCATTCCGGTCAAATACGAAGGTACTCCGTTCAATGCCGCGTACCTGTTTTCCATACATATTCTTCATTTTGATCACACTGAATAGTTTGCAGGCGGTTTCATCGGAGTCACTTATCAGATCAAATGGAAACTCCATCTTTGACTTGAAACCGTCGTGAGATTTGATGCTGTCTCGTGAGATTCCGGCAACCTCACATCCAACTTTGATGAAATCAGGATAGGCATCTCTAAAATCTTGACCCTCAGTAGTACAACCTGGTGTGTTGTCCTTAGGATAAAAATAAATTACCAAAGACTTTCCGGAGGTCGCTTCGGATAAACGGAATACCTGCCCGCTGGTGGAGGGCAATTCGAAATCTGGGAAGGGCTGGTTTAGCATCGGGCGGTATTCTCTTCAGGGTATTTGCGCTAATCGGAATAACAAAAATTAAGTTAATGCAGCTGCTTGACCGGGGAGTTAAGTCTTATTCGTTCTCACTGCATCCGCCCAGCAGTTTGGTGTTTCATATAGCCGTACCCGTTCTAGGCATAGGTGGTTACCATAATGGTCTTGATAGGCGGTATCGAGCATATGAAATGCGGTAAATGCGAGGTTCTCAGCAGTAGGTGGCACATCTAGAATGACGGTCTTGTGTCCTTCGAGGGATTGTAGGAACTTTAATACCGGGAGATCTCTCGAGTATACGATGAAGGCATGGTCCCACTCATCTACCAGCACTGATTTGGCGATACGTTTTACTTCTGCATAATCCATCACCATGCCTTGCTCGGCAACACCTTCGTCAGTGATAATGTTACCAGACAGAGTGATCTCAATGGCGTATCGATGGCCGTGCATGTGTCGGCACTGGCTATTATGGGAGGGTATTCGGTGACCGGCGTCGAATTCCAGCCTGCGTGTGATTAACATTGACGGGATTGTAACATTGCAACCTACATTGAAACTATTGAATATCGACGACCACAGCCGAGATAGCATCGGCATGAAATACATCTATCCGGTCGTATCTCGACGATCGGGTGGTGTGTCGGTGGGTATCAACCTCAACCCTAATAACGCATGTAACTGGCGGTGTATCTATTGCCAGGTTCCGGAACTGAAGCGTGGTACGGCACCTGTTATTGATCTGATCAGTCTTGAGGTGGAGTTGCGAACCTTCCTGCAGGAGGTTCTGTATGGTGACTTCATGCAGAACCAGGTCCCAGCTGAGCTAAGGCGCATTAATGATATCGCTCTATCGGGTAATGGTGAACCTACCAGTGCTAAAGAGTTTGAACAGGTCATTGAATTAATCGGGCGGGTAAGGAGTAGCCTTGATTTACCCAGAGATATTAAGTTAGTGTTGATCACCAATGGCAGTCTGATCGATCGGGATAATGTTCAGGCCGGATTGAGTCGGATGTCTGAGATTAATGGTGAGGTTTGGTTCAAGTTAGATAGTGTTACACGGTCAGGGAGAGCTCTCATTAATAATACGCGTATGAGCCTGAATCGGATGCGCGCTAACTTGCTGCTGGCCACATCCCTGTGTCCAACCTGGCTGCAAAGTTGTATGTTCCAGATCGATGATATGCCACTGAGAGAAGCTGAAGTAGATGCTTATCTTAGATTTGTTGCTGAACTGCTGAGAGATGGCGCCCCCCTTAAGGGAGTGATGATCTACGGACTTGCCCGGACATCGATGCAGCCTGAGTCGCCACGTCTTACAAAGGTTAGCCAGGGATGGATGGAATCATTAGGTGCTGAGATTCAGGCAATGGGGCTAGAGGTAAAGATCAGTCCGTAGTAACCAGACATGATCTGGTTTGGTTGTGGTGGTGTATAACAGTATGCATCCGGGTGCGATGGATGTGATGCGGGGTTATTTCGACTTGACGGATTTTTTCAGGTTCTTGTAAAGCTCTGGGTCCTGAATTTTTAGCAACTCAGCCACGATGAGATCATCCTTTTTAATTTTAGTCAGATCAATTTGTTCAATGTGTACCAGTCTGACAAGCTCCCTCACCGGTCGTGGCATGTTACGCCCACTCTCATATCGGGAGCCACCACTCTGGGTAACCCCGACCTTACTCCAGAAATCATGTTGATTAAGACCCAGCTTACGACGGAGCTCACGTGGACTAGATATTTCTTCAAAGAGCTTCATAATGCTTATCCTCTGCTGTTAGATCTGTGGGATTATGATGACTGCAAATTGGATGGAACTTTCAAGATTAAAGTTCCCCACGCCCACATTAATCTAAATAAATAAGGTAATCCCCCGGCTATGCCGGGGGACTCACTAGGTTTGACCGAG
>CANIWY010000007.1 GCA_947471695.1 Nitrosomonadaceae bacterium
CCTGCGGGTAGGTTGCTTGAGCGTACGGGCAACCGTGCGCCTAGAGGAATGACTGTCCACGACAGAACCCGGCTTACCGGCCAGCTTCATTTTGTTTTCGCAAAAATACGTTCGATCATATCGGCTTATAGGGGGCTTATTTAGAGCGTTCCTCGAGTTCGTATCAGGTTTTTTTTCTTTGTTGCGCCGCCCTCCCAGTTCAGTTCGCAACACCTCATAGAGTGATAAGTTACATTCAATTACCAGCCTATCCCATTTATTTTTATGGGATATTTGTTTTGGCAAGAAAACTTCACCGATTTCTGCTTTAAGTCTTTGTCGCATAAACAAAAACTCCTTATTTTCAGCTTGACTACCACCCCATTTTTAATTACAGTGGGTGGAAGTGGGAAAAAGTGGGAAAATTTCAGATTGAAAAATGAGGTTTCTCCCAAAAACAAAGGGAATTATATGTTTCGGGGTGTTACACCTATCAGCCTGGACAGCAAAGGGAGACTTGCAGTGCCTGCCAAGTACCGCGAGGGGCTGCTATCTTTTTGCGCCGGCCATCTAGTCGTTACCGCTGACCCCTCCAAGTGCTTGTTGGTCTATCCCCAGCCAGCATGGGAGCCCATAGAGCAAAAACTAAATAGTCTTTCAAGTTTTAACCCCCAATCACGCAGCCTGCAGCGCCTGCTTGTCGGCAATGCTAGTGATGTCGAGATGGACGGAGCTGGCCGCATTCTGGTGCCACCACCCCTGCGCCAGTTTGCGGGCCTCATCAAGGATGTGGTGTTAGTGGGGCAGGGTGCAAAGTTTGAGTTGTGGGATCAGGAGAAGTGGAATTTGCAAATCGAGAATGCGCTCTTATTCAGGGATAGCGGCATACCGCCAGAACTCGACGGGTTCTCACTTTAGTGTCGGGTCGATACCACTCTCATGCATACCACGGTGTTGTTACATGAGGCAGTGGATGCATTGGCAGTTAAGCCGGACGGGATTTACGTAGATGGTACTTACGGGCGTGGCGGTCACAGTCGGTTGATTCTGGACAGGCTGGGAGAGAGTGGCAGGCTGATTGCGCTCGACAAGGATCCCGAAGCGGTAACAGCAGGAAAAAGCATTAAGGATTTACGTTTTTCTATAGTGCATAACCGGTTCTCGCAGATCCCGCAGGTATTGCGGGATCTTGGGGTGGAGAGAGTGGACGGAGTTCTGATGGACTTGGGGGTGTCTTCACCACAACTTGAACAAGCGACACGTGGATTTAGTTTTCGTTTGGATGGGCCACTCGATATGCGTATGGATACGAGTCAAGGACAAACAGCCGCAGAGTGGTTGGCCTCTGTTTCAGAAGTGCATTTGAGAGAGGTAATAAAGAATTATGGCGAAGAACGGTTTGCTAAACAGGTTGCAAGAGCGATTGTTGTGGCAAGCGCGCAGGAGCCAATTGTCACAACAGCTAGGCTTTCCGAAATTGTGGCAGCGGCCGTGCGTTCGTGCAGCCATCAGCGGGAAAATAAGCAGAATCCGGCGACGCGCACCTTCCAAGCTATACGGATTTACCTCAATCAAGAACTTGAAGATCTGTCGATGACGTTGCCGCAATGTGTAGAAACGCTCAAACCTGGCGGCAGAATGGTGGTTATCAGCTTCCACTCACTTGAAGATCGGATAGTGAAGCGATTCATACGTGAAGCAGCAAATCCAGACAAATTACCAAGGGGAGTACCGTTGCGAGCGAAGGAAGTACAACAATTGGCTTGCCAGAGGCTGCGTCTGATAGGTAAAGCTATACATCCTAGTGAATTAGAGGTGGCTGAAAATCCGCGCGCTAGAAGTGCAGTAATGCGGGTGGCGGAAAGAGTAACCCCAGCGTAGCAGGAAATCGGAGAAGGGAGTGATCTTGGCTATCAAGAGACGGATGATATGACTAAGTTGAGTTTGCTGCTGACACTTATCCTTATCGCCTGTGCGCTGAGCGTTGTAACTTCACAACATAACGCGCGCAAGCTTTTTGTCGAGCTGGAGAAAGAACAGGAATTGGCAAGGCAGCTAGCGATTGAATTTAGACAATTACAACTTGAACAAAGTACATGGGCTCTAAAAACGCGTGTTGAAAAGATTGCTAGTGGGCAAATACGAATGAGAGCTCCCGATCTATCACAGATTCAAATAATCATGCCAGCGGATGTAAGGAATACAAATACTGTTGAAGGAGTTCCATAAACGTGATGAAGCATTTTGCACAGAGCAAAATCCTTCCCGGGGGGCGATCGCGGTTATTAATGGTAATTCTGATGCTGGGTTTGGTGGGGTTGGTAGGGCGTGCTGCTTATTTACAGGGGATGCACAAAGGTTTTTTACAACAGAAGGGCGAGTCGCGCTATAGCCGAGTGGTTGAAATAAGTGCGCATCGGGGCATGATTACAGATCGGCATGGCGAGCCACTCGCGATCAGTGCGCCAGTCGAATCGGTATGGGCAAGTCCGCAAGATTTGGATGTAACGACGTCACAAATAAAAAAACTGGCAGAGATTATTGGAATAAGTAATGCAGAAATTCAAAAGAGCATCGACGGGCCGCAACGTGATTTTGTTTACCTAAAAAGACATTTGCCGCCTGAAGTCGCAGCCAGAGTGGTCGAATTGAACATACCAGGAGTATTTCTTCGAAGGGAATTTAGGCGATATTACCCTGCGGGTGAATTAACTGCGCATATGCTCGGTTTTACCGATGTGGATGACAATGGACAAGAGGGGGTCGAGTTAGCCTGGCAAGATGAACTTGCCGGTAAACCAGGAAGCCGTCGCGTTATAAAGGATCGTAAGGGCCGCATTGTAGAGGATGTTGAGAGTATACGCGTACCAAGGCCAGGAAAAGATATAGCACTCTCCATAGACAGCAAAATCCAGTATTTAGCATACCGAGAATTGAAACAGGCGGTAGAAGCAAGTAAATCAAAAGCTGGCGGGATCGTAGTGTTAGATGCGCAGACGGGAGAAGTGTTGGCGCTAGCTAATCTTCCGGTCTACAACCCAAATAATCGCGGAAAAATAAATCGTGAACGAGCTCGCAACCGAGCTCTGACGGATGTTTTTGAGCCAGGATCAACACTGAAACCATTTACCGTAGCAGCGGCACTCGAAGCGGGGCGCATCGCACCGGACACGGTATTCCAAACAGCACCGGGTACCTTAACCATAGGTAGGGCAACGATCCGCGACTCTCATAAAGAGGGGCTCTTAACGGTCGCGCAAGTAATACAGAAGTCTAGCAATGTGGGGTCAGCAAAGATCGCGCTGTCACTACCATCTCAAACACTCTGGGAAATGTTGAGTCAATCGGGATTCGGTGTATCTACTGGGTCTGGATTTCCTGGAGAAGTTAGCGGAAGGTTGAGACCACATCAAACATGGCGTCCGATTGAGCAGGCAACCATGTCGTATGGACATGGTATCTCTGTGAATTTATTGCAGTTGGCGCGTGCCTACACTCTATTCTCCGCAGAGGGCGAGTTAAAGCCGGTATCACTATTAAAGCTTGATGCACCTGCGACGGGTGAGCGGGTCATCTCGCGTGCCACAGCACTTGCCGTGAGCAGAATGTTGGAGATGGTGGTTAAACCCGGTGGAACCGCTCCACGAGCTCAGATCAGTGGCTACCGAGTTGCAGGTAAGACTGGAACAGCGCATAAGTTGGAGGGAAACGGTTATGCGAAAGACCGTTACATTTCTACTTTCGTCGGCTATGCACCAGCTTCCAGTCCACGTTTGATCATAGCGGTGATGCTGGATGAGCCGTCCGCCGGACAATATTTCGGGGGTATGGTGGCGGCGCCAGTATTCAGCCAAGTAATGGCGGGAGCTTTACGCATTTTGAGCGTTCCTCATGATGCCCCCAGCAATAACATAGTGTCATTTCCAGCAACTCGTGAGCTGCGAGGGGATGTATGAATATGAGACCTGTAAGCCAGGAATTGCAGTCAGGGGTCGTAATAAAAAAGAAGTCTGATCTTCATCTAATAACTCATCTAGGTGTGAAGATTCAGAATCTTGTCGTTGACAGTAGAGAGGTGAGGCCAGGGGATACATTTCTAGCGTGTGTGGGAAATAAAATTAATGCATGCGAATTCATACCTCAGGCCATCTCAGCAGGAGCTAACGCGGTTTTATGGGAGCCACATTATGGCTTCTCATGGAATCCGGCTTGGAGAGTGCCAAATTTACCAATAGTTGAGCTGCATGAAAAAACAGGAATGATTGCGGACCACGTATATGGTCATCCTTCTCTGAAATTAGGAGTAATTGGGATTACCGGAACAAACGGCAAGACATCGTGCAGCCATTGGATCGCCCAGGCAATGGGAGCGTTGGGCAGAAAGACGGCAGTTATTGGGACACTAGGAAATGGGTTTCTTGGTGCGCTTACGGCAACCGTCAATACCACGCCAGATGCGGTTCTGATGCAGAAGAAAATGGCAGAATTTTTAAAGGAAGGCGCCGAATACGTGACCATGGAAGTTTCATCACATGGAATTAAGCAAGAGCGGATTAATGGAACAACATTTGCGGTGGCGTTATTTACCAATCTGACGCGAGATCACCTTGATTATCACGATGACATGAAGGAGTACGGTGCCGTGAAGGCCAGATTATTTCATTGGCCGGGGCTCAAGTATGCTGTGCTTAATATGGATGATGAGTTTGGAGTAGAGATATCGCAACAACTAGAAACAACTCCAACTGAGGTAATTGGTTATGGATTTAAAGAGTCAGAAATTGAAGATATAGAGTCTAAAAAAATAAGTAGGTTGAGGGGGAGTAATCTCAAGTCAAGCATTGATGGCTTGGAATTCGATGTCGAGTTTAGGAGTGAACGGATAAAATTTAAGACGGAGTTAGTGGGCCGATTCAATGCCTCGAATTTGTTATCAGTGATGGCGGTCCTGATAGCAAGCGACATAACATTAGTCGATGCAGTAAAGGTTGTGAAACAAGTGCAGCCTATAACGGGAAGGATGGAGCGGCTGGGAGGTTCCTCACAACCCCTTGTGATTGTGGACTACGCACACAGTCCAGATGCTATTGAGAAAGTATTGACGACGCTGCGTGAGGTCCTTGGCAAACCTGGGGACCAAATAAAACCAAAAATAGAAAATACAAAATTGGTTTGTGTATTCGGATGCGGGGGTGAGCGTGATCGCGGTAAGCGACCAATGCTGGGGAGAGTGGTCTCGCAGTTAGCAGATGAGATCATCATAACAAGCGACAACCCGCGAAGCGAAAATCCGCGGGACATCATCAATGAGATCGCAGTAGCAACGGATGCTAATTATCATATCGAAGAAGACCGAGCGATGGCGATTTATCGTGCGATAAGTAATGCGCGGAAGGGTGACATAGTACTAATCGCAGGGAAGGGACATGAAATGTATCAGGAGATTGGGGGACAAAGACTTCCTTTCAGCGACATCGAGGTTGCGCGGCAGGTGTTGCAAGGGTTGGTAGAACAAGAGGCACGAGTACAAGCATGATGACGGTGAAGGAAGCGGCGCTTGCACTGGATGTAGAGTGGCGAGGTAAAGATGTCTTTTTTACCGGGGTTAGCACCGATAGTCGAAAGGTAGAAAGTGGTGATTTATTTGTTGGACTGAAAGGAGAGTGGTTCGAAGGCGATGAGTTCGTAGCGATAGCGCACGAGAAAGGTGCAGTAGCGGCAATGGTGAGCAAAGCAGCGGGAATCAAAAATCAGGGATTAGGGATTCCCTTAATATTAATGAAAGATACGCGCTTGGGTCTAGGGCAGCTTGCCGGACACTGGCGCGAGCGATTTATGATGCCATTGGTGGCAGTAACGGGGAGCAACGGCAAGACAACCGTGAAAGAAATGGTTGCTTCCATACTGTCACAGGAGGTAGGTAGTGCAGATAAGGTATTGGCAACGGAAGGTAATCTTAACAATGATATCGGAGTACCGCAGACGTTGTTGAGAATGCGTGCAAAGCATGACTATGCGGTGATTGAAATGGGTATGAATCACACAAGGGAAATCGAATACCTCAGCAAACTAGCGAAGCCTAATGTGGCTCTGATAAACAATGCTGGCGAGGCGCATCTTGATGGTTTGGGTTCAGTGGAGGCGGTAGCTCGCGCCAAGGGTGAGATTTTCGAGGGATTGGGATTAACGGGGGTGGCGGTCATTAATGCTGATGACGTATATGCGCCGTTATGGCGGCAACTTGCAGGAAACAGACGAGTAATTGATTTTGGTTTTTGCTTGGGGGCAGCAGTGAGCGCGCGTTATCAGATGGGTTTATTTAATACCAAGATGAATCTGATGCTTCCAGATGGGATGGAGGAAGTGTCATTGCAGGTCCCGGGTGAGCATAACATCCGTAACGCACTAGCAGCTGCGGCTGCCACAACGGCAATGGGTATTGATAAAGATACCATAGCGCAAGGGCTAAGAAATTTCAGTGGGATAAAAGGTCGAATGCAGAAAAAATGTGGACTGCATGAGGCGATATTGATAGATGACAGTTATAACGCCAACCCGGAATCGGTCCGAGCAGCTATAGCTGTGCTCGCAGCCGCTCAAGGTAAAAAAATCCTGGTGTTGGGGGATATGGGGGAGCTAGGTTCAAATGCAGTAACTCTTCACGAGCGGATCGGTGAAGAGGCTCGTCTTGCAGGAGTGGACAGGCTATTTGCATTGGGTGAATTAAGCGCAGCTACCGTGGCTAAATTTGGTAAGGGTGCGCGGCATTTTGAGCGGATCGAGGAGTTGGTGGCTGAAGTTAGGGATCAGTTGGCAGAAAATGTCACGGTACTGGTCAAGGGGTCTCGCTTCATGCAAATGGAACGAGTGATCAAGGCTATCGAGTCATGAATAGTCAATTCTTAAGCATGGAATGACAATAAAAAAACAAATTTCAATAGCGCAGTCGTTATGTTGCTAGAACTCGCTCAATGGATGTCTCAAGATATCCGAGCATTTAACGTGTTCAATTACATTACGTTACGTGCAGTATTCGCAGCATTAACTGCACTGGCGATCTCATTTGCAGTCGGCCCGGCCATGATACGCAAGCTTACCGCTTATAAAATCGGACAGTCAGTACGTGATGATGGCCCACAGTCACACCTTATCAAAGCAGGAACGCCGACTATGGGTGGCGCATTAATATTGGTATCTATCGCCATCACCACCCTATTGTGGTCGGACTTGAGCAATCGTTATGTGTGGGTGGTACTGCTGACTACACTGGGTTTTGGTGTGGTCGGTTGGGTGGATGACTATCGCAAGGTGGTATATCGAAACCCCAAAGGGATATCAGCCAAGTCCAAGTTCTTTTGGCAATCCTTAATTGCAATTTCGGTGGCGTTATATTTAGCGATCACAGCAAGTTTGCCAGCACAGACGAGTTTAATCGTACCTTTCTTCAAGCAGATAGTAATCCCGCTTGGAATATTCGGTTTTGTGATGTTGACCTATTTTGTCATCGTTGGAACTAGCAATGCGGTAAACCTCACTGATGGGCTGGACGGTTTGGCTATCATGCCAATTGTAATGATCAGTAGTGCCTTGGCGGTGTTTACCTATGTGACAGGTCATGCAGTATTCGCGAAATATCTTGGCATTCCTTATGTGCCGCATGTGGGTGAGCTGGCTGTTTTCTGTGCCGCTATGGCAGGTGCGGGACTTGCTTTCCTATGGTTCAACGCATATCCAGCAGAGGTGTTCATGGGTGATGTTGGTGCGCTGGCCTTGGGTGCTGCACTGGGCGTGGTAACGGTGATTGTGCGTCAGGAGATTGTGTTAGTCATCATGGGGGGTGTGTTCGTGGTGGAGACCCTATCTGTAATGTTGCAAGTGGCGTCATTCAAAATGACAGGAAAACGAATTTTTAGGATGGCACCACTGCATCATCACTATGAGCTGAAAGGTTGGAAAGAGAATCAAGTGGTGGTGAGGTTCTGGATTATTACCATGATGTTGGTACTGATTGGTTTATCGACATTGAAATTGAGATGAAAGATCAAGAAGTGGCGCTATGAATTTACAAGGTAAAACTGTGCTAGTACTGGGGATGGGTGAAACCGGATTATCCATAACTAAGTGGTTGGCGCACCAAGGTTCGAATGTGCGTGTCGCTGACAGTCGTATGACGCCACCTAATCTGGATGCGATACAAAGAATTGTACCCGTTACGCAGGTATTCACCGGTAAATTTGTCGCTGAGATATTTTCAGGGATAGACCTCATAGCAGTTAGCCCTGGCATGTCGCTAGAAGAGCCATTGGTGCAGGAGGCAATAAAGCGGGGTATTTCGGTAGTGGGTGATGTTGAGTTTTTCGCTTTGGCGATTAGACAACTTGGCCGTCCAGAATCAAGAATTCTGGCAATCACCGGTTCAAATGGTAAGACAACGGTAACCGCTATGGTGGGGGCAATGGTGAAGCGAGCTGGGTGTGATGTCGAGGTGGCGGGCAATATAGGTCCAGCGGTATTAGATGCACTGATGAAACGGGAAGACTCTGGCAAGTTACCTCAGGTATGGGTATTGGAGCTTTCCAGTTTTCAACTGGAAACGACACGAAGCCTGAACCCTGATGCGGCGACAGTGCTGAATTTATGCGAGGACCATTTCGACCGATATGCAGGTATGTCAGATTATGCTGCGGCAAAAGAAAGGATATTCCTGAGCGAAAGAGTAGGTACCCAGATTCTTAACAGGGACGACCCAATGGTACGTGTAATGGCTGTACCGGGAAGAAAGCAGATAACGTTTGGTTCGGATGCGCCGGTTGTAGAGAGTGATTTTGGCTTGTTGCATGAGGGCGGTGATACATGGCTGGTACAGGGGGAAACACGCTTAATGAAAACAAGTGAGTTAACTCTGACCGGTCAGCACAATGCAGTTAATGCGCTCGCCGCGCTGGGGTTATGCCGCGCCATGGAGCTACCTTTTGGACCATTGTTGCAGGCTTTACGAGAGTTTAAGGGACTCCCTCATCGGGTAGAAAAAGTGGCAACGATCGGAGGCGTCACATTTTACGACGACTCAAAGGGTACTAATGTCGGCGCTACAGTTGCAGCATTGAACGGCATGACACAACGGGTGGTGCTGATCGCCGGTGGCGATGGAAAGGGGCAGGACTTTACACCGTTGAAAGGCGCAGTGCTGGAGCGCGCACGTGCGGTAATTTTGATTGGGCGTGATGCAAAAAAGATTGAGGCCGTGCTTGCCGGCAGCACCGTGCCGGTGCATCAGGCAAAGACGATGGAAGAGGCGGTGCAAAAAGGCTTGGTGCTAGCGCAGCAAGGCGATGCGGTGCTGATGTCGCCCGCTTGTGCCAGCCTTGATATGTTTAGAAATTATGTACACCGAGCGGAGGTATTCATTGCAGCAGTCAGGAATTTAGCTGCAAGAGTCCCAGCCAAGGTTGATCGAGGCTTAAGTCAATGATTTATCGGACTGACATCAGTAACCCATTAGATTTTGATCAGACTTTAATTTGGTCGGCGGTACTGTTGCTGAGCCTGGGACTAGTAATGGTCTACTCCGCTTCTATTGCAATCGCTGAGGCAGGTAAAGGTACTGGTGGGTACGCAGCCCATTTTCTTGTACGGCATGGCGCTTATCTGGTGGTGGGTTTACTGGTCGGTTTGATTGCGTTTCAGGTACCGATGCTGGTATGGCAAAAGTACTCATTCCCTCTATTTCTATTGGGGGTGCTAATGCTGATATTAGTACTCATTCCCGGAATAGGGCGTGAAGTTAATGGAAGTCGTCGTTGGCTATCACTGTTTGTAGTGAATTTACAGCCATCTGAGTTTATGAAGTTATTTGCGGTGATTTACGCTGCTGATTACACCATACGGAAGAGGGCGCACCTAGATAGTTTCCGAAAAGGGTTCTTCCCAATGTTGGTTGTGATGTTGGTGATCGGTTTGTTGTTGTTAAAAGAACCAGACTTCGGGGCATTTGTCGTTATCACCGCGATTGTGATGGCTACTCTCTTTCTGGGGGGGGTCAACATGAAGATGTTTGTGGGGTTAACCAGCATCCTAATCATTGGCCTATTGGCACTAATCTGGATTGAGCCTTACCGGATGCAACGTATTGTGGGATTCATGGATCCGTGGACTGATCCGTATGGAAAAGGCTACCAGCTAAGTCACGCCTTAATTGCGTTTGGGCGAGGTGAGTGGCTGGGTGTCGGACTGGGCGGTAGCGTGGAAAAACTTTTTTATCTGCCAGAAGCGCATACCGATTTCTTGTTGGCGGTAATTGCAGAAGAATTAGGTTTTATCGGTGTGACAGCGGTGGTGATGTTATTTGCGGGACTGGTGATACGAGCCTTTGTGATAGGACGTCAGGCTACGATGCGGGAACGGCATTTCTCCGCGTTGGTGGCACAAGGCATCGGCGTATGGTTAGGGGTGCAAGCTCTCATCAATATGGGGGTGAACATGGGGATATTGCCGACCAAAGGATTGACCTTGCCGCTGATGAGTTTCGGTGGCAGCAGTATTGTTGCTAATTGCGTCGCGCTTGCGGTGTTACTACGGGTAGATTGGGAAAATAGACAGCTTATGCGGGGGTTTGCTTTATGAGCGAGTATCCGTTGGAAATAAATGGGGGAGTGCGGACTTGGCGCGAACTGTCTTGATCATGGCTGGAGGAACTGGTGGTCACGTGTTTCCGGGATTAGCCGTAGCGGAGTACATGAAGGCAGCGGGTTGGCACGTTGTGTGGCTGGGAACTGAGGGAGGGATGGAGACCATCTTGGTGCCTCAACGGGGGTATGACACAAGAGTTATTCAATTCTCTGGAGTGCGGGGCAAGAGCATCCTGGCATGGTTGGCGCTACCGATGCAGTTGTTGCGAGCATTTTGGCAAAGCGCCCGGGTGATCTATCAGGTGCGTCCCGACGTGGTATTAGGATTGGGTGGATATCCGGCCTTTCCGGGTGGCATGATGGCTGTGATATTGGGTAAGCCGTTGGTAATACATGAACAGAATTCGATAGCGGGCCTTACCAATAGAGCATTGGCAAAATTTGCAGATAAAGTCTTACTGGGTTTTCCAAGCGCAATTAAAAGCAATAAGAAGGCAATGTTCTCAGGTAACCCGGTGCGCAATGCGATCGCGCAGTTGGTCGGACCAGAGAAAAGGTATCCCGGTCGAGGTAAGAGTGATGGTCAAAGGTTGGAATTGCTGGTGATAGGCGGTAGCTTAGGCGCACATGCGCTGAATACTATAGTGCCCCAGGCATTGAAGTTAATCTCAGAAGACAGGCGGCCAAGGGTGATGCATCAGGCCGGCACGAAGCATCTGGAGAGACTAACAAAAAATTATGAAGATGCTGGGGTGACGGGAGATCTAGTGGCCTTCATCGAGGATATGGCAGCTTGTTATGCTGCATGTGATCTTGTGATTTGTCGGGCCGGTGCACTCACAATTGCAGAGCTGGCGGCAGCGGGAGTGGCGAGCATACTGGTGCCGTTCCCATACGCCGTAGATGACCACCAAACAAATAATGCAAGATTTCTGAGCGACCAAGATGCTGCGGTGTTGATTCCACAAAATGAGCTGACCCCACAAAGACTGGCAACACTCTTAACGGAATTAAGTCGTGAAAAGTTAACAGAGATGGCAGTAAAAGCACGTTCACTAGCGAAACCTGATGCGACTCAAGTAGTGGCTGAAGTTTGTATGAAGTTGGCAAGGACATGAGCCACAAATCATGAAACATAAAGTCAAACACATTCATTTTGTTGGTATTGGCGGCTCTGGTATGAGCGGAATTGCAGAGGTGATGTTTAACTTGGGTTACCAAGTGAGTGGCTCAGACTTATCTGACAGTATGATAACGCGACAACTAAAACGTCTGGGCATCACCATCTATCAGGGGCATGCACGTGTTCAAGTGGGGTCAGCAGACGTCGTCGTAACATCAACTGCAGTTCAACCGGACAATCCAGAAGTGATCGAGGCACATGAGCGCAATATTCCAGTGGTGCCGCGCGTAATGATGTTGGCGGAACTGATGAGGTTGCGACAAGGCATCGCCGTCGCAGGGACTCATGGCAAGACAACCACCACCAGCCTGATTGCCAGCATTCTGGCAGAAGCGGGAATGGATCCAACTTTCGTTATTGGCGGCAGATTAGAGGCTGCGGGTACAAATGCCAGGCTAGGTAGTGGTGAATTCATTGTAGTTGAAGCGGACGAATCGGATGCTTCATTCCTCTGTCTACAGCCGGTGCTGGCGGTAATCACCAATATCGATGCCGATCATATGGAGACCTATGGACATGATTTCGCCAGACTTAAGCAGGCATTTGTAGATTTTGTGCAGCATTTGCCTTTTTACGGGATGGTGATGCTGTGTATAGACGATGAGAATGTAAGTGAAATCATGTCCGCTATCGCTAGACCCATTACAACATATGGCCTGTCGGATAAGGCGATGGTGAGTGCTGTGAATATTCGTCACAGCGGAGGCAAGATGTGCTTTACCGCATTAGTGAGGGGGAGTGGAAAAGCACGCGAGCTTGATATAACGCTGAATCTGCCGGGTTTGCATAACGTACAAAATGCACTGGCAGCAATTGCCGTAGGGGACGAGGTAGGGGTGGCAGATGAGTTTATTGTCAAGGCCCTAGCTGGATTCACAGGAGTAGGGCGGCGATTCCAGCGGTATGGCGAGATCAGGATAGGCGGTAAAGAAAATCATCAAAACGGCAGTTTCACATTGGTTGATGACTATGGTCATCACCCCGTAGAAATGGCTGCGACTATTGCGGCTGCGCGCGGAGCGTTTCCTGGCCGTCGTTTAATGCTGGCATTTCAGCCGCATCGGTATTCGCGTACGCGCGATGTATTTGAGGACTTTGTTAAGGTTCTATCAACTACTGACGTGTTGATATTGACGGAAGTCTATCCCGCGGGTGAGGCGCCTATTGTGGCTGCCGATAGTAGGTCATTAGCGCGAGCAGTAAGAATACGAGGAAAGGTAGAGCCAATTTATGTGGAGACAGTGGATGAGATGCCTGCCGTTATCAGGAGAATGGTGAAGGATGGCGATGTAGTCCTGGTGATGGGAGCGGGGTCGGTGGGCGCAGTTGCGGCATCCATTACTGCGGTGCGGGATGCATGAATGGATATGACAGAGCCTAACAAATTTAAGAATTACTCTTGCGCGCTTGATAAGGGGAGCGTGGGGGAAGTCTTGCGCGGCGAGATGCGAATGAATGAATCGATGAGAAGGCACACATCATGGCGTGTAGGGGGTGAAGCGCAACGTGTTTATATTCCTAAGGATATGGCCGACCTTATTCAATTCATGCGTGTTTTACCGGAAGGGGAGCCAGTATATATAGTTGGTTTGGGCAGCAATCTGCTAGTACGTGATGGTGGGGTACGCGGCACGATAATTCTGCCGCATGCACGGCTGAGAGAGCTGCATTTAGAGCAACAGGATTCAGATGGAGGGCTGATATATGCAGAGTTGGGCGTAGCCTGTGTCAAGTTGGCGCGATATGCAGCAGTGAATGGTCTGGAAGGAGCCGAATTTTTGGCTGGCATACCTGGGACAGTGGGTGGAGCTTTAGCAATGAATGCTGGCTGTTACGGCAGCGAAACCTGGAAAATTATCGAGCATGTTCAAACTATCAACCGTGCCGGTCAGTTGCGGGTACATAACCCTGAGAATTTCACAATAGATTATCGGCATGTGGCATTGCGCCCGGGGTTGGGAAGTATAGGGGACGAAGAGTGGTTTGTAGGGGGTTGGTTCAGACTAAAGAATGGAGAGAGTTCAACGTCGCGCAAGAAGATCAAGGAGCTGCTCTCCTATAGGATCGAAAGCCAACCATTGAATCTACCAAATGCCGGTTCAGTGTTCCGTAATCCTCCGGAAGATCATGCCGCGAGATTAATCGAGACATGCGGATTAAAGGGATTTCGCATCGGTGGTGCAATGGTTTCAACTAAGCATGCTAATTTCATTGTTAATGCCGACAATGCCACCGCTTTAGATATTGAAATGGTAATTGTGGCAGTCCGCAGAATGGTGAAAGAGCGAACTGGGGTGGAGTTGATACAGGAAGTGCGAATTATCGGTGAAGTGAAGTGATTGGTAATGAATTTAAAAGAGGGATTATTGACTTATCTAGCAGGAGTATTTGGTCGTGAATAATCACAACTTCGGTAAAGTAGCTGTTCTCCTAGGTGGTCGCTCCGCAGAGCGCGCGATCTCACTTAGGAGCGGGCAAGCTGTGCTGGATGCATTAAGACGAAAAAACGTGGACGCGCACCCTTTTGACCCTGCCGAACAGCCAATGGAGGAACTATTGCGGCAGGATTTCAAACGAGCACATATCGCCTTACATGGGCGATACGGGGAAGATGGAACCGTGCAAGGTGCGCTGGAGTTGATGGGGTTGCCGTATACCGGTAGCGGCGTCATGGCGAGTGCGTTGGCGATGGACAAGTGGCGCACCAAGCTGCTATGGCAGGCTGCAGGAATTAATACGCCACGTTATGCCGTACTCGATGCACAAAGCGATTTCGGCAAGGTGACGAGGGAATTGGGACTTCCTCTTATCGTCAAGCCGTCGCGCGAAGGGTCGACAATAGGGTTGAGCAAGGTGATGACAGAGGAAAGTTTTCCAGCCGCCTACAAGTTGGCCGCACAGCATGACGCGGTGGTATTGGCAGAGCAATTCATCGAAGGAATAGAGTTGACGGCGGCAATTCTTGGAGAGATTTCATTACCTCTGGTACGGATCGAAACATCGGGGGGGTTGTACGATTATCAAGCCAAGTATTTCGCAAATGACACCTGTTATTTTTGTCCAAGCGGACTGTCCGTAGGAGAGGAACAGAAAATTCAAGCGCAAGCTCTACAGGCACACAAGATCTTGGGATGTGAGGGCTGGGGAAGGGTGGATGTAATGCTAGATAAGCTCGGGAAGGCTTATTTTTTAGAGACAAACACTTCGCCCGGAATGACCGATCACAGTCTCGTCCCAATGGCGGCAAAGGCAGCGGGAATCTCATTTGAGGATTTGGTAGTGAGGATACTGGAGTCAGCTCATGTGGGATAACCACCAGACCTTGCATCTATTGGGTAATCTGCTATTTGGGGTTGCTGCACTTGCAGCAGCTTACAGCATTGGCTCGTGGGTAGTGAACTCACCAGCGATTCAGTTAAAGCAGGTGAGTATCAGTGGCACTAATTATAGCGATGGTGAATTGAAGCACGTGACTCGGGAGCAAATAGATAAAGTAGTTCGCAGTGAGATTACAGGTAACTTTCTAAGGATTGATCTAGACACAATGCGTAAAGCATTCGAGAAGTTGCCATGGGTGAGAGTTGCAAGTTTGCGGCGGCATTGGCCACAAGGTTTAGAGGTGACTTTGGAAGAGCATGTGGCGGTCGCGCGCTGGGGTGAGGAGGGATTTGTAAATACTCATGGAGAGCTATTTGTCGGAGCGGTTATTGGAAAAGAAGAGAAGCTGCCGATACTCATCGGGCCAACTGGAAGCTCTTTCGATGTGGCGGCTCAATACATTGCTTTCAGTAAATTGCTGCAACCGTTGCAGCAGGATATTGCGCAGTTAACCCTGTCGCCTCGGCGTGCTTGGAGGATTCAACTGGAAAGCGGAACAGTGCTTGAGTTAGGGCGTGAACGGATGGAGGAGCGGTTGTTGCGTTATGTCTCAACATACAACCGCAGCGTGGCGCAGTTGAACAGGAATCTGACTTATGTCGATTTACGTTACTCAAATGGTTTCTCTGTTCGTACACAGGAAACGCAACAACACGAAAAACTCATGGCAGTCCTGAAGAAAGCGGCTTGAGATTAAGGATACGTAAAATAGATGAGTAGAGTTAATGAAAATCGCAACCTAATTGTTGGCCTCGATATCGGCACTTCAAAGATCGTTGCCATCGTCGTTGAGGTTAAGCCAGAAGGTGGATTTGAAATTATTGGCATGGGAAGCCACCCTTCGCGCGGTCTAAAAAAAGGGGTGGTCGTCAATATCGAAACTACAGTGAACGCAATTCAGCGAGCTTTAGAAGAAGCAGAACTGATGGCTAATTGCAAGATTCGTGAAGTGTACACAGGAATTGCTGGAAGCCATATCAGGAGCTTTAATTCTCATGGAACGGTGGCGATAAAGGACAAAGAGGTGTCGCGCATAGATGTTGAAAGAGTGATGGAAACGGCAAAAGCAGTAAATATCCCGGCAGATCAGCAGGTGCTGCATATCCTCAATCAAGAATTCATTGTAGATGGGCAGGAGGATGTGCGCGAACCGATCGGCATGAGTGGTATACGTCTAGAAGTAAAGGTGCATATTGTCACGGGTGCGGTATCGGCAGCTCAGAACATCATGAAGTGTGTACGTCGTTGTGGCTTGGAGGTGCGCGATTTGGTGTTGCAACCACTGGCATCAGCAATGGCTGTTTTGTCGGAAGATGAAAAAGATTTGGGTGTGTGCCTAGTCGATATAGGCGGAGGAACTACTGATATTGCAGTATTTACTAATGGTGCAATTCGCCATACGGCGGTAATCCCGATTGCAGGAGACCAGATCACCAATGATATTGCAATGGCATTACGCACACCGACAAAGGATGCAGAGGATATTAAGTGTAGCTATGGTTGCGCTCTGAGAGGTATGGCTGACCCTAATGAAATGGTAGAGGTATCGGGGGTAGGCGAGCGAGGTGCGCGCCAGCTTTCAAGGCAGACATTGGCAGAAGTGATTGAGCCGCGGGTAGAAGAACTCTACTCACTGGTGCAGAGCGAGCTGCGTCGTAGCGGTTTCGAGGAGTTGCTTTCTTCCGGGATCGTCATTACGGGTGGTAGCAGTTCACTGCAAGGGATGGTGGAGCTGGGTGAGGAAATATTCCACATGCCAGTGCGGTTGGGATTGCCACTTTATCGGGGTAGTTTGGCGGAAGTTGTACGTACACCGCGATTCTCGACCGGTGTCGGCTTGATTGTTGCTGGTATGGAGCAAATTCAGCGCCAGCAGCACAGTCGGCTACAGGGCAACTCGACGAAACAGATTCTTGAGAGGATGAGAAGCTGGTTTCAGGGAAACTTTTAGGAGTTTGGAATGAGAGGCGAAATGAATGTGTCATGTGCGTTATCAAGTTTGTCAGATTCAAGGTTCAAAGTTTAAGAATAATTTTAGATGGTGTTTTTAATTCATAAAAGGAGAAATATAATGTTCGAAATCATGGATACACAAACACAGGAAGCAGTTATCAAAGTTATCGGTGTCGGTGGTTGCGGAGGTAATGCTGTAGACCACATGATTCAGCACGGTGTGCAGGGTGTTGAGTTCATTTGTGCCAATACCGATGCCCAGGCATTGAAGCGCAATCAAGCGCGCACACTGCTGCAATTAGGGTCGGAGATCACTAAAGGATTGGGCGCGGGGGCAAATCCCGAGATTGGTCGGGAAGCGGCTCTAGAAGACCGTGACCGTATCGCTGAACTGATCGAAGGTGCGGATATGCTATTTGTTACTGCCGGCATGGGGGGTGGAACGGGCACCGGTGCCGCACCCGTGGTGGCGCAGGTAGCTAAGGAAATGGGTATTCTTACTGTAGCGGTGGTGACAAAGCCCTTTGCATTTGAGGGTAAGCGACTGAAAGCAGCGCAGATTGGAATGGAGGCGCTGTCACAGCATGTTGACTCGTTGATAGTGATCCCTAACGATAAGCTGATGATGGTGCTGGGAGAAGATGTAAGTATGTTAGATGCATTTAAGGCCGCAAATAATGTTTTATATGGTGCAGTTGCCGGAATAGCAGAGGTCATCAACTGTCCCGGTCTGGTAAATGTAGACTTCGCTGATGTGAAGACGGTGATGTCGGAAATGGGGGTGGCGATGATGGGTTCCGCGCTTGCCTCGGGTATCGATCGAGCGCGGGCAGCGGCAGAGCAGGCGGTATCAAGCCCGTTGCTGGAAGACATGAACCTCTCTGGGGCGCGTGGGGTCTTAGTGAATATCACCGCCAGTTCGGGGATGAAGATGCGGGAGGTTCATGAAGTGATGAGTACGATCAAAGACTTTACAGCTGAAGATGCAACAGTAATTGTTGGCACCGTAATCGACGAGAGCATGGGAGATAACCTTAGAGTCACCATGGTTGCAACTGGTCTGGGTGGGGTGGTCAGCCGTAATCAGCCGAAACCTTTAAGCATTATCCATACTAGGACTGGAACCGATGATGCAGTATTGGTAGATGCGGCGGGCTGGAAGGAACTGGAGATTCCCGCCGCGATACGCACCAACAGAAGGCACGATGCGACAGTGGAAGCAATGAGGCAGTCTGGGGTAGATGTATTGGATATACCTGCATTCCTCCGGAAACAGGCCGATTGATTTACTGAAATCGCATTTAATTATGGTCTAACTGCCGATGGCCGAATCCTTCCCCAATTAGGGGGTTCGAATTAATCCATTTGGCTGTCATTGCCCCCACAATATCGCAGCTTGATATAGGCAGCAAGAGCGACATCCCCTTTGCGCTATATGAAGGTATTTCCATCAGATAGTAGGGGGGGGCAATGTAGTCTGAGTAATTTGTTTTTTTAGTAGTGACTCAACCGCGGTTTTTAGTGGGGATGGGGGCAGTCCTGCAGCAAGTTGACTCAAGTTTTCCAAACCAAGTGGTCCGATAATTAAATCTTTATTGGTCTTCTTATCAACAAATGCAAAAGGGTTATGTGCTTGCACAGCAATCCGAATTGAAGTAACCTCAAAACTTTTCTGCTGGAATTTTAAGAGCAGCGAAGGTGAAATCTGCTTCAGTTTGGTTGCAATTGCGCCGTTAGTCGTATAGAGAGTCAAATTTCCTTTGGAAATCCTGCCAGCGGTGCAGTATATTGATAAATGAGGCGGAATAATTTCCGTTAATGCTCGTTGTATCAGTGCTAGCTCGCTCGCCTGAGTGATTAGGCCTTGCTGATCTGCAGTGCCGAGGGTACTTAGGTAAAAATCAATCTTGCGTGCGGTCATATTTGCGCGAGAATTTAGGAAATGTGATGAATGTAATACTGGTTTCTAGTAACCTGGTAAGAGCGAGGACGCTAACCCTGACAGGCACGCATTTAGCGCTGCTGGCGGGAGTTCTCTTACTCGTAATTATAGTGCTGGTAATGGGGTTGAATTATCTATCTTTGCGCTATGCAGATAAGATAAATAGTCCATCCCTTCGATCCCTAGTTCTGAGTGTGCAACAGGAAGAGCACCAAAAAAACCAATCATACCTGCGCGATAGTTTGAATGCCATGGCTGTCAGAATGGGGCAAATGCAGGCCCAGCTCTTGCGGCTCGATAGCTTGGGTGAGCGTCTAGCTGAATTATCTGGCATCAAGCCCCAGGAGTTTCTGTTTAATCAGACTATTGGACAAGGGGGTGCGGCTTCCAGCCTGCCAGCGCAAGACATGTCATTTGATGAATTTAATAGCAGAATGAATGAGTTATCGCTGGCGCTGAGTGATCGAACCGATAAAATGGGTGCGCTCGACACGTTTCTGCTGCATGACAGAATTAAGAAGAAAACATTACCAACTCTCGTTCCGGTTGAATCAAGGTGGTTTACGTCGAGCTTTGGTTTGAGAATAGATCCATTTTCAGGGAAAAGTGCTTTCCATGAAGGGGTTGATTTCATTGCTGAAATAGGGACGCCAGTCATAGCCTCAGCAGGCGGTGTTGTTGTCTACTCGGACTATCATCCTGAATATGGTAACATGATCGATATTGACCACGGCAATGACCTCGTTAGTCGATATGCCCATACGGCTAGGCGTCTTGTTAAAACTGGTCAAGTAGTATTACGGGGGCAGAGGATCGCAGAAGTAGGGAGCACCGGCCGTTCTACCGGGCCACACCTTCACTTTGAAGTCAGACACAGGGGCCTACCGCAAAATCCGACGCGATTCCTGAAAGCAACTGGATAAGTTGAAATGATGAACTGCTGGGGGGGTGAGGCCGAAAACCTCACCCCTTTGTTTTTGGAAGACTGTTAAATTAAAAATTAATCGGGAATGTATGCTGAATAATCTGCTCAAGAAAATCTTTGGCAGCCGTAATGATCGGCTAATTAAGCAGTATTTCCAAGAGGTTGGTGTGATTAACGCGCTGGAGCCTGGGTTGGCAGCGCTTACTGACACAGAGCTGCGGGCTAAGACTGATGAGTTCAAGTGTCGTATAGCCAACGGAGAAACTTTGGATGCCTTGCTACCAGAAGCGTTTGCAGTAGTACGCGAGGCTAGCAAGCGGGTACTGGGGATGCGCCACTTTGGTGTGCAATTGATAGGTGGGATGGTTTTACATAGCGGTAAGATTGCGGAGATGCGCACAGGGGAAGGTAAGACGCTGATGGCGACTTTGCCTTCGTATCTCAATGCATTGGCTGGAAAAGGCGTGCACCTAGTAACTGTGAACGATTATCTGGCAAAGAGAGATGCTGAGTGGATGGGACGGATCTATCGGTTCCTTGGCATCAGCGTGGGCGTGATTCTTTCGCAAATGGAGCACGGCACAAAACAAGCTGCCTACGCAGCTGACATTACTTACGGTACGAATAACGAATTCGGTTTCGATTATCTGCGTGACAATATGGTGAACCACCCTGCAGAGCGGGTTCAACGTCACTTGAATTATGCAATCATTGATGAAGTCGATTCAATCTTGATTGACGAGGCACGTACACCTTTGATCATTTCAGGTCAGGCAGAAGGCGGTAGCGAAGTTTATACCCGAATGAACGCATTAATACCAAGACTAGCACGACAAGAGAAAGAGGATAGTCCGGGCGATTTTAGCGTAGATGAAAAGACGCAACAAGTTTTGCTGAGTGAAGCAGGTTTTGAGCATGTAGAAAAACTACTCACCCAATCTGGGATATTGCTCCCAGGAACCAATCTCTACGATCCCAGCAATATCAATCTAGTACACCATCTATACGCAGCACTACGTGCCCATGCGCTATTTCATCTTGATCAGCACTACGTGGTACAGGACAATGAAGTGATCATCGTGGATGAGTTTACGGGGCGTCTGATGTCCGGTAGACGCTGGTCAGAAGGATTGCATCAGGCGGTAGAGGCGAAGGAAGGTGTTCCGATTCAGAAAGAGAACCAGACGCTTGCCTCGATAACATTCCAGAATTATTTCCGTATGTATCAAAAGCTATCTGGAATGACGGGTACAGCAGATACTGAAGCTTATGAATTTCAACAAATCTATGGGTTGGAGACAGTGATTGTTCCGACGCATCGCCCGATGGTTCGTGACGACCGCATGGATCAGGTGTTCCGCACTACAAACGAGAAGCATCAAGCAATCATTGCAGACATTAAAGACTGTTACCAGCGCGGTCAGCCAGTTTTAGTGGGTACAACTTCAATTGAGAGTAATGAACTATTATCTGGACTGCTCGCTCAGGAAAAGCTGCCACATCAAGTGCTTAATGCTAAACAGCATGCACACGAAGCAGAAATAGTCGCGCAGGCTGGACGTCCTAAAATGGTCACTATCGCCACCAATATGGCCGGACGAGGAACCGACATTGTATTGGGTGGCAACCCAGAACCGGAGATCGACCGCATCCAGTTAAGTGACAGTCTGAACGAGTCATCTAAGGGGAAGCAAATCACCGAGTTGCGAACACAGTGGCAGAATCTCCACGACGAGGTGCTAAAGCAGGGAGGGTTGCATATTATTGGGACCGAACGTCATGAATCACGACGCGTGGATAACCAATTGCGCGGCCGATCTGGGCGACAGGGTGATCCCGGTTCTAGTCGCTTCTATCTGTCGTTGGAAGACCCTCTCTTGCGTATCTTTGCTTCCGATCGTGTGGCCAACATTATGCAGCGATTAAATATGCCGGAAGGTGAGGCAATCGAGCACCCGTGGGTCACGCGCGCCATTGAGAATGCTCAACGAAAAGTAGAGGCCCGTAATTTTGATATGCGCAAACAATTGCTGGAATACGATGACGTTGCCAATGATCAGCGCAAGGTGATATACCAGCAGCGTAACGAGTTAATGGAGTCAGAGGATATTTCAGAGACCATCACGGCGATGCGTGAGGATGTGATAAGTAGTCTTATCGGTCTTTATATACCGCCACAAAGCGTCGAAGAACAATGGGACGTACCGGGATTGGAGAAGGCTTTAACTGGAGAGTACCAGTTACATTTGCCGCTGCATGAATGGTTGAAAAAAGAACCCGATCTACATGAAGAGAATCTTCTTGAGCGTGTTGCGGGGGTAGTCCGAGAACATTATCAGAGTAAGGTCCAGCAGGTCGGCGCAAGTGTCATGCATCACTACGAGCGCGCGGTAATGTTGCAAAGCTTAGACACTCATTGGCGAGAGCATTTGGCAGCGCTAGATCATCTGCGCCAGGGTATCCATTTGCGTGGTTATGCGCAGAAGAATCCAAAGCAAGAATATAAGCGCGAGGCTTTTGACCTATTCACAACCATGCTGGAAGGAATCAAGGCTGAGGTTACTAGAATACTCATGACGGTTCAGATTAGAAGTGAGCAGCAAGTGGAAGAGGTGGCTGAGGCAACGCGGCCACCAGTTAATGTTCAGTACCACCACGCAGATTATGAAGAAGTGTTGGGGGAGGATGGTGAGCAGCAGGACGGACAGGAGAAGCATCAGCCGTTCGTTCGACAAAATAACAAGGTTGGCCGGAATGACCCTTGTCCATGCGGCTCTGGGAAAAAGTATAAGCAGTGTCACGGAAAGCTGGACTAACTATAGCAAATAGCGGTAACTGAGCAGAATCGGCGAGAGTCCTGCCGAATATGTTCCCTCGTAGGTTATATTTGAACGGTCATTATCGGCTGGCGGATTCAACTCTGAAGTGCAACTTTTGTAAGTGAATTTAGGTGGCGAGCTGCGTTAATATCGGAGCCACTTAAACGACCAAGTAAAAGGAGCACAGATGAAGAAATATAAGCAGCTCACCAGCGGGCAACGATACCAGATTTACG
>CANIWY010000008.1 GCA_947471695.1 Nitrosomonadaceae bacterium
AACCAATAGCAATTATTTCGGTTTTAATCCTGATAAGGACCCCCGTAAGAGATTGGGAATTGTCGCTAAAGCGGGTGGTTGGATAACACCAGAATTACAGGTCGAGGCGACCGCACTCACCTCGGCCGTTAGAAGCTCAATGGATCTTTCTCCTAACAGCACTGACGTAAATCTACAGTCGATCTCGATGGCGAATCTCAGGGGAATTTATTCATTACCACGTGGTTATAGCATCATGGCCACCTATGGAGGCTCTCTCGACCGATCAACGATGCGTGGGGCTTACCCGGCGGTATTTAATACTCAGTCCCTTCAGGCCACGTTACAGCTAGAGAAGAAATTAACGCTTGGAAGGATATTCACCGGGATGGATCATGAGATTCAGAAGGTGACCAGTGACACCCAATTCACAACCAGCAACCGGACCAATGTCGCAGGATTCATCGGATCTCAATTGAATACCGGTCGGCATGTTGTAGAGGGAATGCTCCGTCACGATGACAATAGCCAGTTCGGTGGATATAACACGTACTCATTCTCACTGGCCCGTAAATTGGGAGAGTCATGGCGGGTAGGGGGAATCACCTCATCATCATTCAAGGCGCCTACCTTTAATGATCTGTACTACCCATTTGTCCCTGACCCTTGGGACCCTACATATGATGGACTGAGTGAAGGTAATCGTAACCTTAAACCAGAGCGCGGACGGATGCATGAGGCATTCATCTCGTATGATCAGAATGGAGCCCTCTATCGGCTGGGCTATTTCATTAATAACATTCAGGATGCCATTATCCTTACGGGGCCACTCTATCGACCGGAGAATATCTCACATGCGCGGATTGAGGGGGTTGAGTTTAGTGGCGTGCAACCGATCGGAAAGAGTTGGACGGTACGCGCCAATGTGACCGGACAGAATCCAGAGGATGCTCAAAGCCACCATACGCTCGCTCGCAGGTCCAAGGTATTCGGAACGACGGTGCTACGTTATTCCTCAGGAAATTTCTCTGCTGAAGCGATCGCAAGGGGGGAGGGTGTGAGATACGATGATATCGAGAATACCCACAAACTCCCTGCGATGATGATTGCCGGATTCAGTGCCTCATACCAGATCAAAAAAGGGCCGGCCGTGAGGGTTCAGATCGACAACCTACTCGACAAGAGGTACCAACCGGCACTTGGTTTTAATGGCATCCCCCGGACCGTCTGGGCAAGCGTGACCCATACCTTCTAAATATTACAGATGGTGTTGAATCGTCTTGAGGGAGTTTACAGCGGGGCAGAGAAGAATGAGTCTTATCTTCCCCTCGACACCGATTAATCCGATCCAAATAAAAACGGGGGCCGAAGCCCCCGTAAGTCTGACTGAACAACCCCTTATCAGGACCGTTCGTTCTTCCTGCGACGTGCGATGAATCCCATCAGTCCGAGGCCTGCCATGAACATGGCATAGCTCTCGGGTTCTGGTGCGGGCGAGACCCAGTTCGAGGTGTCTGGGTGAAGTCCATCAACATGATAGGCAGTCACCGAAATGATGCCGCCGATCGGTTGAGGGAAATGTATTGAGCTATGGGTGGCATGTAAATGGTCTGCAAAATTAACCAGAACAACCGTGTCTAGCCCTACGCTGTTAACACTCCAGCTGCTGCTTTCCCATTTGCTGTTGAAGAGGTTGACACTGCTGTCACTGGTATTCCACTCGATCGTGATGTGATGTGCATTAGACTGGTATCCGGCATCCATATTGGAACCTGAGTGATACTCGAAATCACCCGCAGCAATGACCGGTCCGAGTAGAGAGGTGAATGTTGCGTTCGACGGACCATCGTAGACTATATCGAGTTTCTCGATATGTGAGCTATCGCTAAACCCTGCATCTCCAGCATTAGACCAGTTTGGAGTCAGTGTAAAATCAACACCGGTCGCTGTTTCGGTTAAGAGTAATGATGCAACCAGTGGATAGCTACCCGACCATGAGGCGGCTGCAGGGAGATCAAAGTTAAAGGTCGCTGAATCTCCAACACTGGCGAATGCCGGCGCTGCGGTCATGCTCATCGCAGATGCTGCGACCAGAGCAGCTACTAATTTATTCATTTTCAGTTTCATTTTTATTTCTCCAAGTATTATAAATTCACTCAGCCGCAAAGTATTTCTAATGAGTCTCTTTGAGGGCGTAGGGTATGAAATTGATTGCTATAACGTTTAATACGTTTACCTGACTCATCGTGATTCTTACTGAATGACCTTGTATTAAGATTGACCATTCTTACGGCGACGTGCGATGAATCCCATCACTCCAAGTCCTGCCATGAACATGGCGTAGCTCTCGGGTTCTGGGACTGAGTTGACTGCAACGTTATCGAGTAATGCGCCGACATTGTCACCCCCAAGATTCTGATAGTTGAAGCTATAAAGACCGGTGCTGATGGCGCTGAAGTTCATGGTATGGAGCGAGAATCCATCGCTACTTGCGAGGGTGAATGTTGCCGCGGTGGTGCCGAAGTTCACATCGACCGTTTCAGAGCTTCCGCGATGGCTGCCAGCCAAGTCAAATGAGAGGCTGTAGGTTTGTCCGGCCAATAGGCTGACAGTGTGTGAGAGGAGCCCGCTGTTACCATTGGATCCATCGAGGTCGACATAACGTCCGTTACCAGTCAGAAAGTCATACGATCCACTAATGCCGATGATATCAACCGTGCCTCCCCCAGTGACCGTCCATCCACTCAGGGCAGGAGGAGCCCAGTTCAGTTGGTCTGCTGTGTAGCTATCAAAATTGTCTGAGTAAATCGGGGCTGCCTGTGCGGAGACCGAGAATACCGATGCCACTGCCGCTGCCAGTATTGCGAGTTTAATTTTCATGGAATACTCCCATTTTCAATACAGCTGATCAGCGCTGTCCCGATGACTCCATCGATCGAAAATCCTCAGAAAGGGGTCATGCTTAATATTATTCTTTGATCCTTCTGTCGCCATGAGTTGAAAGGACTTATCTCTATAAGATGATTCATCTACTCTGATAGATCAGTCTGTAGTGCATTCTCACCGGGTCGGATAGTAGAGATGATCCATGGAGGCTCTGATCTGACCGTACTGACCGGTCATTTAAGGTGAGGTGAATGAGAGGATTAATGGGTGTCGCGATAGAGATCGGGCAATCGACCTCATGGATGGTTGGCGTGTGACAGCCGGATGCGGTTCACATTGTGGTGCAGACTATTACAACTTCAAGAGGGTTGAGTATTCGGTATTGATAACCGGCAATGAGCCGATTCAGCTTGATGGAATATCGAGTTGCAGATTGAATTGATGATTATTCGCTTTCGCTTCCCTGCATCGACGGACATAAATCATGGGGGTTGTTTTTTTGTGAGCTTTGAAGATATGAATCAGATCGTTATGGGGCAGTCCACTCGCTCTCGTCAATTGACCCCAATCGATCGGGTCATCGCAATTTTCAGAGATCCAAACACATAGTCGATTAATCTTTTCTTCGTTAGAAAGATCGTGGTGAGTGGTGATCTTGCTCCTGGTGTCCATAATATAAACCGCTATCGATAGGGTTATCGGAACCGCTTAAATTTTATTATGATTTTAATTAAAAACGTATTAAATCTTTGTAATCAGATGGGTCCAGAATCAGTATCGAATGAGATGCCGGTATCCTATTTATAGGGGGATTATAAATACAATGACTTAGATGTCAATCATGTCTTTATATACAATGTACTGAATGAATCTGATCTGTTGAGTTTGACGTTGGGTGCACGTTCGGAGTCCATGATCGAGTCGTTCCAATGGGCGGAGCTGATCCTGATGGGTCATTGCACCCTTCCGGGAGGTTTAAAGCGTGAAAGGGCCTTGAGTGTATGAGGGTTGATGCATTGGGTATGGTTCTGAGTCCATCAAGATCTTTCAATGCAACGTACCTATAGAGTGACTGATCTCTATTCAAGGATGTATGGGTTGAGGTGATTACAGACTGCCTCATCATCATCTCGGTAAGAAGTACCATAACTCTCAGCATGGATGGTAATTGAACCATTGTGAGTGGTCACACTCTCATCCATATCAACTTCTAGATCGTCATCGATCCCTTCCTCAAGACGGTTGAGGTCTTGATCACGTTCCATTAAAAATATTTTTTTCGAGTCAGATATTTTCAAAATAACCCCCATGAGTATTTCTGAATGATCTTATTTTAAGATTGTCCCGTCTTGCGAAAACTGGAGATAAAATCCATTAAGGAATGCAAGAACCCAGACCAGAAGCCCAACGATGATCGTCGTTACAATTGATATCTTCATGTAAATAATTCCTTTTGTAGAAATACATCAGATCGGATTTCCCCCAATTCCTTCTGGTCCATTGACCCAAAGAAATTACGATCACTCTAAATCTCGAGGGTCCATCCGTCATGGGATAACTCGATATATCTCTATGAGAGAAATGTGCTGCGATGACTGAACCAGTGAAGGGGTGAATCTACTACTTGATCTAGAAGAAATGATTCATCGATCCTGACCAGAATCAGATGGGTATTGGAGTGGGTCCGTTGCTATAGAGAGTGCGTCACGCACGATGAATCCGAATAAAAAATAGGGGCTGAAGCCCCCTCTTGTCATTCAGAATTACCTTTAATTCAGATTGTCCATTCATCCGATGCGGTGCTTTGAATCCCACCATCCCAATTCCGGCTAGGAATAAGCCCTCGGTGTCGGTGGCGGATCTCGGACTCGCCACCAAAGCGATGAATCAAGGTTTCTTGGAAGTGCTTCATATCTGAACCCAAGCCTTGTCACTTTCCATCCAGATCAGTTTATTTTTTGCAGTATCAATTTTAAATTGAATGGGGTGGGTGGCTGATGGAAGTGTGGTGGGTACAGTACTGGTCTGGAGTTTTGAGAGGGTTTTTACTTGACCAGGAAGAGAGACCGGGTCGGGAATAGGTGGGGGATGGTAAGGAATGAACACTCGCCAGCCCCGACCACAGTGGAAAGGGAGGTAACCCTGTGGCAAGGGTATGAGTGGCTACACTCGGTAAAGTTCATTTTGGGTCGAATTTAATTCTGATCCATGACCAGACCGATTTCATCCCTGGATGTATCCATGAGATTATCGAACGGAGTCCCCATTCCAAGGGAAAACATCACCATCGTATACGCGCCTAAAGAGGTACCGGGAGTGCCGATAAACAATCGGGTGTAAAGAGGTGCCGAGACTTGATCTGATCGAATAGATGTCATTGATCACTCTATCTCCCGTTCGTGAGACTATTGGGGATGGATGAGTTTGAATGTTGAATTGGCGGAGAGGGTGGGATTCGAACCCACGTGCCAGGTTACCCTGACCATCTGATTTCGAGTCAGCGCCGTTATGGCCACTTCGGTACCTCTCCAATTTTAGGAGGGCTATCTTACCAGCTTATCGGTTGATTGTTCGTTGCAAAAACATGTCAGAATGCATTCGTATCCTCCTCAATACGATGACATGCATACCACAATTCAATTGCCGGTAATCGCAATCTGCATGCTCCTAATCGGGTCTTGTGATCTGCATGACAAGCCGGTCCCGGAGAGACTCAGGTCGGACCAGTTGGTCGTCATTACGGTCAATAGTCCGGGTAGTTACTACGAGGACTCGGACGGCATTCCTGCAGGACTTGAGTTTGATCTGGTGAACGAGTTTGCAAAGGAATTAGGTCTTGGCGTCACCTTTAAAGTCATGCCAGGGATCAGCCATGCACTCTTCGCACTTCAATCCTCTGAGGGCCACTTTGCTACCGGACTGAGTGTGAGTGATCGCCATTCTGAGGGTACAGTCTTTGGTCCGGTCTATCAGCACTCACAGAGCCAGCTGGTCTACAACACAGACTACCCCAAGCCTCGAAGCATCATGGACATTGTCGGATCGAGTATCGAACTCTCGTCCGGGGGATCGCACTCAGAACTCATGATGGATCTTCAATTGAAGAGCCCAAACTTAAAATGGGTCGAGGTGGAGAACCCATCCGATGAGACGCTCGAGAGACTGTCAGAGGGCAAGATCGATTACGCCGTCTCTGACTCAACACAGATCAATCTCGCGAAGAACTTTTATCCTAATCTGGCGACCGCCTTTAACCTGGGGAGCGAGACCGGTAAGGCGTGGTCATTCTCACCCGGGTCGGACCCTCAGTTGGTTGAGAAGGCGAATCAATTCTTTAAACGGATCGATCAGGATGGGACACTCAAGAGACTGATCGATCGGCATTATGGGCATGTCCACCGTTTAGATCAGATGGATGTGGGCGGTATTCTGAAGAAGATGAGAACGGTCTTACCCAATCTTCGTGATCACTTTCATCAGTCAGAGGAATTGACCGGTATCGACTGGCGGTTGATTGCGGCACTGGCCTACAAGGAGTCACACTGGGACCGGTTGGCCACTTCGCCGACCAATGTACGTGGGATCATGATGCTGACCGAGGTGACTGCTGACAGGATGAATGTGAAGGACCGTCTTGATGCACGTCAGAGCATCCTCGCTGGGGCCCGTTATCTGCTCCTCTTAAAAGAAAAGCTACCGGACCGTATCGCTGAACCGGACCGGACCTGGATCGCACTGGCCGCTTATAACCTGGGTTATGGTCATCTGGAGGATGCTCGTATCCTCTCCCAAAGGATGGGACTCAACCCAGACTCATGGGTCGATCTGAGGAGGGCTCTTCCGCTTCTGAGTCATAGTCAGTACTTTGAAGGGCTGAAGCATGGATATGCGCGTGGGGGGGAGGCCGTGATCCTGGCAGAATCTGTCAGGGTCTATCACGATATCCTGATGCGGTACGAGAGGCCTCATATCCCAGGATCCAGGACAAGCGATTTAATACCGCAATTGCTGTATAGCCATTAATAGAGTGAGGGGATCTTCATGAAGCCTGTTGCCATCTTTAGGAGCTCACCGATCGAGGGACCGGGTTATCTGTCCGAATTTCTCGAGGGTCAGGGTATCCCCTGGCAATTAATCCGTATTGATTCTGGTGATGAGATCCCAATCAGCATCAGCCCATTCAGTGGTCTGGTATTCATGGGGGGTCCCATGAGTGTGAATGATGATCTCCCATGGATTGATCCTGCCATTAAGCTTATTCTAGATGCCGACCGGGCTAATCTCCCGGTGATGGGTCACTGCCTCGGAGGTCAGTTGATGTCAAAGGCATTCGGTGGATCGGTTGCACGGGCGGAGATTAAGGAGTTCGGTTGGGGTGAGGTCAGTCGATCGGACAATAACACCGCCCGTGAATGGTTTGGTGATCGATCTATCTTCGATGTATTTCATTGGCATGGGGAGTTCTTTACCCTGCCAGAGGGTGCGGTACACCTCCTCTCGAGCCGGTACTGTCAGAACCAGGCATTCTCAATGGGTAAGCATCTTGCGATGCAGTGCCATATCGAGATGACTCAGGAGATGGTCATGAACTGGTCTGAGATGGGGAGTGGGGAGGAGGTTGATGGGGTAGGGCCCCCGGTACAGTCCTCTCAAGCAATGTGCCAAGATCTCATCAAGAGGGTCTCAACCCTTAACGGAATCGCTCAAGGGGTCTATCAGAAGTGGATATCGGGTCTTGTCCCATGAGTCAAGACTGACGATTGGCTTCGGTCTCTACGGGCGTTCTAGTCTCTAAAATTCTGGAACTGCAGTGGGAACTCTATGATGGATTTTTTAATCAGCTGGATCGCCTCTTGCAGGTTATCTCTCTTTGCCCCTGAGATACGGACAGAGTCCCCCTGAATACTCCCCTGGACCTTCATTTTACTGTCCTTGATGAGTCTGATGATCTTCTTGGCAAGTTCTGTTTCAAGACCGGTCTTGACCGTGACCTGCTGCTTGACCTTATTACCGCTCACCTTCTCGACCTCACCCCGGTCCAGGCATCTGACATCCACACCCCTCTTCGCGAGCTTTGCCATCAGAATATCCAGCACTTGGCTTAACTTGAATTCATCATCCGCGAAGACCGTGAGGAGGTATTCTGACTGCTCAACACGAGAGTCCGAACCTTTAAAATCAAACCGTGTACTGACCTCCTTATTTACCTGGTCGAGCGCATTCCTGATCTCTTGTTTGTCCACCTCTGACACGATATCGAATGTCGGCAATTGAATCACCCCCACTTTAAAAAGACGATTGAACGTTCAGCCCCTCCAGACCATCACAGATGCTACTTCTTACCCTTCAGGTTCGCAGCGATCCTCATCCTGAGCGCATTCAATTTAATGAAACCGGCCGCATCCATCTGGTTATACGCACCACCATCATCCTCAAAAGTGGCCACATGGGGGTCAAAGAGGGAGTCACTCTTAGAGTCGCGACCGACCACAATGACATTCCCCTTGTACAGTTTCACACGTACCCAACCATTAACCTGTGACTGAGAGCTATCGATCATGAGTTGCATCATCTTGCGCTCAGGGCTCCACCAGTATCCATTGTAGATGAGTGATGCATAACGAGGCATCAGGTCATCCTTCAGGTGTGCCACCTCACGGTCAAGAGTGATCGACTCGATCGCTCTGTGTGCCCTCATCATGATGGTCCCACCAGGGGTCTCGTAGCATCCACGAGACTTCATCCCGACATAACGGTTCTCGACCAGGTCGAGTCGTCCGATCCCGTGTTTATTTCCGAGTTGGTTAAGTCGAGTCAGGACCCCGGCAGGAGTGAGTTTCTTACCATTGAGTGCAACGATATCCCCTTGCTTGTACTCGATATCGAGATACTCGGCTTGGTCGGGCGCATTCTCGGGTGAGACGGACCATCTCCACATCGACTCTTCAGGTTCCTGAGAGGGGTCCTCAAGCATCCTCCCCTCATACGAGATATGGAGCAGATTCGCGTCCATGCTGTAGGGGGACCCGACCTTCTTCTTCATCTCGACCGGGATGCCATTCTTTTCTGCATACTGGAGTAGTGTCTCTCGTGATGTGAGGTCCCACTCACGCCAGGGTGCGATCACCCGGATATCGGGTTGAAGTGCGTAGTATCCCAGCTCAAAACGGACCTGATCATTCCCCTTCCCGGTTGCGCCGTGAGAGACTGCATCTGAGTGAGTCTTGCGTGCGATCTCGATCTGGCGTTTAGCGATGAGGGGTCGTGCGATACTGGTCCCAAGGAGGTACTCACCCTCGTAGATAGTATTGGCACGGAACATGGGGAATACATAGTCACGAACGAATTCCTCACGGAGGTCCTCGATGTAGATCTCCTTCACACCCAGCTTCTTAGCCTTAGCACGTGCAGGCTCGACCTCCTCACCCTGACCGAGGTCGGCCGTGAAGGTCACGATCTCGCACCGGTAGGTATCCTGGAGCCATTTCAGGATGACTGATGTGTCGAGACCTCCCGAGAATGCAAGGACAACCTTGTTCACTTCATTCAGACCAGTTTTTTTAGTTTTTTTCATGTCAAAGCCCTTAGCTATTAATCTTTCCCAGAAGTAGATACTCCATCAGAGCCTTTTGGGTATGGAGTCGGTTCTCAGCCTCCTCCCAGACCACTGACTGTGGCCCATCGATCACCTCAGCCTCGACCTCCTCACCCCGGTGTGCGGGCAGGCAGTGCATGAAGAGTGTCTCCTTCTTGGTACAAGACATCATCTCTGAATCAACCCTAAAGTCCGCAAAGTCCTTCTTACGTTCCTCGGTCTCATCCTCAAAACCCATACTGGTCCAGACATCGGTCGTGACAAGGTCTGCATCCCTTACAGCATCGTGTGGGTCTGTGAACTCTTCATAGTGGTCTGTTCCATACAGACCTGCACGCTCTGGCTCGACCTCATATCCTGGGGGTGTTGAGACATGGACATTAAAATCAAATACCTCTGCCGCCTGTAGCCAGGTATTACAGACATTGTTAGAGTCCCCGATCCATGCGACCGTCTTGCCGGTGATGCTGCCACGGTGCTCGATGAAGGTGAAAATATCCCCCATGATCTGGCATGGATGATACTCATCGGTCAGTCCGTTAATCACGGGAACCCTCGAGTGTGCTGCGAAACGCTCAATGATCTCGTGCTCATAGGTTCTGATCATGACGATATCGACCATCCTCGAGATGACACGTGCAGCATCCTCAACCGGCTCACCACGGCCGAGCTGGGTGTCACGGGTGGACAGATAGATCGCAGCACCCCCAAGCTGATGCATCCCAGCCTCGAACGAGAGCCTTGTCCGGGTAGAGTGCTTGTCAAAGATCATCGCAAGTGTTCGGTCCTCCAAGGGCCAGTACCGTCGGTACTGTTGGAACTCGTGCTTGATCCATCGTGCACGCTCGAAGAGGTGTTCGAAATCCTCTCGTGTGAAGTCATTAAACTGTAAAAAGTGTTTGATCTGCATACCGTTGTCGGTCATTTTGGGGTTAGATTCGAATCTGTTGGGGGTGGTTTATCAGTCTCGTTTGGAGGGGTCGATCCTATCACTTGATCAGAAAATCCTTGATCAATTTCGATACAGAGGAGATCACCAGATCGGCCTCCTGACGTTGCATCACCAGGGGTGGTAGGAGTCTGACCACTTTGTCTGATGTGACATTAATCAGAAGTCCCTGAGAGAGTGCCTCCCTGACCAGTTCACCGCAGGGCCTTGAGAGCTCGATCCCGATCATCAGTCCCTGACCCCGGATCTCTTTAACCCCCTCTATACCTGAGAGCTCGGATTTAAAGGAGCCACGGATATAATCACCCAACTCGAACGCATTACGGATCAGGTCATCCCTCTCGATGATATTGAGTGTGGTCAATGCTGCTGTCGATGCGATTGGATTGCCACCGAAGGTGGATGCATGATTACCCGGCTTAAAGACTTCTGATGCGATCCCCTTTGCAAGGCATGCACCGATCGCGATCCCAGATCCCAGACCCTTGGCTAAAGTCATCACATCAGGGTGTATTCCGCTGTGTTGGAACGCGAACCACTTTCCGCTCCGACCGATCCCGCACTGAACCTCATCTAACATCAGTAGCCAACCATTCTGATCGCATAGATGTCTCAGACCTTGCAGATAATGTGCCTGTGGCACATTGACACCACCCTCACCCTGATACGGCTCAACCAGGATGGCGACGATATTCTTATTGTGGACTGCAACCTGAGTGACCGCTTCAAGGTCATTATAGGGGACCCTCGCGAACCCTGTCAGGAGGGGTTCAAACCCGGCCTGGACCTTACGGTTACCGCTCGCGGTCAGGGTCGCCATGGTACGTCCGTGGAAGGACCTCTCCATCACAACGATGGTCGGGAGGTCGACCCCCTTATTGTGGCCATAGAGCCTTGCAAGCTTGATTGCGGCCTCATTCGCCTCTGCACCCGAGTTACAGAAGAATGCATTATCCATCCCTGAAAGGTGTGATAGCTTGGTGGCCAGTTGCTCTTGCTTACCGATATGGTAGAGGTTCGAGGTATGGATCAGTTGACCCGCTTGGTCGCAGATCTCCTTAACTAAATCCGGATGACAGTGACCCAGGCCACAGACCGCAACACCTGCCAGCGCGTCGAGATAGCGCTTGCCCTGATCATCCCATAACCAGACACCCTCTCCCCTTACAAAGGTGACCGGTAGAGGGGTATAGGTATTCATCAGATTTGACATGTTCGGGGGACCCAAATTTTTTCTAGAGCCAGAATGAAATACGGCAGCATCAGCCGCCGTGAATGGTTTGTTGTACTCTATCCATCTTTACTTATTTAGCCAACTTTTTCAAGCCTTTTTCCTCGTTGAGGGTGGGTGCAGATAGAAACAAAAAAGCCCGGACATGTCCGGGCTCTTTGGGCGCATCTGAACCTGTATCAGGCCATTGCCTTGATGGCTGCTGACAGACGGCTCTTGTGACGTGATGCCTTATTCTTGTGAATGATATGCTTATCAGCGATCGAGTCGAGTGTGCTGATGGATGACTTGTACACGGCCTGTGCTGCAGCCTTGTCACCGGCCTCGACCGATTTCCTGATGTGCTTGATCGCGGTCCGTAACTCTGAACGCAGGCTGGTATTATGATCACGCTGCTTAATGGTCTGTCTTGCACGCTTTCTGGCTTGGGCACTATTGGCCATGAAGATTCCTTAATTCATTCGAGGGTTACGGATAAGACGCGGATTCTACGTTTAATCAGGGGATTCTGCAAGGGAAAATAATGCTCCGATCACGGACCATCCATCCCCATATCCTGGAGAGAATTCGTGGGGGGTGATGATCTCAATCCCTATTCATCTGAACTGCAAGACTATTCAGCGTAACATATCCCACCATGAATCTTCTGAGAACACTCGCGACCGTCAGCGGCATGACACTGGTGTCACGCATTCTTGGATTCGTGAGGGATGTACTGATCGCGCGTATTTTTGGGGTCGGTATGGCAACCGATGCATTCTTCGTTGCATTCCGCATCCCCAATCTATTGAGACGGATCTTCGCGGAAGGGGCATTCTCTCAGGCATTTGTCCCGATCCTGTCGGAATATAAGAATACCCGAACAGAATCTGAGACGAGGGAATTGGTTGATCATGTAACGACACTCCTTACGATCGCGCTCTTTGTGGTGACGCTGGTCGGGGTATTGGCATCCCCCTGGATCATCTACCTGAGTGCCCCTGGGTTTTCTGCAGACCCTCAGAAGTTCCAGCTCACGGTCGATCTCCTGAGGATCACATTCCCATACATCCTCTTCATTTCACTGGTCGCACTGGCCGGTGGAATACTCAATACCTACGGTAAATTCTCTGTTCCAGCGGTCACACCTGCATTCCTGAATCTGTCATTCATCGGTTGTGCGTTATGGCTTGCACCATTGATGGATCAACCGGTCATGTCCCTTGCATGGGCGGTATTCATTGGGGGGCTCTTGCAGTTGGCCTTCCAAATCCCATTCCTGATCCGGATCAAGATGATGCCCCGTCTCAGAGTGAAGTTCGGTGAGACGGGTGCATGGAGGGTCATGAAGCAGATGGGACCCGCCATATTCGGCGTCTCGGTCGGTCAGATCAGTCTACTCATCAATACCATCTTCGCGTCCTTCCTCATCACCGGGAGCGTCTCATGGCTCTACTATGCTGACCGTCTGATGGAGTTCCCGGCAGGTCTGTTGGGGGTGGCACTCGGGACGGTTCTATTACCCTCACTGTCTCGTCATTATGTCGATAACTCGGTCGAGGAGTACTCACGTCTACTCGACTGGGGGCTCCGTCTGACTATTCTGCTGACCCTCCCAGCGGCATTGGGACTGGCCATTCTGTCTGCACCCCTGATCTCGACTCTCTTCTATCATGGAGAGTTCTCTGCCAATGATGTCTGGATGACCCGTGATGCACTGGTCGCATACAGCATCGGTCTGTTGGGTCTGATACTGGTGAAGGTTCTGGCGCCGGGTTTTTATGCGCGTCAGAATATTAAGACGCCGGTGAAGATCGCACTCATCACACTCGCCTCCACCCAGCTCATGAATATCGCGTTCATCATCCCGCTCCGTCATACCGGGTTAGCGCTTGCCATCGGTCTTGGTGCATGCCTCAACGCCGGTCTCTTGTACTATAAGTTACGGCACCACCAGATCTACCAGCCACAGCCGGGTTGGAGTGTCTTCTTGATGAAGGTCATACTGGCGCTGGCGGTGATGGGTCTGTCACTCTGGTTTACTGCTGGGAGTGATTCATCCTGGCTGACCCGATCCCCGATCGATCGAGCACTCCTCTTAACCGGGACCATCGTGATGGGCGCATTCTGCTACTTCGTGACGCTCTGGATACTGGGCTTTCGTTTGAGAGACTTTTCCAGGCGTGGGATGGAATAACGCCGGTGGGGGTATTCTCATCACTCATGGAGGTTGAGTCTGGGGTAAATTTGTGGCAATATTTTGAACTTCGACTATATCAACTCATTGGAATATTCTGAATATGAACCGCTCCGTTACACTCAATCTATCTGCTGTATTGGTGTTGGGACTAGCTCTCACCGGTTGTGCCTCGATCAAGAAGGAGCCAGAGCCCGTCGAATTTGCTAAGCAAGATCCCTACGAGAAGCTCAACAGGTCTGTATTCAAGTTCAATGAGATGCTCGACAGTAATGTCATGGCGCCGGTCGCGAGGGGATACAAGGTAGCGGTACCGGGCCCAGTCCGTTCCATGTTTACGAATATACGTTCCAACTTCGGTGATATTGGCGTGACTGTTAACAGTCTTCTCCAGCTCAAGTTCGCTAATGCAGCCACGAGCGGTGGACGTTTAGTGGTCAATTCCACCATCGGCCTTGGGGGGATGCTTGATGTGGCGAGTGATATGGGGATGGATAAGAAGAATGAAGACTTCGGTCAGACGCTTGGATTTTATGGTGTCCCGAGCGGACCTTATGTGATGATTCCATTACTCGGGCCGAGCACGATGAGGGATGCAGGTGCATTGCTCGTTGACTCTGCACTCGATCCGTCGGTGACAGGGGTCTTCTTCATCGCCCCCTACATCGGACCGATCGTCAATTCAGTGAAACTGACCGATATCAGAGCTGCACTGCTCGATACCGATAAGACACTGGAGGATGCTGCACTGGATAAATATGAATTCTTGAGGGATGCGTATCTTCAGCGTCGTCGTAGCCTGATATTCGACGGCACACCGGCAGTCCGTAATGCCGACGAGGACCTACTCAGTGAGTCTAAGGTGAATGGACCTGCTAGTTCCAGCGTGACCGTGGTTGAGAGGAAGTAAGGGGGCCAGAAGTAAGGTCATCCATACCCTTCCAGTTGGACCGGTTAGAAAGAGAAAGGCCCTTCACAGGATGTGAAGGGCCTTTCTCTTTTGTGGTGAGACTCCTCTATCAGGATAACTCTCTGAGTGCTGCGATACGAACCTCGAGAGGGGGGTGTGACATGAAGAGGGCCTTGATCCCGTCACTCTTCCCAGAGATGCCGAATGCGGCCATCTTGTCCGGAAGTTGGGACGGCTCATGCTGCTTCTTAAGGCGCTCGAGTGCTGAGATCATCTTATTGCGACCGGCCAGACTTGCGCCACCGGCATCTGCTCTAAATTCGCGCTGACGGCTAAACCACATCACGATCATGCTGGCCAAAACACCAAGCACCATCTGTGCAACGATGCTGGTAATCAGGAATGCCGGTCCATGACCTCGCTCGGTCTTAAATACCACTCTGTCCACGGTATGCCCAATGATCCGTGATAGGAAGATGACGAATGTATTGACCACCCCCTGTATCAGTGCCAGTGTCACCATATCGCCATTCGCGACATGAGTGATCTCGTGTGCCAGGACGGCCTCGATCTCATCCTTGTGCATACTCTGGAGGAGTCCGCTACTCACCGCGACAAGAGCATTGTTGCGGCTCATCCCGGTTGCGAAGGCATTGACCTCGGGCGTGTCAAAGATGGCCACCTCTGGCATCCCAATACCGGCCATCTGCGCTTGTCTCTGAACGGTCTCGATCAACCACCTCTCGGTTGGATCTGATGGGTGCTCGATCACGACTGCACCGACCATCCTCTTAGCACTCCACTTGGATATGGCCAGTGAGACTAATGAACCTCCAAAACCAATCACCGCGGACATGATGAGGAGTGAATTAAAGTCCAGTCCACTCCCCTCAGCGTCGAGGATACGGTCAACACCGAGTATTCTGAGTGTGATACTTAAAACGACCAGTATCGCCAGATTGGTGACCATGAATAGGAAGATGCGTTTCATCGTTGTGTGCTCCTTTAAAGCGTGTTAATGACAGTCAAGTAAGATGCATTATTGGGTTGCAAGTTCATTTTTTCAAGTGGTGAGTGGGTCGATTATTCTTAGATCGGCATTCTAAATAAGACCGGGAGTCACTATCTTGGGCTCATCTTTGACGGGTGAGGAGGGTATACCCAGAGAGTGTTGCCAGTAGGACGAACAGGATTGCAGACCAGTCTGGAAGGGTGAGTGACATCAACTCCCACGAGGATTCTGAGCAGCCTCCATTCGCCTCGAACATGGTAGGCCACCATCGTGCGATCGGGAGGCTGTTCAAGAGTTTCTCCTCAGGACTGATCCCGCACTCGAATGACTCAGGATAACGGATGAGCCACGAGTGTCGTGCCGCAACCCCTCCCCCCGCTAGGGCCACGATCATCATCACTCCGCTGTAGAGGCGCCTTCCAAGGGGTCTGGGGTTGTGTGCTACGGCTATCATCGCGGTCAACCCGATCACCCAGTAGGAGAGCCTCTGAGCAACGCACAGGGGGCATGGTAGGAGGTGATCAATCAGTTGCAGGTAGACCGCATAGATGAGGGACCCTGCACAGATCAGAAAGATTGTCAGGAGGATGATCCTGATGAATGGGCTCATCGTTTAAAGGGGGGCATCATCTTGGGGCCTCTCAGGACTTTTTGTGTCATCCCCCGGTCGGACCTTCCTCAGTCCTCCTAAGACCATCTTATACTCGAGCAAACGGCACTCGAGAGCGCCATTGAATAGAGGTGTCCTCCGTGATGCGGTCAGGCGGATGAGTTTGGGTAGCATTGGGTCAGCGGTCAGGATGTATGCATTCCATCCTGCGAATCTTTTCTTTAAGGTGTCACCGAGTAATGGGTACAGATCTTCAAGTTGTTGTTGATCCCCGATCCGGACCCCGTAGGGTGGGTTGGTCACCAGTACCCCGTTCGGTGTAGGTGAGGACAGTTCTGCAAAGTTAGCCTGCTTCAGGCTGACTAGATCTGAGAGACCTGCTGCAACAAGATTGGTACGTGCATCTGACAGTGCATCCCCATACAGATCGCTGCCGAATATCGGTTGAGGGGTATGCGGTTTCTCTTGATCAGAGGCCTCCTTCTTTAAGCGAATCCACCCCTTCGGGTCGAAATGATTGAACCTCTCGAAAGCAAAACTGCGATTGGATCCTGGGGCGATGTTCAGTGCCATCTGAGCCGCCTCAAGGAGGAATGTCCCGCTCCCGCACATCGGGTCGAGTAGTGGAATTCCGGGACTCCATCCGGAGAGATGAAGGATCCCCGCTGCCAGATTCTCTCTGAGTGGGGCTTCTCCTGTGGCCTTCCTGAGACCCCTCTTGAATAGGGCGTCACCCGAGGTGTCTAGGTAGAGTGTGAAACGATGAGCATCCAGGAATGCATGTATCCGGATATCGGGTTGTGAGGTGTTAATACTCGGGCGAGTGCCGGTGGAATCACGGAACTTATCGCAGAGTGCATCCTTAATCTTGAGTGTGACAAAATCTAGACTCCGGAGTGGGCACTTGATCGCGGCAACATTGACACGGACTGTCAGAGACGGTCTGAACCAATCGGTCCAAGGTAGTCTGTGTGTAGCCTTATAAATGTCCTCCTCACTCCGGTAGGGTTGTGATGCGATCTGCCACAGGACTCGGCTCGCGATACGACTCTGGAGATTGGTTCGGTAGCAGGTCATCCAATCACCCTGAAACTTAACCCCCCCATCGGCCGACTGTATGGAAGATGCACCGATCTGTTCCAACTCCTTGACGAGTACGGGCTCGAGTCCGCGAGGACAGGGTGCAAAAAAATGGTGTTGGCTCATGATGGGGATGGGGACAGATGAATCACTCATCGAGAATTTTTTATTTTGCAGTTGATACCCCATAAGCGAATAAACCCCATGCACTCAGAAATGCCAGACCCCCGAACGGGGTCACCATCCCAAGGCCCCGTATCCCGGTCAGGCTGAGTGCGTAGAGGCTGACCGAGAAGAGTACGATCCCAGCCACCATCAACCAACCCGATATCACGAGATGCTTGGACTTGGGGAGATGAAACAGGACCAGTCCGATCAGGATCAATCCCAAGGAATGGTAGAAGTGGTACTGAACACCGGTCTGATAGACTGCCAGCATATCGGTCGAGAGTCTTTGCTTCAATCCATGTGCGCCGAATGCGCCGAACGCGACGCAGAGTAGTGCATTGATGGATCCGATCGTGAGAAAGGTTCTTGGCATGGTGTTTCCTTAGTGAGTGGATTCGGTATATTTGATTCGTTTTGAGGTATTGATGATGGGTCTGTCAGGTGATGGGGTGAGTCATTCTGAGCCGTTTAAACGGGTCTTGGGTGGGGGGGTGACACCGGCCGCAATTTTATCAGGGTTGCGCCGATGAATCCGGCAGATCTATTTGCCGGTGTCTGAGATGATCGACTCGACCCAACCCCGGTTGAGCGTGATCTTGATCGGGTCACCGGCCTGGGCCTGATCGCTATCACGCAGAACCGTGCCATCCCTTGAATGTGTGATGCTGTACCCTCGTTCCAGAACAGATTGTGGGTTCAGGTGTGAGAGATGGGATTGAAGACGGTTCAGAATCATCGTGAGAGACTCATCGCGGTGTGAGACCGACCGTTTTAATCGGAGACTCAATTCGTTCTGATGATCGACCAATCGTGAGATGTCAGGGCGTGATGCCGTAAAACGCTGGGCGATCTCTCGAAGATGCCAACGACTTCCCTCTGAGGACAGTTTCCAGGAGCCGGTCAGACGTTCTTGTAAGTGCTGAAGGTGGATGAATTGGTTACGAATCTGCTCACCCGGGTGGATCAGACGGCGAGCAAGTATATCGGTCTCTTGCATCATCCTCTCGATCCCTCGGTGGATCACCCTCTGTACACGTCCACCTAAACTTAATGTGTGTTGTAACAAGTCCTCACGGTCCGGGCATGCGATCTGGGCGGCACCGGTTGGGGTGGGTGCTCGTGCATCGGCCACAAAGTCTGCGATGGTGAAATCGGTTTCATGCCCAACACCGCAGATGATCGGAATGTTGCATGATGCGATCGCGCGAGCAACGACCTCCTCATTAAATGACCAGAGATCCTCGATACTGCCTCCACCCCTGCATAGTATCAGTGTGTCACACTCGTCACGGTCTGATGCTGTCTGTATCGATTCTGCGATCTTGAGGGGGGATCCCGCTCCCTGAACTGGCGTTGGGTAGATGATCACAGGGATGGACGGCATGCGACGGTTAAGAGTGGTCAACACATCTTGCAGTGCAGCTGCTGCGGGTGATGTGATGATCCCGATTCTGCGTGGGAAGGTCGGCAGTTTTTTCTTACGGAGGGGGTCGAACAGGCCCTCCTTGCCGAGGCTCGCCTTGAGACGCTCAAATGTCTCGAAGAGTGCTCCAAATCCTGCCCGCCGGACAGTCTCAACACCCAACTGGAAGTCGCCACGTGCTTCGTATAGGGTGACCAGCGCACGCAGCTCGACCTGCATTCCGTCTTTGGGTTGCCAATCGAGGTACTGGTTCTTATGCCGAAACATGACGCACCTGACCTGGGCATTCTCATCCTTGAGCGAGAAGTACCAATGCCCAGATCCGTAACACTTGAAGTTAGAAATCTCGCCACAGACCCAAAGCAATGGAAGAGATTGTTCGAGCAACTCCTTGGCGCGATGGTTTAATTGACTCACGCTCAATACCGATCGTGAGGACTCCTGTTCTTGAAGAAAATTCATCTTGACATTCTACATTAATCCACATCTGTTACGATGATTGCATCATCCTCGAGCTGAAACCCGCGCGGGCTATAGGTATTATTGCAAGCATATGTTTAATATGGGATTTAATTGAGTTCAAGAATTGAACGATTCAGGAATTCTTCTTACATGAGATGGAGTTAACGCGATCGTCTGAGTCTTACCCACAAACTTATCCACAGAAAACGTTGATAATAAAGTTATCTTGTTTTTAAACGTAAATATCCCTCAACCTTGCTGAAAAGGCAGTGGCAAGATACATTACGAATCTGATTTAGCGACCGCGCTCACAAGGAGATTGTTGAATGTTCGCTCTGATTCAAGCGGCCGGATGGCCGGTCTGGCCGATTATTTTTGCCTCCATCGTCGCATTCGGTATTATCTGCGAAAGACTCTGGGCGTTACGTCCGAGCGTGGTCACTCCGAGAGACCTCCTCCCGAGGGTGATCCAGGAGTACCGTAAGAGTGGTGTGAGTATGGAGATGCTGTCACGTCTTCGGCAGAACTCACCTCTCGGAAAAATCCTTGCATCAGGACTGAAGAATGACCGAAGTACTCGAGAGATTATGAAGGAATCGATCGAGGAGGAGGGGCGAGCGGTTGCCCATGATCTGGACCGATATCTCACGACACTCGGCACCATCGCATCACTCAGCCCATTGATGGGACTGTTCGGAACGCTGGTCGGGATGATCGAGATATTCGGCTCAAACTCACCGACCGGTGGGGGTGGGAATCCCGCCCAACTCGCTCATGGGATCTCTGTGGCGCTTTATAACGCTGCATTCGGTATCCTGGTCGCGATCCCGAGCATGATCTTCTACCGGCACTTCCGTTCCAAGGTCGATTCCCTGGTGATTGAGATGGAGTTACAGGCTCTGAGATTGGTTGAGACGGTTCACGGCGATCGCAAGATTTAATCCGAGATAGCCTCCTGATGATGAATGCTCCCCCCATGAACGGCTGAATCACTTCATGAACTTCCAGAGAGGACGCCCGAAAGAGGATCCGGAAATAAATCTAATCCCGATGATTGATGTGTTACTGGTGGTCCTGATATTTCTCATGATCACGACCACCTACTCGAAATTTTCCGAGATGGAGATCATTCTCCCCCAAGCGAATGCAGAGAAGTCGTCCGATCGTCCGAACACCATCAATATCTCGATCAGCGCGACGGGGGGGTATACGATCAATCGGACCCCTATTAAATTCTCTAATACCGAGTCACTCAGCGGGGAGTTACGCGTGGCTGCAGGTGATCAGAGTGACCCCATCATCATCATCAATGCAGATGCCAGCGCCACACATCAGTCCGTGATCACGGTGATGGAGGCTGCACGTCTGACAGGATTTAACCGGATCACATTCATGACCGAGGAACGTTCGAGTAGGTAGCAATCCATGCGGACCCTCTCGTCATGACCGGTTAACCCATCGTATGGGTTGAATGTATACTTTAATTGCGCGGTCTCGCCGATGGCTTGCCTCCTTCGGCTCAGTGAAGAGATCGATTTAAAATGCTCCACGGATGGTTCATACACTAAGGAAATAACTCATGGATCCAAAGCTGCTCGATATTCTGGTCTGTCCCCTCTGCAAGGGTCCTCTCCTGTATAAGAGGGTCGAGAATGAACTGATCTGTAAGCCAGACAGGATGGCCTTCCCGATCAAGGATGGTATCCCGATCATGATGGAGGACGAGTCTCGTAAACTGCCTCCCGATGAAGAGGTCTAGCCTGTCTCGGGATTGACAGGGATCATGAGTCCATCCTCATCTGCCATCATAGGCGCCCTCGTCGCAGACGCGGCAACGCTCGGACTTCATTGGCTGTACGACCCGGTCCGTATTGCAGAGATCGAGGGTGGGAGGGGTCTGGTATTTCTATCACCCGAGTCATCCGACTACCAAGGAACCAAGGGTTACTTTGCTCATTCCGGTAAGTTAGGGGGTGACTCATCGGGGTATGGAGAGACTTGTCTCCTGATGCTGAAACATCTGTCGAAACATGGGACCTTCAACCGTATTGGTTATCAGACCGAGTACCGGTCTTACTTTGGTCCGGGTGGACCTTATGTGGGGTATGTCGACTCTCCCACCAGGATCACGTTAAATACGTTGTTACCGATTGACCCAGCCGAGTTTCCGGCAGAGTCAGGTGCTGATGATGATCAGTTCGCAGCACTGGCTGCTCTCCCGCCACTGGTATCGACCCACAAGGGAACGCTAGACGAACTGATGAAACAGATCGATGAGTTGGTCCGAGTTACCAACCATAATGACCAGGCGGTAGCCGCAGCGCAGTGCTCCTCGGCAGTATTGTTCGGTGTATTAAGGGGTATTTCGATTCATCAATCCCTGTTCGAATCACTACCCTTCGCAGGCAATGCACTGAGACCCCTTCTTGAGGAGTCTCTCACTCACTCATCTCTAGACAGCATCGCGGTATCGGAACGGTTCGGGCGTGCTTGCCACGTCCACGAGGGTCTGCCTGTGGTCTTCCATATCGCTCATCACGCGAAGGACTACCGGACCGCGATTGAGGCCAATATCCGTGCAGGTGGGGATAGCTGTGGACGTTCCATCATGCTCGGTGCGATCGTTGCAGCGGACCGTGCGAATCAGGAGGGGATAGACTCTCCCATCCCACATGACTGGTTGTCACATTATCGCAAACTGAGTGAGGCGACAGAGGCCTGCTCATCGTTATAAACCGCCTCCATCTCACTTGTCTCGACCGTCTGTTGATCGATCTCGTGACCTGCGAGCTGTGAACAGCATGCACGGATTGCCGGAGGATTCAAGGACGTCTAGATGCGGGCTGCGCTTACTCTTAAAGTCCATAGATCTACACCCGTAGGGGAATCGTGTGTCCCATGTGATGTAGTAGTGAGAGCACTCTAAGCAGATCGGCTTGGGATGCTCTCGATCAGTTTTGTGGTCCAGATCCACTTTCTTGTTCATCTAACACTCCCTCTCATTGAGGGGGAGACCTAGCAGTATTGTTGGGTATTTCATGGTTGTGAGTCAGTCCCTATTACTTCTTCTTCATATAGAAGATCAGGTCCTCATCCGGCTCCGGAAGGGATAGAAGTTCATTCCCCGTCTGTTCAGCGAAGACCTGGAAATCAATGACCGCACCCGGATC
>CANIWY010000009.1 GCA_947471695.1 Nitrosomonadaceae bacterium
AGCTAGCAGGGGATGAGGCGCAGTCGGCACGGTTTACTCCGATCAAACCAAAGGCAAAGGCCCCTTCTACAAAGAAGCCCGCAGCCCAAACCACCCCTGCAAATACCACCGCACCCAATCATAGCGGGCATCAGCATATGCATCATTGATGCATATCTGATGTGCATCTAGGTTTTTAGCCAGTCAATCAGAGGCTGCCATTGCTCTCGATCTTGCTCAGACTGAGATCGTGGTAGATCAAAGATACTCTTACCATTGAATGCGGCATTAACGTATACCATGGTATCTCGCAGGTAGGTCAGAACGGGTAAATCATACTGATCTAGAAATTTCTCCAGAGTGGCTGCAGCATGGGTACGTGGATCAACGCGCATTCCCACAATTCCAATATATGATTTGTGTTTACGCACCGTCTTCTCTTCTATCAAACGGTCCAGGAAGTCTCGTGAAGCGGCCATATCGAATACCGATGGCTGTACCGGTACGATGACCTTATCTGCAAGTTTCAATGCATGAGCAAGGTTCTTTCCGTGCATTGCGGCTGGAGAGTCGAGAACGAGCCAGTCATTACTTTCTGGAATTTTTGGATTGACATCATCACGATCTGAGCTGAGTCTGGTGATCATTGGCAAATCGGCAGGGCGTAATGCAAGCCAGTTTAACGATGATTTTTGTCGATCGAGGTCCCACATCACTACACGTTGGTTTTGTCCGGCAAGGTAGCCTGCCAGATTGGTCGCTAGGGTGGTCTTGCCACAGCCCCCTTTAGGATTTGCCACCAGAATTGCTCGCATATGATTACCCCTCAAGATTACTCAATGGCTCTCTTTGCTGCGGTGTTGAATCGGTTGTTACTGTATCAGTTAACGCTGTCTCTGGGGATGATTGCATGGCGATAGACTCTGTCTCGTCATCTTCAGTGACAGACAGCTGTGAGACTGCGAGTAAGTCCATACTTCCTTGCGGCTCTACTAGAGCTCCCAGATCTGCTAGTGGCGGCAATTCCTCAAGGGAACGCAGGTTAAGATCATTCAGGAAGTTTTTGGTGGTTGCGTATAGAGCCGGTCGACCGGGTACATCACGACGCCCAATCGCCTCTATCCAACCTCGTGCTTCAAGAGTTCTTAGTACTGGGCTGGAAACGGCAACGCCACGAATCTCCTCAATGTCACCCCTTGTCACCGGTTGACGGTAAGCTACAATCGCAAGGGTCTCCAGTACTGCACGTGAATAACGGGGTGGTTTTTGGGGGTTAAGTCGGTCAAGAAACTGTTGCATCTCGGGTCTACTCTGAAAGCGCCAACCGCTAGCCACATTGACCAGCTCCACCCCCTTTCCGACCCAGTCTTCGCGTAACTCTTCCAGCAGTCTGCGCAGGATCTCTTGACTCAATTCCTCATCAAATAGCCTCTTCAATTCCTGGAGTGTTAAAGGGTCCTGAGTGGTGAGCAAGGCGGCTTCCAGAATGCGCTTAATCTCACAGAGATCGGGCGAAACGGAGACACTAAGCGGCTGTAAGGAGACTGGTTGATTTGACATAAATGATTCCGAATGTTTGAGTCTGTGTTAACTCCACCAAGGATTCTCTGGAGAGCTCTAGTATCGCAAGAAAAGTAACTACAATTTCTGACACGCCGGCGGCGGCACTAAATAACTCATGGAATTCAACGAACTCACGACCGTGCAGATGACGCAAAATGCGGCTCATATGTGCACGTACAGAGAGCCCCTCTCGAGTGACACGGTGGTGCTGGTTCGCCTGAGCCCGGGTGACTAGGGTAAGCCAGGCATTACGCAGGTCATTCATGCTGACTCCCGGTAGACGTTGAACTACAGACTGTTCAATTGGTAATTCAACCAGCATAAAATCCCGTTCGGATTGGGGTAATTTATTAAGATTTCGCCCGGCAAGTTTCATCTGCTCGTATTCCAGCAGTCGACGCACTAACTCAGCCCGTGGATCGATATCTTCCGCGTTTTTGCTAACAGGGCGGGGAAGAAGCATGCGAGATTTTATTTCAATTAAGAGTGCAGCCATGAGAAGGTACTCGGCAGCTAACTCTAGTTGATTGGCTTGCATCATCTCGACATAGGTCATGTACTGGCGAGTCAGTTCCGCCATCGGAATATCCAGTACTTCTAGATTATGTCTACGGATGAGGTAGAGGAGTAAGTCCAGAGGGCCCTGGAAGGTATCGAGAAATACTTCCAGCGCATCTGGTGGAATATACAGATCGCGAGGTAGTTCCAGCAGCGGCTCACCGTGAATGGTTGCAACAGGAGTAGTGGCGATATTGAAGAGTGTGTTCATTCGGAGATGGAGGCATCTTACTGCTCAATCATGATTATACTGCGCCCGGACTCATTTCTCTCATCTGGTGAGTTCCGCTATGTGTAACTGAGCCCCATCGCCTCTCTAACATCACGCATGGTCTCCTGCGCGAGTCTGTCAGCTTTTTCACAACCATCCGCGATGAGATTACGAACCAGAGATGGATCTTCTTCATACATCCGAGCCCGTTCATGCATTGGTTCCTGTTCGGCCAGTACCATTTCTAGTATAGGCTGTTTGCACTCTAGGCAGCCGATCCCAGCACTCTTACATCCTTGCTGAACCCAGTCCTGCGTCTTAGCGTTTGAATAAATCAGATGGAATTGCCATACAGGGCACTTGGCTGGCTCACCTGGATCGCTTCGTCGGATGCGTGCCGGGTCGGTTGGCATGGTGCGGATCTTCTTTGTGACGACGTCCGGATCTTCTCGTAGTCCGATGGTGTTATTGTAGGACTTGGACATTTTTTGACCGTCTAGCCCTGGCATTTTGGATGCTCGAGTGAGAAGCGCCTCCGGCTCGGTTAGTATCATCTTACCGCCCCCTTCAAGGTAACCGAATAGCCGTTCCCGGTCTCCCATACTCAGGTTCTGCTGTTCATCGAGTAACGAACGTGCGGTCGCTAGCGCCGCATCATCACCCTGTTCCTGATAGCGGTCACGCAGTTCACGGTAGACCTTGGATTTTTTCGAGCCGAGCTTCTTGATCGCCTCCTCAGCCTTCTCCTTGAATCCGATTTCTTTACCGTAAATATGATTGAACCGGCGGGTAATTTCTCGGGTGAATTCGATATGTGGTGCTTGATCCTCGCCGACCGGTACGCGGTTGGCTCGATAAATTAGGATGTCTGAACTCTGCAGTAACGGGTAGCCGAGAAAGCCATAGGTGCTCAGGTCCTTCTCGTTTAGTTTCTCCTGCTGGTCCTTGTAGGAAGGGACCCTCTCCAACCAGCCTAGTGGGGTAATCATGGAGAGAAGTACATGCATCTCTGCATGCGCCGGTACTTGAGACTGAATGAATAGGGTTGCCTGTGCCGGATCTACCCCAGCGGCAAGCCAGTCGATCACCATATCCCAGACATTCTGCTCAATGATTTCTGGTGTATCGTAATGCGTGGTCAGTGCGTGCCAGTCGGCGACAAAGAATAGACACTCGAACTGGTGCTGCAGATCCACCCAGTTTTTTAATACGCCGTGGTAATGGCCCAAGTGTAACCTTCCCGTGGGGCGCATTCCAGACAAGACGCGATCAGTAAACATTGTTACTTGCCTTTAAAGATTAGGTGCTTATCAAGCTTTCAGTCCGGTAAGTGCTGCTATCACCTGTACCGTAAACAGGATAGATGGCCCGATAATAGTGCTGAGCATTCCTGTGAATAATAACAATAGAAGTACCATAAAGCCATAAGGCTCGATCCGTGCAAAATGGCGCGCCATCGCATGGGGCAGCAGGCTTATCGCCATTCGCCCTCCGTCTAGTGGCGGTAGTGGTAGTAAGTTCAAGACCATCAGGATGACATTAATTTCAATGCCCGCTTCACCCATCAATAGCATTGGTTTGGTCAATTCACTCTCCGGCAGAGAGAGGCCGAGTTTCATTACCAGTGCCCAGAGGAATGCCATGAAAAGATTTGCACCTGGACCGGCAGCAGCCACCCACAACATGTCGTACTTGGGGCGACGCAATTTTCCGAAGTTCACCGGTACAGGTTTGGCCCAACCGAACAGGAATCCGGTGCCAACTGTCAATTTGCTCAGAGTAAATAGAACTAAGGGGACGATGATCGTACCCATCAGATCGATATGACGTATTGGATTGAGACTGATACGACCTTGTGTGTAGGCCGTCAGATCACCAAAATGTCTGGCCACGTAGCCGTGTGCAGCCTCATGCAGGGTGATGGCAAGAATCACCGGCAGCGCCCAGATGGCGATCCCTTGAATAATACTATCCATGCGTTATCCCGAAGGGTGTAAGGCTGCCTTTGCCTTGGCGAGTTAGTTCGGGCACTTCACCCGTTAGATCAATCACGGTCGTCATCTCTAAACCACATGGACCACCATCCAGTACTAGTTCCACTTGATGTTCTAGGCGATCACGAATTTCCTCGGCATCATTGAGAGGAAATTCGTCTCCCGGGAGCATCAATGTGGAACTCAGCAAAGGCTCCTTTAACTCCTCTAGTAGGGCTTGAACCACTGGGTGATGTGGAATTCTTAGGCCGATGGTGTTGCGCTTTGGATGCTGCAACCGGCGTGGTACTTCGCGTGTCGCTTCAAGTATAAAAGTATAGCTACCCGGCGTACTTGCTTTAAGCAAGCGGTACTGGCTGTTATCGACCTTGGCATAGTGCGAGATCTCAGCTAAATCTCGGCATACCAACGTGAAGTGATGCCGATCATCCACCTGACGTATGGTGCGGATACGTGTCATGGCATTCTTGTCACCCAGATGGCAGCCCAGTGCATAACAGGAGTCAGTCGGGTAAACGATTACACCGTCAGCGCGTACGATCGCAGCCGCTTGCCGTATTAAGCGTATTTGCGGATTATCTGGATTTATGGAAAAGAATTGGGCCACGTGAAGAGCGGTCTCTACTGTTAATGACTGGGATTGACTTATAAGCGGGAGCTCTATCTCGATCTGGTTACATTACTCCAATCCAGTCATGCCATACGGGCTTACATCCAGCAGGCAATTCTGGCATCCGGCCCAGATCAAAATAGCTTTCTCCCGGTCCGTGGAAGTCTGAACCGCGAGAAGCGAGTAAGTTCAAACGTTGAGCATGTCGTGCAAATAGCAGGGATTGCTCCGGTGTATGACTGGCAGTGATGACCTCGATGGCTGCACCACCGAGACCTCGGAATTCAAGCAGCAGTTCGTCCAGCGCACTCTTGCCGAGTTTGTAGCGGGCCGGGTGGGCAATCACTGCTCTTCCGCCACTGCCGCATATCCAGCCCACCGCCTCGCTGAGTGAGACCCATTGATGGGGTGCGTATCCCGGCTTGCCCTTGACCAAATACTTCTTAAATACGGATTTCACATCCCTAGCATGGCCACGTTCGGTCAGAAAGCGTGCAAAGTGAGTACGCCCTATCAGTCTCCCCGCTCCGGCATAAGAGTAAGCTCCCTCTAGGCTGCCGTAGATGCCAGACTTATCAAGTTGCGCGGCGATATTGCTCGCTCGTTCTGCACGACCACTACGAATGGCCGATAGACCTTCGGCGAGTGGGGCATATTCAGGGCTTATACCGAGACCGACAATGTGCAGTGTCTGGCTGCGCCAGCTGACGGAGATCTCAACCCCATTAATGAAGATGATGCCCTTTGCTTTGGCAGCACGGCGAGCCTCATCTAGTCCATCGACATTATCGTGGTCGGTCAGTGCTAGCACATTCACCCCGCGCGTGGCGGCGTGATCCACTAGTTGCGTGGGCGTCAGCAAACCATCTGAAACTGTGGAGTGGCAATGCAGGTCGATATTGAGCATGAAGCCGATAGTTCGCGCGAAGCAAGGGGTGCATCATAACAAATAAGCAGCCCCATGAAAAATGAACCGTGTGGAGAAAATCGGCTCCATAAACCATAGGGAGTTCACAAACCCCTACTCCCTGAGTACTGGTTCTGCAGTATCATTGCGACTGACTGCGGCATACTTTACCATCTCATCATGGATCAATTGCATCCCTCGTAGCCGCCTGATCGGTTTCTCCTAACAGGTCTCCATGTAGAGAAAGAATGGGGATTTTTTCTGCTACGAATCAAACAAGACCGATGGACTTTCTGCCAATCTTTATCAATATAAAAGACCGGTACTGCCTGGTAGTGGGTGGCGGGGAGGTGGCTGCACGTAAAGCCGCTATGCTGATGAGAGCCGGTGCCCGTGTGTTGGTGGTCTCCCCAGAGCTTGGTGCTGAGCTCAGTGAACAGAAGAAACAGGGGGCCATCACTCATCTTGCTGAAAAATTTTGTGCCAATCACCTTGATGATGCGGTTCTAGTGATCGTCGCGACAGATGATCGATCGGTCAATCAACAGGTTTCAAAAGTTGCTCATAGTCTGCGTATTCCAGTTAATGTGGTTGACAACCCAGACCTGTGCTCCTTCATCATGCCATCCATCGTTGACCGGTCTCCAATATTGATCGCGGTCTCGAGCGGTGGAAGGTCTCCTGTCCTGGCGAGACTCTTGCGAGCACGACTCGAGACCATGATCCCGGAAGCATATGGACGTCTAGCGATCTATGCAGGTAATTTACGCGATCGGGTGAAGCTACATTTCTCTCATCCGGAGAAGAGGCGAATATTCTGGGAGAGAGAATTGCAAGGACCTTTTGCAGAAATGGTTCTTGCGGGGAAGGATCAGGCGGCACAGGATTATCTTGAGAACGCGCTGAAAATTGCTTCTGATGAAGCTCCACAAGGGGAAGTCTATCTGGTGGGTGCTGGACCTGGGAATCCAGACTTATTGACCTTTCGTGCAATGCGTCTGATGCAACAGGCAGATGTGGTGGTTTATGACCGACTGGTCTCGGCTGAAATACTTGATATGGTGCGCCGTGATGCGCTCCGCATTTATGCAGGCAAGGAGCGCAGTAATCATGTCATGCCGCAGGAGTCTATTAATGATTTACTGGTGCGGTTGGCAAAGGAAGGTAAGCGCGTGCTAAGACTAAAAGGGGGTGACCCTTTCATCTTTGGCCGTGGTGGCGAGGAGATTGAGACATTATCCAGTCACGGTATTCCTTTCCAGGTGGTCCCCGGCATCACGGCGGCCTCTGGGGTGTCATCCTACGCAGGAATTCCGCTCACTCACCGCGACTATGCGCAGTCTTGTGTCTTTGTCACAGGACACCTCAAGGATGGGAGCGTGAATCTGGATTGGCAGGCACTGGCGCGACCGTATCAGACCATCGTGATTTACATGGGGCTCTTGGGATTGCCGGTTCTGTGTCAACAATTGATTGCGCATGGTCTGTCGGCCACGATGCCTGCCGCCATTGTGCAGCAGGGTACGACTCACCATCAGAGGGTACTGGTCGGATCGTTAGAGACACTCCCAGATCTAACCGCTCATGCGGGCCTAACCCCCCCCACTCTCATCATTGTCGGTGAGGTGGTGAAGCTCCATCAGAAGCTTGCCTGGTTCGAGCCGGGGAGTGATTTGTATGCGGATGTACCTGTAGCGAATAGGTAGAACTCTGCGGGGGTTCCTAGTGGCGTATCAACTTTAATGCGGTGCGAATTCAGCAGAATGATGTTGGTCGTCGCAGGAGACGGGGTGGACGTATTTTTTGTAACTCAATTGACAGTTTTGTGAGGGAACACGTAGAGACGAATTGAATTTGAGGGTGTCTGGTGAAAAGTAGAGTAAAAGGCAGGCTACCGTCTGACGTTTTAAACTGTGTTATGGATACTGCGATTCTTGCGTTTGATTTTCGTATATCTGCACACCGAGCTTCACCAAGCGATTTCCTTGCCATTGTACGCATAGAATTTTCCGCTATCGGCAGGTGTTAATTGTGTAATCACGCGTCGCATACCGGCCACACTCGACTCTGCTGTAATCGGGGCATCCGGGCCACCCATATCTGTCTGTACCCAGCCTGGGTGTAGCGTAGCGGTCATGATGCCGTGAGGTGTTAAATCGATTGAAAGGTTTCGTGTCACCATATTCAGAGCAGTCTTGCTGGATCGGTAGAGATAGTAGCCACCACTGCTATTGTCAGCAATGCTACCCATCTTGCTGGTGATATTGATGATCTTTTTTTGCGTGCTACGTCTGACTTGATTGACGAATGCTTCTGTCATTTTAAGTGGCGCCATGCTGTTCACGCGCAGACAATACATCCATGCCTCATAGTCAGTTCTGCCAAGGCTATTGGCATGAGTATCTAGGAAGACCGCAGCATTATTCAGCAGCAAATCGATATTTTGATTGGCAAGTTTTGTGCTCAATCTGTCAATCTGCTCAAAGTCAGAGACATCCAGTTCATGCAGGCTGAGTGAGTTAGCGTGCATTGATGCTATCTGTTTTAGTAGTGTGGCCTGATCCGGGTTGCGACAACAAGCGAACACGCGCCAGCCTAATTCGATATATTGTCTAACAAACTCCAGACCGATGCCGCGGTTGGCACCGGTAATAAGAAGATTTGGCATCTTGATGGTTTGGTGTCTTGAGATTTAGGATGATTGTTGGGGTTCGTTTTGGTTTAACGGGAGATGTCTTCTGTCAGGATATGTGTCTGCAGATAGGTTGACAGAATTGATGGTTCTTGTCTCCTGGTTGAGTCCTTTTTGTTCTGCAGAGACTCCATAAACTCTGGTTAGGAATTGATTTTTGAGATCGATGCAGTACACTGCACGCGTTAGTATTTTCTGAACGCACTATTTTTGAGACTCTTATCGGGATAAGCACATGACGCATTATATGGAACTCCTCATGACGAATCAGCCATGGAATCTGATCATCTACATGGCGATCCCGGTAATACTTGCAGAAACGATTGCCATTTCCGAGCTGTATCTTCTATTTACCGGAAAAGATACCGGTACAGTAAAGACGCTCAGTAAGGTGTCTGGAATTATTGTCGGGTGGTACTTCCTAGGCATCTTTATAAACCTTCTTCTTACCGCCGTTATTCCGCTGACAACTTCCAATGGATGGCGTGGCATTGCGGACGTGATTGCCGTTGGTTTTTATTTGCTTGGACTTGTTCCACTCTTCGGTATTGCGCTACTCGATATGAACCTCCTCTATGCTTCTGCTTCACAACGTGAGCGTAACAAGCTCCATGCAATCTTCGTGGGTGTTTTTCTAGTGGTTGCGCATATCGCGATGATATTCGGAATGGCAGATCCCAATATGTTCATGGAAAAAGGGGATATCGAACATATGCCGGGTATGAGTCACCCCTAATTGAATTAAAGGGTTTCAGATTGGGTATTTGCGTGCAGAGAGAGGTCAGGGTGAGTGTTTTGGCTTCATCTAACTCATTGATACTTAGTATAGAGTTATAATAAAAACTTGTTTTGAGTAAGCGGGTCTCTATAAAAACGGGATTACTCCTCAAGTTTTTTACATAAACAGTCGAATCTCTAACCGAAATACGCCGCATAGAATAATCCCTACGTTCAAACCTCACTACTCAGTTTCTTTAAGACCAAGAAAATGTCAGGAATAGAAGACCGGCTGACAGCCTCATGGGCCCAGCGAATTGTGGATCAGCATGCCCAGGGAGTGGTAGTTTCAGGGGTCAAGATGAACTCAGTCGATGTCGGGACAACTACGCGGGTACGCATCACTGTCGATCATAATGGTCCAGAGACATTGCCTCGTCGCTGGTTCATAAAGGCTCCCTCAAAGCTTTGGCGGGTTCGAATGATCACCGCTCTGCCTCGTCTACTCCAGACGGAGGCTCGGTTTTATCAAGAACTGGTGAATTCTGTCCCGGTAACCTGCCCCACAGTCTTATCGACGCAGCAACCATGGGGGCAGGGGACAACGGTAGTCCTTGCTGATGTGACTGAAGTCGGGGCCACTGCAGGTTCTCCTTGTGATGCTTTAACGGTAACTCAGGCGACTGCTGTGGTCGAAAGATTGGCCCGGCTACATGCTCGTTTTTGGGATAAAGTGGGTCTCGAGAGTGCCGATGATTGGCTGGCCGGTTCCATGCGGCGTTTAGAAGATCGTTTGGGGTCGGCCTTGGCAGTACCATTGATGCGGCGGGGGTTATCTCTTGCGGGTAGTATGGTTCCAGAGCAACTGCACCCCTTCGCGTTGAGTTATGCAGGACACCGTCGTCAGGCAATGAGGTTCCTTGAGACAGGCCCACTCACACTGGTTCATCATGATCTCCATCCGGGTAACTTCTTCTGGCGAGGATCGCAACCGGGTTTTCTGGATTGGCAGCTGGTGCGTATTGGCGAGGGGATGGGAGATGTGGCTTACTTCCTGGCCACGGCACTTACTCCTGAAACAAGGCGGAAGCACGAGCTAGATCTTCTTACACGGTATCAACAGGTCTTAACAGGGGAGGGGGTCGCAGCCCCAGACGCTACGACATTAATGCAGAGGTACCGAGTCCATCTGGCCTATCCACTCGAGGCTATGGTGGTAACACTTGCGGTCGGTGGAATGATGGACCGGGGGACCAATCTTGAACTCATCCGTCGGGCAGCCGCTGCAGTCGTGGATCACGATACCTACTCCGGTTTTGATTGGAAGTAACCACAGCATTAAAAGACTGAGCTTTGATGGAAATCAATTTTTGTAAGGTTTCACCTACATGCGCCATGGTGCGACATCGGCCTCGGTGATGACTCTATGTTTAATCACTCGTGTGCTGTCAAAATCTGCATGCTCACGCGCGTTGACCAGATATATTCCGGTTTCCATATGGATCTCGACCTGCCCATCGGCCACAGCGATGCTGCCACCTTTTTGCTGCATTCTGACGCTGAAACGGGTGCCGATATCCTTAATGCGGACGGGGCCAACCCTGACTTCTAGTTTTTCGGAATTCTCACTCGTAACATCAAAATAAGCATTGCCTCGTAGCACTTCAATCCATGGAGGATGGGTATTAGAAGCGGTGATTGCACTGTCGGTATCCAGACTAACGATGATATCTGGCGTCGCTTGAATGGTTAGACGTTGCCCTGGTTCGGTCTCATGTAGCCTAGCCGTCACCGGTTTTGAGATGTACCAGCTCATGAGCCCTAGACCCAGAGCAAGGGCAATTATGGAGCTATGCAACAGGACGTGACGCCAAGTGAAGGGGCGTATCGCAGGGGCTACCGGTGGCTTTGGGGGGCGAGTCATGATGGGACCATCAGCATTATTTAGACGATCGTATCTCTGATGAAGATAATCCGGATGAAAACCTGCTATAGATTGCTAGTGGAATTCGGATGGATCGGTAACGAATCCGATTCGCACTAATCCGGACTTTGCTGCGATGGACATTACACGGGCCACATGTTCGTAATGAGCATTCCGGTCAGCACGGATATGCAGTTCGGTATTAGGACTCTTCATCGCCGTCGCAGCAAAGCGCTCGGCCAGTTGTTCCAGTTCTACCGGCTCACCATTCCAATAGAGGCTGGCATCATCACGGATACCAAACTCGATATGGTCCGGCTGAGTGATATTGGGACTGCTTGATGCCTTGGGCAGATCGACCTTCACTGAATGCGTAAGTAATGGAGCGGTGATGATAAAGATCACCAGCAGCACCAGCATCACATCCACTAATGGAACGACATTGATCTCTGCCATTGGGGTCTGGCGCGAGCTTCCACTCATGCTTCCAAATGCCATTATTTACCCCCCTTGGATGGAGTTGCTACTCGCATCGGAGGCACATCACCTGCAGAACTATTCGTCTTGGCACCGACAGCGATCAGTGTGAATAGATCATGAGCAAAGGTGTCTAATCGTGCCAACCAGATGCGGTTTCGCCTCACAAATGCGTTATAGGCGAGTACAGCAGGTATCGCTACCGCCAGTCCAAGTGCCGTCATGATCAATGCCTCACCCACTGGTCCTGCCACCTTGTCTAACGTCCCTTGGCCAGACAGGCCGATCTGAACCAACGCATGATAGATACCCCACACCGTCCCAAATAGACCGATATAGGGCGCAGCAGAGCCAGCAGAGGCGATGAGCGTGAGACCATTCTCAACACGCGTAGCCTCCTGATCGATACCATTGCGTAACACGCGGGTGAAAAACTCACTCGACCCGCCGGCAGCTTCGAGCTTATGAAGGTCATGCTTCTCAGAAGCGGTAGCAGCATCTAATGCCAGTTGTGCGAGCTGTGCAAAGGCATTGTCTGCTGGGTGGCCTTTCATCGCTGAATTTACTTCTTGCAAAGAGTCTGCATCCCAGAATCGTTTGAGAAAGTGCTCTGCTCGCTGACCCTCTAGCAGATTGGCAATCCCCTTGGTGAATATCAAGTACCAACTCGCAACCGATAAGCCAAGTAACAGGACCAGTACGCCGATACCGACACCATCGACTTGAGCAAGGAAGTGTGCGAAGCCGAGTTCTTTTTCCATCGTGTTAATCTCCATGCAATACAAAATTGAAGGGTTGTAGGGCAATGGCCCTAACTGGTATGCCATTACGTCGAGGAGGATTACATCGCCATGTCTTTACCGCGGTCAGGGCGGCCTCATCCAGGCGTTTGTGGCCGCTGCTATTAATAACTTGGGCCACACTGATGTGACCACTCTCATCCAACTCAACCCGCAGTACTAATTTTCCTTCCTCACCCAGTCGGCGAGACAATGGTGGGTAGGAGGGTGCGCTCAATTCGGGGCAAACGACTGATAACTCCGCAGATAGAGTGACTGGACCTTGTGGCATCTGGGTGGGTGAAATTACTGATGCCGTTTCTGGCAGTCTCGGCGGCGTTGGTGCGACCGGCTCATTGTCATCCAATGCCGGTGTTTCAGCGACCAGTTGACGCGATTTTGGATTCTTTTCTAATTTTGGTTTTGGGGGCTGTAGTTCTGTTTTCAACTCTTCCGCCGGTCTGGACGCAGTAATAAAGTTAACGAACAGTGTTGCGATCTTTTCAGGAGGTGGGATCATCCGCTGACTCCACAAGCCATAGAGTAGGGCGATATGCGCTAAAATGACGAGCAGCAGTCCTGGCAAGAGTGCTGGGTTACGCCGGTTTGTCTGATACTCAGCGCTGGGTCGAGTCAGGCGTAACATTATGAGCTATCCAATCTTCGACAAACTTTTGGTTGATCAAGCCGGTCTTGATCTCACGTTGATGTGCACGGTCGTAAAAATGCGTGCGTGGTATTTCGCCATACCAACGACGGTCAATCTCAAAACGTAATCGCTCCGGCATATCTTCTGAAAAAATCCACTGCTCGACCCTACCCATCCCATAGCTCTTAACTCGTGTTGCAAGCTGGCGAGCTTCATTGGGTGTATCGGTAGCTACTAGAACAATATCTAATTTAGGATGACGTTTTTTAAGCGCTCCCAACATTCTAAGTTCGGCCGGGCAGTATTGGCACTCGAGAGACCAGAGGACAAGGATGAAGGGTCTGTCCTCACGAGCAGCCAGTATTTGAGCTAGGCTACCGGGTATGAACGGGCGTACGTCGTGCGCGGCCATCGTCATGCCAGACATAGTCAGCATCAGCACAAGGAGTAAATGTCTCATCACTTGCACGCAGTAAACAAGAGCGCTTCGTAATTCATTGTTTAAAATTCTACCAAGTGGTCGTACAGTCTATCCAAGGCTAGTAAGGAACATCAGTATATCGTGTCTCTGCCGGAGGATTCTCTCAATAGATCAAGTAAAAGGTTCGAATAATAGGCGGATGGACGATGCAATGCAATGTGGCAAATTGCCGCAGGTCAGGGACGAGTCCTTATGCCGATCCTATTCAGAATAGGTCGGATCCCGCTGCTGATTCATATTATCCCAGGAAAAGGCGCTTATCTGAGCGAAGGATTTGGTTTTTTGCATGATTTTTATAGGCTCGGTCGCGACCATCCCTTGTCTGGCCTTCTGTAAACTATTCCGGTAAGTCGAGAAAGTTTGCTACCATCTAAAATGATGCAATTAACTCCTCATAGGCGGTATGAAATTGAATCTTAATGGAGTCGGTATAAATAAGTTGAGAGCTCCTAGGGCAGGCACTTACACTCCTTTATCGTGAAAGAGACCCCCTCATTGAATCAAGAGTCTGAAGCAATAAAGCCGCCAATATCGCGATTCTGGCGTCGGATACTCAGTATGATCTATGAGTCACTACTCCTGCTTGCAGTATTATTTATCGCCAGTTTTATTTTTCATCTCGTATTCCGCAATCCAGACTCTTCCTTTTTTAAGTCTGCCCACCAGTTTTATCTGCTACTGGTCATGGGTACTTACTTCATTTGGTTCTGGACCCACGGTGGACAGACTCTGGCAATGCAAACTTGGAAATTACGGCTGACCACTGCGACTGGGGACGGGCTGAATCTGAAACAAGGGATCACGCGCTACCTGTATGCAGTAGTCGGTATTTCCCTATTTGGGTTTGGAATATTCTGGGCCTTGTTTGACCGTGACCACCAGTTTCTGCATGACCGGCTCGCGGGTACTAGAATCATAAATGTTACATGATGAGATTGGAGTTTTAGAAGGCGATATAGAGCAGTAGTCCCTATGCAGTCCCACCGACCGTCAGACCATCTATTCGTAACGTAGGTTGACCCACTCCGACCGGTACGCTCTGCCCCTCTTTGCCGCAAGTGCCGACACCGGGGTCAAGCGTCATGTCATTTCCAATCATGGACACACGGGTAAGGACCTCAGGCCCATTTCCGATTAGGGTTGCTCCTTTTACTGGGTAAGAGATCTTCCCATCTTCGATCATATAGGCCTCCGCAGCAGAAAAAACAAATTTTCCGCTGGTAATGTCTACCTGTCCACCACCAAAGTTCACTGCATATAATCCATGCTTAACTGAAGCGATGATCTCTTCTGGATTCTTGTCACCATTCAGCATATAAGTATTCGTCATTCGTGGCATGGGGATATGGGCGAAGGACTCTCTTCTAGCATTACCAGTGATGGGAACCCCCATCAGCCTTGCATTCAGACTGTCTTGTAGATAGCCCTTGAGGATACCATCCTCGATCAGTACGGTGCATTGAGTGGGATTTCCCTCATCGTCAATGTTCAATGATCCCCGTCTCCTTGCCAAGGTGCCATCATCCACCACGGTTACACCATTGGCGGCGACGCGCTCACCGACGCGTCCTGAGAATGCCGAGCTCCCCTTACGGTTAAAGTCTCCTTCCAGGCCATGGCCAATGGCTTCATGCAAGAGTATCCCGGGCCAGCCAGCTCCCAGCACCACTGTCATAGTCCCGGCCGGGGCAGGTTTTGCGTTGAGATTGACGAGAGCCTGATGGACTGCTTTTTCGGCATAATCGCGCAAGATATCATCGGTGAAATAAGCATAATCAAAGCGCCCGCCACCACCTGCAATACCCTGCTCGCGACGGCCATCCTGCTCCGCGATGACTTGCAGAGAGACTCTCACCAATGGCCGTACGTCCGCTGCCATTAAGCCGTCGCTGCGGGCCACCAGAACTACTTCATATTCTCCTGCGAGGGATGCGATCACTTGCTTGATGCGGTGATCGACCGCGCGGGCATATCCTTCAAGTTTTTCTAGCAGGGCTACTTTATCCGCATCTCCCAGACTGGCGATTGGATCCTGAGGCAAGTAAAGCTCGCGTCCCTTAGCACGTCTGACGGCCTGTACCGAACCTGTTGACCCCTGACTTGCAATGGCACGAGTGGCTTTTGCAGCCGTGGCAAGCGCAGGCATGCTGATGTCGTCAGAATAGGCGAATGCAGTCTTGTCGCCACTTACCGCTCTTACTCCAACCCCTTGATCGATATTGAAGCTGCCGGACTTGACGATACCTTCTTCTAATACCCATCCCTCGGAGCGGCTGTACTGAAAATAGAGGTCAGCATAATCTACATGATGTGTGAGTATCTGCCCGAAGACTTGTTTCAGTCCGGCTGCATCTATCTCGTAAGGCTTCAGTAGGCAACGCTCGGCCATGGCAAAGAGATCGTTGGACTCGGTGATGGGTTCTGTAATCATGGTATCCATTTGTATTATCTGATCAATCAGAAAAGTTATTCTTCACGAAAGACTTCAACAACGGTGCAAGGTACGGTGGTTCAATGCGGGTAAACTTTTACGCAGGCTGGACTGGTACTCCGGATTAATGTTGGCAATCACAGTACCCGCCCCATGCGGTAGGCGGTCGAGTACCACTCCCCATGGATCAACGATCATGCTGTCGCCGTGAGTTTCTCGACCGTTCACATGGCACCCCCCTTGAGCGGGTGCAATTACATATGCCAGATTCTCGATGGCGCGTGCGCGGATCAACGTTTCCCAATGGGCCTTGCCAGTTATCGCAGTAAAGGCCGCCGGGGCGAGAATGATATCCACCCTACCCATTGATCGATAAAGTTCCGGGAACCGCAGATCGTAGCATATGGATAGTCCGATACGGCCGAACGGAGACTCGAAGGCGACTACTTGGTTACCGGCCTCGATAGTTTTTTCTTCGGAATAATGTTCGCTGCCAAGCTCAAGACCAAACAAGTGTATCTTGTCGTAACGGGCCATCCGCGTACCAGTGTCGTCATAAACTAAACAGCTATTACGTACTTTGTCGGGTCTGGATGATATCAGTGGCACTGATCCGCCGACCAGCCAGATACCAAGACGCTTGGCGGCTGCACTTAGGAATTCCTGTATCGGTCCACTGCCATCCTGTTCGCATGCTGTGACCTTGTCAGACTCGTTCATACCCATGAGGAAAAAATACTCTGGCAATGCCGCAAGCTTAGCCCCCCGAGAGGCGGCTATCTCAATTAGGCGTGAAGCCTCTTCAAGATTAGAAGATATGCTGGTGCCCGCCACCATCTGGATGGCGGCAACACATATCGGGTCGTTACTAGCTCTTCCTGATACGGGTGCGTTGAGAGTGCTTGGGTGGTCGATCATTAAATTATGTTTTTACTTAGCGAGTGACTTCAGTGATGAGCGGATCCGCCCAAGTGCCAGTAACATTATATTCGCTCGATACTACTTGATCGAATGGATCTTTCAGTTCTTGATTTACAATCATGGAAGCAATCCCCACTACCGGTGTGACTAGGCCCAATGAGGGGATAACTCTGACATTTAATTTCTGGGTCTCTCCCGCCAGATCGACCTCTCCATTTATGGCGAACTTCGCTGCAGATCCCCGGATTCTGAGATCATGAGTGGTTGCTACACCGCGATTTATTTTAACATTACCGGTAATGTCATCGAAGCCAAAGCCTTCGTTGAGTATATCGCGGAAATCTAATGTAATCCGCCGAGGTAGTGATTGTAGGTCAAAGATACTGAACAATTTTCCAATGCCTGTTTCAAGTTTAGGAAACTGACCCTGCCGAGCTTTCAGCTTGAGGCTGCCGGACAGCGTAGGGTAATCGATTGATCTGGGGTTGCCGGCCCATGACAGGGCTCCCTCAAGCCCACCCCTTCCACGCTTCACCCTGTCTGGATAGCCCAATCGCGTCAGAAGCTTGCCGATGTCACTAGCCTCTAGCTTGATATCTGCCTGAACTCGAGGGGGTACAGCATGACTCTGCCATATCCCTTTTGCTGCCAATGAACTGTCGGCGTTGGTGATGTGCAGTCTCTCAATATGCCAGTCTTGTTTCTGTTGATTCGCTAGCAGCTCAAGTTTGCCCAGTGATTTCTCGTTAACGCTGAAATGATCTGCTACGACATCCAGCGCAGGTAGGCTCTTCTCTTGAAACTGTACCTGCTTTGCTGTAGTCGGTTTGGTGGGAGCAGAAGCTGGGATGATTAAGCTCTTCAAACGAGCAACCAATTTACCATTCCCGGATGGATGCCAGTTTATATCACCGTTGACCTCTTTACTCGAAATGGTGGAGTGCCATTCTCCCCCGTCGATGAAAGCATTTAGAGCAATGTTGTGAAAACGCCTCTCAAGAAACTTGAGTGTACCGATGTGCAGGTTGATTCGTGACGGATCCAGTGAAAGGCGCCCCCCTTCATCGTTCTGCTTGAATAAGCTTCGCCACTGATCCAGATCTAATGATTGTAATGATCCATTGACAGTTACACCATTTTTTGCGGGTGACAAGGTGGATGTGGTGCCGAAACTTACCATGCCACGATCTACCCGGTAGTTACCTGAGCTATCTCGGGTACGCTTGATCTGTGCGGCCACTAATCCACCATAGCGTAGGATCAGATCATCTCGAAGTGAGTCGACTGATTTTCTTTCGAAACGTAGGGGCAGATGATCTGTTGCCGTTTTAGAAAAAGGTTCTGGAAGGGCAGAAACGAATCCTTGCATGGATGACTCGATGGATACGTTGAGCAGCTTTTTGCGTATATTCATGACAGCTTGCCAATCGGTGCTCCCGCGGAAGTGCTGTGCCCACGTTTTAGTGGAAACTGTGGACTTGTCCCAACCAAGTTGGCGTAGATTGTCGAGGTTGGCTCTACCTGTCGCGGTTATTCGTATACCTCCCTCTCGTGGCGTAGATGAGTGGAAGTCAACAGGCCCACCAAGCACTTGGGCAGTGATCTTTTCTATTCCGATACCAGACTCAGTAAAAGTCAGCGCTCCGTTTAACTGATCTAGGTTGGGAAGGTAGGGCCCGGGGTTAATCTGGTTATTAATGAAACGATAGTTTCCAACGAGTTTGATGTCATTCAAACGATATAACGGTATATCGAGCTTGAGCAGTAGTTCGCCATCACCCGCCGCAGTGATGCCGTCGACTATTCCGCTGGTATAGTTGGATAGGGAGCTCTTCTCAATGAATTTAATGAAATCTTTGGTAGTGCCCGTAGCTTCACCCTCTATCTTGAGTGTTGCATCAGGATCAGCCATATCGGCAAATTGTATTTTTATTTTGTTTAGATTGGCGTCAAAAATATTTGCACGGGGAGAGATGATTTCCATGCGGCTACCCTGAAACAGTAGGTCCGCAGATATATTTTTTATCTTTGGCCATTCTGAGAGGTAATCCAGTTCTACGCCAGAGGCCTTCGCATTTATCTGAAAAATACCACTCTCGTTATTGTTGAATGGGAACTCTGCCGGGCTACCCTTGAGACGTAGTTTTACATCACTGAGATCTCCTGCCACAATCGACCGTTCAAGCCAATCACGAACAGACTGATTTACCATTGTCGGTATATAGTGACCAACATAGCGTGCATCTGCCTGTGTTAGATGAGCATCCAGATCAATCAAATCCGGCCCGTCTGGTACGCTATGATAGCTGCCGGAAACGGACCCAGCGGCATGACTATTGGCAAACTCAATATTGTTGAATTTAAATTCGATGTGGTTCTTGTCAGTTAACGATCCCCAATTAACTTGACCACTGAGCCTGTCTAGTGTCACCGGTTTGCGCAGTGCTTCTGGTAATGCCATGCTTATTTTCTGTGAACTAAGATTAAGAGTTCCTCCTTTCTCAGTACCCGTAATGTTTCCGCTGAGGCCCCTAAAGGCGGGTATTGGGTAGAATTTATTCATTCCGAGGTTGGTGAATCTACCCTTTATATTGAAGTGCGTGGGGGTGGGCCACTCACCATTCCATTCTGCTTGTATGTCACGAATCTCGCCGATGGGGGATAACTCATCAAGTCTTTCACGCAGCGATACTTGTACCGGAAGGTATTCCACCAGATTCATCAGAGTCTCGAGATCTAGAACATTGAGGTTCAGCCTTCCACTGCCTGACTTATCGCTATTTGTGGAGAATGTTTGCAGAGATAGATTCAGTGGCTGTAAGGTCTCTTCGCCACGAATTGAGATACTGAGTCCGCGTGTGGACAATTCAGTACCTTCATCGGTGCCGATATTTATTCGTTTCCACCCGACCCGACCCTGCAGGCTGATAAGGTTTAGCTCCGGCAACTCTTGAGCAAGACGTGTCTTAACATTCTGTAGGCGAACATCTGCCGTCAGTCCCTCCACAACTGTTCCATCTATTCCGAGCCACATTCGGATTGATCCGGCACCGCGATTGAATTCAATTGTTTCGGGGAAGGGTAGCCATGGGCGCCAGGCTGCGATATCAGCATAATCAAGCTGTGTAAAGATTTGGCCGCGCCATTTCTCAAGAGAGCCTAATGAATCTCCAGTAAAGTCTCCACGTATATCAAGAGGTGCTGCAAGGTTGCTAGGAGGAATGGCATGTATTCCAAACCGGTGATGCTGCCCACGATTTTCTAGGCGCAAGTTAACGGTTTTTAGTTCCAAGGCTGGCGAGCCGCGCTGATCATCCTGCCACAAGATACTGGCATCACTGAGGATAAGTTGTCTTTGGCGTAGTAACCAGTCAGCGAAACCGCCCTCTCTCGGATCTGGGCTAAGTGCAATCCCAGCCACATGGATGATGCCCGCAGTATCGCGGCGTATGGTCAGGTCTGGCTGATCGATCCTGATGCTATGAAAACGGATCTCGCCGTGCAATATCGACAGCCAAGACAGCGTGCTCTCTATCTGATCTAGGAGTAATGCTGGATCACCTTCTTTGTTATGAACCTGTACCGTGCGTAGCATCAAGTGGGGGCGTAGCCCATCCCACTCCGCGCTGACTGCGCCGATGGTTACTCGTTGCCCGGCAGCCTGGGTAATGACGGCGGCAATATCTTGTCGGTAGTGATCAATGCCCGGCAGCAGCCAGTAACGCAACGCCAACAATAGCATTGAGAAGCAAATCGCTGTGACCAGAAGGCTCCGCGTTAGCAGTTGGAACCAGAAGCCACTACGCTGAACAAGGGGTAAAATGGCTGGCAAATTCAACAAATAATTCCAGTTTTACAGCTGGGAAAGTGTGCTTAACTCTGTCTTGAGAGGGAATAATATTTTTAGAAATCGTCCAAAATGGTGGTGTACAGCATCGTACCTAGACTTAGTATAT
>CANIWY010000010.1 GCA_947471695.1 Nitrosomonadaceae bacterium
AGCAAGTCTTCTGGTTTCTGGTAGCCAGCTAGCAATTGATCAATAAGATCTGGCGATGGTGCTTTCTGTGTTGCGGTCATGTTCACTCCTTCTCAAAGTTAGGCAGTTTCCTGCCAGATGACCGTTTACACAAAATTTCTTACACCCCCAAGAGCGATGAAGAACACGCGCGCAATCAACTCTAAATTTAAAAGAACTCCTTGCGTATGCTCTTTCTTGTCTTAGCGGGCTATGGCATTATGACTGCTATTGAGTCCACCATAAATACCGTTCTTGTTTTGATTAAGGGTATCATTAATGCCGCGATGGGTTTCGCATTAATCTAGTAAGTTATCCTGGTCTCGTGTGTGAGCTATTGCCGCTAGACACTAGTTTTAATCGAGTTTGGACTTTCGGAACTTGGGTATATTTTTTATGGGATTTCTTAATTGCCTCGATGATGGTCTCTACCGCATTACTCTTATCCACTATCTCCACTACGGCCGCTAGATTCTCGATCTTCTTATGTAATGAAGCATCACTCAGGCCGGTCAGTACCAATATCTTTGCTGTACTCATTTCCTTTATTTTAGTAATAATATCTAGTCCAGAGCCTATCCTTAAATCCAGATCAAGAAGGATCACATCCGGCGACAAATATTCAAGATTGGACAGTATGTCTTTGTAGTCCGTAACCATCTGGACTACTTTCATTTTAGGTTTCTGGCTATTGATCAGGTCATGCAATCCTAGGCGAGTGATAGGACAGTTGCTTGCAGCTAGGACTCGAATTTGTTTAGACATCTTGGGCGCCATTTAATGTTCTTCCTGAGATCGGCCATCTGAATCTCAGAAATGTTCTTTCTTAAGTTTCTTTATTAGAGAACTTTGATTCAATCTAGTTTACGTTTCAAAGTTTGGAGCTTTGGTTGGATCAGAGCGCTTAAAGTACACGGCGTAAGTGCTCATGAGTTTTAATAGATCATCCCTCTTCACATGGTTTCAACAGTCAGGTAATCGCTCACAATAAACATTGAGTCATTGTAGATCCTGACTTGAAATCGGTTGGTACTGAACTTTGATCTCGTTGGCGAAAAACGACAATAGCCCGTTCGGACTATGTCGAGGCTTACTCGGGTCAATAGTGGTTGTTTAAAAAGTTGTGATTACATCATAATAATCAATCGGATTATGCTTGTTATCAGCGTTAACTGATGCCAGAGCATAGGGGACCTCCGATCGATAATCTTAACTTTAGGAGTAGGGTTTACTGCCGATTGAATCTAGTGGTCAACTGATGCGATTGTCGCGTGAGGGAGCGGGGGTGTTAATCTTGAGTGTTACGGTACTCTTTTCTACTTGAATGGTCCTGTTCATCGAGGGACGAATCAAATCATTTTAATAGATCGTATCAATAATCTGAAAGGCCCGGCCTGACAGTCGGCGATCATCAGTCCGACCGGTCTTAAATGAGACAGATCAAGTGGTGGTGTGTCGCGTACCAATCGACCTCTAAATTTTGGCTTGAATGTTGAGAGCGACATTTGGACTGAGGTCCACTTTTTTTTGGGGGCGTCGAATGTTGATTGATACTTGACCCCATCGAACGAGTTATCTGTGACAAGATTGAGCTTATATCTCTTGCCATCTCCGTAGACCTCGATCATGCAGGTGACGGCTCCTGGAGAGGCCAGATCCAGAGAGCATGACCGGACTGAGGCGAATCCTCCATTCTGCTCCAGAGAGACAACACCCTCGAATACGGCATGCCCAGATACATCGTATCGAAGGTGGCTATGAGAGACGCCCCCCATAACGGCATCGTCAATGGAGCTCCAGTTTTCGACAGATGAGACTGACTCGAAACAGAATAGCTCTCGTACCATCATCTCTCGTGTCATTTTATCTAGACAGTCATCCGGGTATCGGATCTCAGTCAATACGGTCAATTCTAAATGCGCTCCATCGAACGAGATCTTTTAATGGTGAGAACCCCTCGAGAATGTGGGTAAGTAATTCATCATATCCTCCTTCCAGTCGGAGCCAACCCTGATCGGAATTTTGATGCCGATACTCTTATCAGTCGAATCACGGCCATCTAGCTCCAGCATATAATTGCCAAACTCTTTCAGTATAAATGCTTGAGTAATTACCCCGGATGGATAGACTTTAGCAGGGATTGACAGTAGCTCCTGTTCGGTATGATCTTTTTCTACTTGTGTTAGTCGTAAGGAGAATGGAATGCGGCGTGACTGGGTGGGATACAGCAAGTCGATAGTGACATTAAGGTTTCCAGGACCGGGAACCTTGCCACATAGGGTGGGTACGAATGGGGTGCTCATTGCATCCTTGGGAACTTCATAGTCTTTTGGAAGAAAGTATCCCGAGTATCCAACAGTCAGTGACTCAGCTTCTATGGTACAGGCACCGCCACGAAAGCCTTTTGGATAGGTCTGAGATGAGTCTCCTTGAGAGCTCACACGGAGGTAGGCCCCTACAAAGATAAACACGATGATTACACTACCCCCTACCAAGAGCTGGAATGAGCGTGATATTATTTTTGAATTACTCGACATGGATACCTCTTTCTGCCGCTCCAAATGAGGAGCAAATATTAGATAAAGTCACGGTTAGATTAATTACACCTTTGCCCGGCTCAGGGGAAGGAATTGGTTGTGTTAATTATTACCCTGAGTCTGCACCCCTTTACCGCTGATAAGCGCCTTCTCAATTGCGTTGATCAGAGTGACATCTTCAGGCGGGGTATGACTTGAAAAACTTGATACGAGATCGCCATTTCGGTCGATCAGGTATTTAAAAAAATTCCAGGTCGGTTTTCTACCACTGGTCTTCGTGAGTAGAGCGTACATCGGATTTGCATCCTTACCAATGACCGATGACTTGGAGAGCATGGGAAACTTCACTCCATATGTGTTGTAGCAAAAGTTAGCGATCTCAGCATTTTTTGCGGGCTCTTGATGGAAGTCATTAGAAGGAAATCCTAAGACCACGAACCCTCTGTCTTTGTACTTTGCGTACAACTTCTCGAGCCCCTCATACTGTCCGGTATAACCACAATAGCTGGCAGTATTAACCACCAGAACGACCTTACCGGTGTATTGGCAGAGATCCTGCGATGCCTCGTCTTGCAGACGCTTGAAATTAAAATCTAATAAGGATGGGCAGGATTCAGCCGCCTTGACTGGAAGGATCGTCAGTAGCAGCAATGCGGTCACTGCGAGGAGTAGAGGTCGAGATGGATATCTTGCCATGATTTAAATCTTGACGGTATAGCCACTCCTTAAAGACCGGATCTTATAGATAAAAGTTCCCCTCAAGGGGAAGAGATATCAATCAGAGGGAGAGGGTGCGAGTGGGTTGTAGGATGGATCGATTTCAACACCCTTAAGACGGGCTAAGATACGGATCGAGAATCCATCATCAATGATGGGCCGACCTCGTATGGCATCCCCCACAAGATGATAGAGAAACCAGTCATTCCTCGCATCGGCATCAGACCGAATAATTTCGATCAGGGCGCGTGTTCTGTCAGCTGTGTTCGTTGACTGAGTCCAACTCCCCTCGAGTTCTGGTTCGAGCAACTTTCGTAGAATGACATCAACGAGAGATCGCGAGTTCTCTAAGACCAGTTCGGAGTCGATATATGAAGACAGCTCTTCCTTCACCCTTCCAATCGGTGGTTCAAATTGGGTCAGGCAGTTAACGTAGGCCGGATCGAGCAGCTTGCGCAGTACGACATCGATGAGAGACCGAGAAGTATCTGGGGTCATCATTGAGTCAGCATATAATGTGAGTCCTTCTTTCAATCTACCACCTGTTATCTCGTGCTGGGTCTAGTAACTTACGTAGCTGCCCGGCCGCTTGTTCACGAGCACGAAATATTCGTGAGCGTACTGTTCCGACAGGACAATTCATAGCTTGAGCAATCTCTTCATAACTTAATCCGTCTACCTCTCTCAGAGTGATCGCAGTACGTAATTCCTCTGGTAGTTTATTAAGCGTCTCTGCAATTGATTCTGCGATCTGTTGATTTGCTAGAATCCGCTCAGGATCTTCATCATCCACAGTCTCTGGAATCGTCATCTCCTCTGCATCCTCAGTGACCATGGGCTCGTAGTTTGGGATACGACTACGCCTGGCAGACAGGAAGTGCATAGCGGTATTCACCGCGATACGGTGTAGCCAGGTTGAGAACTGGCTCTCACCTCGGAATGAGGCGATCCCACGATAGGCCTTGATGAAGGTTTCCTGCGACACATCCTCGACATCCTGTGAAGACTTGATATAGCGAGAGATCACATGAGCGATCTTGCGCTGATGTCTTACCACGAGCATATCAAAGGTATGGCGGTCCCCCTTTTGGGCTCTCTTGACCAGATCGAAATCAGTGTCGATTTTGTTTACTCTGCTCGGATTATAATGTGTGGCGAGAGCTAACTACAGCTACCCACTAAGGCAAAAGCATAGCTTAAATGCCTTGGATATACTAACCGATCTGATCAATTCTTATGCTAACAATTTGCGATATGGAGCCTCCATTATTGAGTTGCCCAACGACCAGACTGGTCATCACTTGATGAGTTGCTGCGCAGCCAATCCCTGGCATCACTTGGTGACTAAATCATCCGATAAAGTTCAGTTTTTTTATGATTGATTGTTGTCGTCGGTGAATAAGCAGCTCATCCTTACCCCTAGTCGCTCCACTATGCGATAATTTCAGTCTTCTCTAGGATCATGCATGATGCAGACACTGTACGACAAACTCTGGCAAGGACACACCGTTTACGAGGAATCCGACAAACCGGATGGAATGGCGCTCATCTATGTCGACCGTCATCTGGTTCATGAAGTCACCAGTCCGCAGGCGTTCGAAGGTCTAAGGCTCTCCGGACGTAAGCCCTGGCGGTTAGATGCGATCCTTGCGGTGGCAGATCATAATGTCCCCACCACCGAACGTAGCCACGGCATTGCCGACCCAGTATCGCGTCTGCAGGTGGATACACTTGACCAGAATTGTGAAGACCTGGGTATCACCGAATTCAAAATGACCGACTCGAGACAGGGTATTGTTCATGTTGTAGGCCCTGAGCAGGGGGCCACGCTACCCGGTATGACAGTGGTATGCGGTGACTCCCATACCAGCACTCATGGAGCATTTGCATGCCTTGCATTCGGCATCGGCACATCCGAGGTGGAACACGCCCTTGCGACTCAGTGCCTCCTCCTGAAGAAGGCGAGGGCCATGCAAATCCTAGTTGAGGGCAGTCTTGGAACTGGAGTTACCGCTAAGGATATTGCACTCGCGATCATCGGCAAGATCGGTACCGCCGGTGGTAATGGGTATGCCATTGAGTTTTCGGGTAATGCTATCAGGGAGCTCTCCATGGAGGCGCGGATGACCCTTTGCAATATGGCGATCGAAGGGGGGGCACGTGCCGGAATGATTGCGGTCGATGACACCACTATCGATTACATTCAGGGACGTCCTTTTGCGCCGAGGGGTGATTTATGGGAGAGGGCAACGGCTTACTGGCGTACTCTTAAGAGTGACGAGGGGGCATCCTTTGATCGGGTAGTGACTCTTGATGCCTCTCAGATTAAACCGCAAGTCACCTGGGGGACCTCTCCAGAGATGGTGACGACGATTGATGGGAGGGTGCCAGATCCGACTGAAGTCGATGATGCGGTGAAGCGTCATGATATGGAGAATGCGCTCAAGTATATGGGACTCACTGCGAATATGCCGATTAATGAAATCTATCTGGATAAGATATTCATCGGTTCCTGCACCAATTCTCGTATTGAAGACTTACGAGCGGCTGCGGAGGTGGTTAAGGGTCGGCATATCGCTGCAAATATTAAGCTCGCAATGGTGGTTCCGGGCTCGGGATTGGTGAAGCGTCAGGCCGAGGAGGAAGGTCTTGACAGGGCATTTAAAGATGCGGGTTTCGAGTGGCGAGAGCCGGGATGCTCGATGTGTCTTGCGATGAATGATGACCGGCTCTCGGCGGGAGAGCGGTGCGCTTCAACATCTAACCGTAACTTTGAGGGGAGGCAGGGACCGGGTGGGCGCACCCATCTAGTGAGCCCAGCGATGGCCGCTGCGGCCGCAGTGGCTGGACATTTTGTGGATGTACGAGAGATATATTAGGCTGTAAAATGAGGCTTTAGTTTATCTTCTTAATGAAGGGGGTATTATGAAAAAATTACCGGTGTTGGTTCTGCTGATTGCTACTTTCTGTTTGTCTGCCTGCAATACCTTCCAAGGTATCGGTAGAGACTTGCAGAGGAGTGGCGAGGTGATTGAGAGAACAGCAAAATAACTTCCGAGTGGAAAAATTTCATTCCTTCAGAGGGTTGGTTGCGCCAGTGGATCGGGCCAATATTGATACCGATGCCATTATCCCTAAGCAATTTCTAAAGTCTATTAAGCGTTCCGGTTTTGGTCAGAATCTATTCGACGAGTGGCGCTACCTTGATCATGGTGAGCCCGGGATGGATGCCTCAGAACGCATACTCAACCCCGACTTTATCCTTAATCAGGCTCGCTATCGTGGCGCGCAAATACTACTCACACGTTCAAACTTTGGATGTGGTTCGAGCAGGGAGCATGCACCATGGGCATTACAGGATTATGGCTTCCGGGTGGTCATTGCCCCCAGTTTTGCCGATATCTTCTTCAGCAACTGCTTTAAGATCGGGCTGCTGCCGATCGTGCTCGGTACAAGCTCTATCGATCGGATATTCGACGAAGTCGACTCGGCAGAGGGCTACTCTTTGACCGTCAATTTAGAGGGTCAGACTGTAACAACTCCCGGTGGTGAGGTCTGCATCTTCGATATTGATTCATTCCGTAAGAATTGTTTATTGAATGGTTTGGATGAGATTGGCATAACCTTGCAGCATACCGATAAGATCATTGCATTCGAGCAGAAGAGACGTATGGAACAGCCGTGGTTATTTAAGTAAATATTATTTCTAATACTCAAAAAAACTCTATGAAGATCGCAGTCCTGTCCGGTGACGGTATCGGCCCTGAAATTGTCACCCAAGCTGTACGCGTGTTGGATGTGTTGAGGGGTGACGGTTTAAAGCTCGAAATGGAATCTGGCCTGATGGGGGGATGTGCAGTAGACGCAACCGGTGAGCCATTTCCGGAGGCCACGCGTAGCCTAGTTAAGCATGCAGATGCTATCTTACTCGGTGCTGTCGGTGGCCCTCAGTATGACTCTCTGCCACGCCCACAGAGGCCAGAACGTGGGCTCCTCGATATCCGTAAATCTCTGAACCTATTTGCCAATCTGCGGCCGGCGGTCCTCTACCCAGAGCTCGCTAATGCATCCACTCTAAAGTCTGAGGTGGTTGCAGGCCTGGATATACTGATTGTGCGTGAATTAACCGGAGATATTTACTTCGGTGAGCCGCGTGGTATCGAGGTGAGGGAGGGCCAGCGTGTCGGTTTCAATACCATGATTTATAGTGAATCAGAGATACGCAGGATCGCGCATATCGCCTTCCAGGCTGCACAGAAGAGGGGTCGTAAGCTGTGTTCAGTGGATAAGATGAACGTTCTTGAGTGTACTCAGCTATGGCGTGAGGTGGTGATCGAGACCTCCTCTGAGTACCCCGACGTGGAGCTGACTCATATGCTGGTCGATAATGCTGCGATGCAGTTGGTACGGAATCCTAGACAGTTCGATGTGATGGTGACGGGAAATATATTCGGGGATATCCTATCCGATGAGGCTTCAATGTTGACAGGCTCTATCGGCATGCTGCCATCGGCATCTCTGGATGAAAATAATAAAGGTTTATACGAGCCGATACACGGATCAGCACCGGATATCGCTGGCAAGGATGTAGCCAATCCACTGGCGACGATACTGTCATTGGCGATGATGATGAGATATACATTCAGTCAGGAGTCCGTGTCTGAGCGTATTGAAATGGCGGTTAAAAAAGTGCTGTCTCAGGGGTATCGGACCAGTGATATTTATGAATCTGGGATGAGAAGGGTCGGTACTGCTGGGATGGGTGATGCGGTACTTGCAAATTTATAGATAGTTAAGAGAGACGACTAGATGAAACGAGTGGGATTTGTTGGCTGGCGTGGGATGGTGGGCTCAGTGCTGATGCAGAGGATGCGCGAGGAAAATGATTTTGCGCTGGTGGAGCCTGTATTTTTTACGACTTCTCAAAGGGGTGGGCAGGGCCCTGATATCGGCAGAGAGACCCCACCTCTGAAGGATGCATACAATATCGACGAGCTGAAGTTGATGGATGTCATCATCTCCTGTCAGGGTGGAGACTACACCACAGCGGTATTTGACAAGCTTCGTCAGTCTGGGTGGAAGGGATACTGGATCGATGCGGCCTCGACACTGCGTATGGTGAAGGATGCAGTCATCATACTAGACCCGATCAATCTACCCGTGATTGAGCAGTCTTTGCATGATGGGGGAAAAAATTATATCGGTGGAAACTGTACCGTGAGTCTGATGCTGATGGCGATGGGGGGTCTGTTTGAGGAGGACTTGGTTGAGTGGATGAGTGCCATGACCTACCAGGCGGCTTCCGGTGCAGGTGCACAGAATATGCGTGAATTACTGCAGCAGATGGGTGAGGCTCATCGGGTTGCTAAGAGCATGCTGGATGACCCTGCCGCGAGCATACTCGATATCGATCGAGAGGTGGCTGGAACGTTACGTGATGATAGCTTCCCCACGGCAAATTTTGGAGTGCCATTGGCAGGTAGCTTGATCCCTTGGATAGACCGTGATCTTGGCAATGGACAGACACGCGAGGAGTGGAAGGGCCAGTCTGAAACTAATAAGATCCTTGGACGTAGTGACCAGGTGATTCCGGTGGACGGAATCTGCGTTCGTGTCGGGGCCATGCGTTGCCATAGCCAGGCACTGACCATCAAGCTGAAGAAGGATGTTCCATTGAACGAGGTTGAGGATATTCTTGCTGCAGCCAATAACTGGGTCAGGGTGGTCCCAAATGATCGTGAGAATACATTAAAAGAATTGACCCCTGCTGCGGTCACGGGAACGCTTAATATACCGGTCGGGAGATTACGCAAGCTTACAATGGGTGACCAGTATCTATCGGCATTTACGGTTGGCGATCAGTTATTATGGGGTGCGGCTGAGCCACTGCGTAGGATGCTGAGAATTCTGGTGCAGGCCTGACCCTTTTTCTTTACTGAAGTATTCAGCAGGTTGGCCACATCGTGGTCCAGATTTACGGACAGACTGATCAGTCTGAGGTCAATTAGTTGGACCTTTTAGTTGAGAAATAATTGAGTAGAGACACGGGATCAGAGAAGGGCCGAGCTTGATTCGATAACTACATGATGTTATTCTATTTCTTCTTAAAAAATACATGAGCGCCTTGTTGTGTGCAAATCATTTATTAAAGTAGGTCTGATCTTAGTAGTGTTGATGTCTCCATGGTCTGTGCAGGCGGCGGGCCTGGGAAAGCTGACCGTGAACTCTTCTCTGGGGCAGCCTTTCAAGGCAGAGGTTGATCTGATCGCACTCAAGAAGGAGGATATCCCTTCGCTATCGGCTCGTCTCGCCCCACGTGATTCCTTCCGCAAGGCTGATGTCGATTATGCGCCATTCTTTTCTACGTTCGCGGTCAGTGTCGAAACCCGTTCAGACGGACAGCCCTATATCAAGATCGTCTCCTCACAGCCTGTTATAGAACCCTTTCTCAGTATGCTGATCGAGTTGAATTGGTCATCAGGGCGTTTGTTGAGAGAGTATACCGTGCTGCTGGATCTGCCAGAGACGGACCGGCCTCAACTGGCATTGCCCACGACTCAGTTTGTCCCACCTATTCAGGTTGCACCAACTGAACCACCCTCCTTGGAATCAGAGCTGAGCATCGTTGAGAAGCCAGACGCTCCAACTCAAAACTTTATCAATGACAGAAAGACCCCACTACAGAAACCAATACACCGGAAGCTAGCGCCCCAAAAGGCAGTATCACAGAAAGCCACACCAGCTGATTTAGAGGGTGTTGCTAACTATGGTCGTGTTAAGAGTGGAGATACCTTAATCAGGATCGCAAGACAGGTTGCCACAGATGGAGTCAATCTCAACCAGATGCTGATCGCTTTGCATCGTGCAAATCGTGATGCCTTTTCCGGCAATAATATCAACCGACTGAAGGCAGGCTCCATCCTAAGGGCACCTGAGGGTAGCGATATTGCCAGTATCTCGTCCGCAGAAGCGGCAAGAGAGGTCAGGGCACAGATATCTGACTGGAATGCTTATCGTCAGAAACTCTCATCTGCGAGTGGTGCGGCGAGTGCAACAGGTGGGCCCAAGCAAACGGCGAGTGGCAAGATTACGACCAAGGTTGAGGATAGCTCAACCAAGCTCAGGGAGCCTTCTAAAGAGGTGCTGAAGCTCTCCAAGGGTGAACAGATTGGTGCAGGGGGTAAGGGCTCATCGCAGGAGCGTATCCACGCGATGGAGGAAGAGGTCACTGCGAAGAATAAGGCATTAAATGAAGCAAGTCAGAGGATTGGCCTGCTGGAGAAGAATGTCGGTGAGATGCAGAAGTTGCTGGAATTAAAATCTAGCACCATGGGGGATGCTCAGAGGCGAGCTGAAAACCTTAAACCTAATAATGCCTCTAATTCAGCGCCGACCGAAGCACCTCAGGCTACTGTATCGACCACTCCAGCAGAGACAGAAGGGGTGGCTTCGGTTACTCCCGAAGGTGATGCATCTGCGGAAGGTTCGAGCAAGCCTCGCGAGGAGATGAAGGCTGCACCAGAGCCTGCCGCTATAACAGCTTCAGTATCGTCTGCACTGGTGGATGACCTCTTACAGAATATCGAGTATGTGGGAGGGGCGGTTGCACTTCTGCTGACACTGATTATTACTGGCTCGATGATGGGTCGCAAAAAGGTGGAGCCGGCGGGTTTAGATGTGATTGAGGTGACTCAATTAACAGAGACTTCTTCCGTTGAAGAGCCCCTTCAGTCGGTCGAACATCCCCCCCTTGCGGTGGCGTCAGATAAGCCCATCCCTGATTCTCCTCGGGGATTAACTAAATCAAGAAAGAATGCTTCCGTGGACCTTAAAATAGAGGATGATATCTCCATCTTGCCGAGCCAAACCACTGAAGGGGCTCCATTAATCATTCCTGATGAGGGGCCGGATCAGGCCATGGTCTTCGATCTTAATGCACCACTTGCGACGGCTGCTTTGGAAGTGCGACCGACTGAGGATTCGGCGGCATTTAGCATTGATTTTCCGGTTACATCCGAGCCTGAATCTGAGTCTGAGTCGGCATCTGAACCAGAATTAACGATCGATACCGCCTCTGAACCGGCACTGGATCTTGCCCCTTCATCGGATCCCGGTCTTGCAGATATTAATCTCAATATGGGTGATTGGGCGGTTCCAACTGAAACCGATCCGGCATCTACGGAGAGTGCTCACTGGCATGACATTGCGACCAAGATTGATTTGGCGAGGGCCTATCAAGAGATGGGTGACAATGATGGGGCCAGAGAGATTCTTGAGGAGGTTCTGCGTGAGGGAGATGCCAAGCAGCAAGAGAGTGCGAGAGCAATGATGTCGAATGTGTAGTGCTGATAACTCTCTGAGCTCTGGAATTGGAGACGAGTTAGAGGCTCTAGAAGTATCTGATCCACTACTCTACCGAGCTCCTTATGCTCATTAATGCGATACTCCCTGTAGTAATCCCATCATCCATGCATCAGGTTCACTCAATCCAATCCCAGTTTGAATTTACACTGACAGAACAGATCTTGTGAGAATTGCACTGGTTCTGGAGTACGATGGAAGTGGTTTTTGTGGTTGGCAGAGCCAGCCATCAGGCAGGTCAGTTCAGGATGCGCTCGAGGGTGCATTATCAAAAATCGCGGGTAGTGACATCCGAGTCATCACAGCAGGACGGACCGATACCGGCGTTCATGCACTGTATCAGGTGGTGCACTTCGACTCGCCGGTAGATCGTCCTAAAAATGCTTGGGTGCGGGGAGTGAATGCATTACTTCCGGATAGTATTTCAGTGCTCTCCGCGTCTGAAGTTCCGGATGAATTTCATGCTCGGTATAGTGCGAGCGAGCGTTGCTACCTCTACCTGCTGATGAATCATCCTGTTCGGCCGGGCCTTCATCATGGCAAGGTCGGTTGGTTTCACCAGCCTCTTGATCTGGAAAGGATGCAATCAGCGGCACAGATGTTATTGGGTGAGCATGACTTCAGCGCCTTCCGTGCGGCAGAGTGCCAGGCCAAGTCACCGGTACGCAATCTGATTAGGTTGGAGATCACGCAGCAATCTGACATGATTGCATTCGAGTTACGTGCGAATGGTTTTTTACATCATATGGTGCGCAATATCGTGGGATGCCTAGTCTATATCGGCAAGGGCAAATACCCGGCAGAATGGATAAAAGCAGTTCTGGAGGGTCGTGACCGGACCCACGCAGCACCGACCTTTCCCGCTACCGGACTCTATTTAGCAGGGGTCAACTACGACTCAAGATGGAGCATCCCAGGATTTATAGAGCCACCTATCGAGGCCCTGTTACCGCGTTCGCAGCTGCGTCAGGGAAGACTTATTCAGAGCTAACAGGAATCATGCTTTCAAATTGTTTTCAACAGAATCGCACTGAACCATGCCGACCCGAATAAAGATCTGTGGCATTACCCGTATCGAGGATGCCCTGACCGCAACAAGGTTAGGAGCGGATGCGATTGGGTTTATATTCTGGCGGAAGAGTGCTCGATTCATCAGTCCCGCCAAGGCGCGTGAGATTGTAGATAGACTACCGCCATTCGTGAGTTCGGTTGGGGTGTATGTAGATCCGGAAGAGGGTTGGGTAGAGGAGAGTTCCACTATCGCAAGACTGAGTCTGCTGCAATTTCATGGAGATGAATCACCTGAATTTTGCGACCGATTCTCACTCCCCTATATTAAGGCCATACGAGTCAGGGATGGAGTGGATTTGCTACAATATGAAGATCGGTATTCCAGCGCAAGAGGGTTGCTGCTGGATACCTACACCGAGGGTATGCCCGGTGGGACAGGGGATACCTTCAACTGGGACTTAATTCCACAAGGTATGACGGTACCATTGATTCTGTCGGGAGGACTTCATTCGGGCAATGTGTCGATGGCGATCAAGAGAGTACATCCCTGGGCGGTGGATGTCTCGAGTGGGGTAGAGTCTGACAAGGGTATTAAGGACGCGGAGAAGATTGCCGCTTTCATGCGAGGAGTTCGACATAGTGAAAGTTTATGACCTTCCTGATAAGCGTGGCCACTTTGGTCCCTATGGGGGCATCTTTGTAGCTGAAACATTGATCGCAGCTCTTGAGGAACTGCGCATCCAGTATGAACACTATCGCGATGACACTGACTTTCAGGCGGAGTTCGCCTACGAGTTGAAGCATTACGTGGGTCGGCCAAGTCCGATTTATCATGCGAAGCGGTGGTCGACAATTCTGGGAGGGGCTCAGATCCTTCTAAAGCGTGAAGACCTGAATCATACAGGCGCTCACAAGATCAATAACACCATAGGACAAGCGTTACTGGCTAAGCGTATGGGTAAGCAGCGCGTGATCGCCGAGACTGGAGCAGGTCAGCACGGGGTCGCCAGCGCCACGGTGGCCGCTCGTTACGGGATGGAGTGCGTGGTCTATATGGGCTCTGAGGATGTAAAGCGCCAGGCCAGTAATGTCTACCGGATGAAGTTATTAGGTGCAACGGTCGTTCCTGTCGAATCTGGTTCGCGAACACTGAAGGATGCTCTCAATGAGGCGATGCGTGACTGGGTGACTCACGTTGAAAATACGTTTTACATCATCGGAACAGTGGCCGGTCCTCACCCCTATCCGATGATGGTCCGTGACTTCCAGACCATTATCGGGCGTGAGGCGAAGGTTCAGATGCAAGAAGAATACGGCCGCCAGCCGGATGCGCTGATCGCCTGTGTGGGTGGTGGATCGAATGCGATCGGTCTGTTCTATCCGTATATCGATGATACCGGTGTTCGCATGATCGGGGTGGAGGCGGCAGGTCATGGGATCGAGAGTGGCCAGCACGCAGCCACCCTAATGACCGGTAGGCCGGGTGTGCTTCATGGCAATCGAACCTACCTGATACAGGATGATGATGGACAGATCATCGAAACCCACTCCATCTCTGCAGGTCTCGACTACCCCGGGGTGGGACCTGAACATGCCTGGCTCAAGGATAGTGAACGCGCGGAATATGTAGGAATTACTGACTCCGAGGCACTGGATGCATTCCACGCGCTCTGCCGTTATGAAGGCATTATGCCGGCTCTGGAATCAAGCCACGCACTGGCCTATGCGGCCAAACTTGCACCGACCCTGGCTAAGAATCAGTTGCTGCTGGTGAATCTGTCCGGTCGTGGTGACAAGGATATGGCCACTGTGACCCAGGCCTCTGGCCTGACACTCTGAACTAGGATGAGATAACCATGTCCCGTATCGAGACCGTATTTGCGAGCCTTCGCAAGCAACATAAAAAAGCGCTCATCCCATTCATTACCGCCGGTGATCCGGATCAGACGATGACGGTCCCTCTGATGCATGAACTGGTGAAGGCCGGTGCTGATATCATCGAGCTTGGGGTGCCATTCTCTGACCCGATGGCTGATGGGCCGACCATACAGAGATCCTCCGAACGAGCCCTGAGGCATCACGTTGGGTTGAAGGATGTATTAACGATGGTGGCCGAATTTAGAAAGAACGATCTGATAACACCTGTCGTCCTGATGGGTTATGCCAATCCGGTCGAGGCCATGGGCCATGAAGTATTCGCTTCCAGGGCGAGAGAGTGCGGAGTGGATGGGGTTCTGACAGTGGACTATCCTCCGGAAGAGTGTGAGGAGTGGGTGAGGCATCTTAAGGTTCATGGACTGGATGCAATTTTCTTATTATCTCCGACCACCCCTCAGTCTCGAATTGAGAGGGTGGCACAGATGGCACAGGGTTATGTCTATTACGTCTCACTAAAAGGCGTGACCGGTTCATCACACCTCGACTTAAATGAGGTCTCCAATAAGCTGAATCTGTTGCGTTCACATATCTCTATTCCGATCGGTGTTGGTTTCGGTATTCGAGATGGTGAGACGGCCAAGGCTGTGGCAGAGCTTGCGGACGCGGTGGTGGTGGGTAGCCGCATCATCGAGGAGATTGAGAGCTCATCCAAGTCTCAGCTAATGGAGAACGTAACTCGTTTGGTAAAGGGCTTACGAAGCGCCATCGATGAAGCTGTTGTCAAGTATTAGCCGCTGAGAATAAATTCTCAGTGGATCTCGTTGCTGGTAAAATTACGGTGATTGCAGGCTCTATGTACAGCCAGCAGATTACGCTACGAGACCGAGGTGATGAGTTCAGTCGTTCACTAGCCATTCCTTACTCGTATGAGACCTGTTCATCGGTTCCTTGAATATTAAAAAGACTTATGAGCTGGTTCCAGAAACTCCTTCCCCCAAAGATTAAGCGCAAAGAAAGCGGCGACAAGAAGGTCGTACCAGAAGGGCTGTGGAGCAAATGCGCTTCCTGCGAATCGGTATTGTATTACTCCGACCTGGGAAATAACCTTAATGTCTGCCCCAAGTGTAGCCATCACAACCGCATCTCTGCCAGAATACGACTGGACTTATTATTAGATCCGGAGGCTCGGTATGAGATCGGAGCAGAAGTCTTGCCGATAGACCCCCTTAAATTTAAAGATAGTAAGCGGTATAGCGATCGTTTGTCGCAGGCAAAGATAGATACCAGTGAGGATGACTCTCTGGTGGTCATGCAAGGGAGTGTCATGACGGTTCCCTTGGTTGCTGCTGCGTTCGAGTTCGGTTTTATGGGCGGATCGATGGGTTCAGTGGTGGGTGAGCGTTTTGCACGCGGGGTGCAGGCCTGTGTTGAGCAGAGGTTACCCTTTGTATGTTTCACTGCCAGTGGTGGTGCTCGGATGCAGGAGGGTCTGTTGTCTCTGATGCAGATGGCGAAGACGGCTGCCGCACTGACTCAACTCAGTCAGGAAAGGATTCCCTTCATCTCGGTACTCACAGATCCGACCATGGGCGGCGTATCCGCGAGTTTTGCTTTTATCGGTGATGTGGTCATCGCTGAGCCGGGTGCACTGATCGGTTTCGCTGGACCGAGAGTGATTGAACAGACTGTGCGGCAAACTCTACCAGAAGGTTTTCAACGTGCTGAATTTCTGCTTGATCATGGGGCGATAGATATGATTGTGGACCGCAGAAAAATGCGAGAAAGGCTAGCCAGCCTTTGCACGCTCCTGATGAAGGCACCTGCCCCTATATCTTGATCTTGGTTTGATCTTGGCCTAATGGTCAGGGGTGTAGGTGAACTGAGTTGAAGCTCAATCTTGCAATGGATCTCTCCTTCTTCAGTTGAGATTTCGTCAAAATACCCTGGTCATGCAATTCCCCCTAAGCAATAAGAATCATCTGCCGTTTCCCACTTAGCTGACAGACTCAGAATGCTCGAATCTAATTTAGCGACTAGAACTCTGACTGAATGGCTGGGCTATCTAGAACGACTCCACCCGATCACGATCGAGATGGGTCTGGACCGGGTTGACCAGATCAAGGATAGACTTGGAATCGTACCTATCTTTCCGATCATCACGGTCGGGGGTACGAATGGTAAAGGGTCAACATGTGCCATGCTGGAGTCGATTCTGAGTTGTGCAGGATACCGGGTCGGGTGCTACACCTCTCCACACCTGTTGCGTTATAACGAACGGGTCCGGATAAGTCGATATGAAGCGAGTGATGAAGATCTCTGTAAGGCTTTTGAAGAGGTCGAGTTGGCCAGGGTGGGGAGTAGTATTTCATTAACTTATTTTGAGTTTGGAACGCTGGCCGCGATGCAGTTATTTAGTCAGTCTGGGGTGGATGTTGCGATCCTGGAGGTGGGGTTGGGGGGGAGGTTAGATGCGGTGAATATCTTTGAACCGGATTGCTCTGTCCTGACGAGTATTGATCTTGATCATATGGACTATCTGGGGAGTACGCGTGAAGAGATTGGATTTGAAAAAGCCGGGATCTTTAGGAGCGGCAAGATAGCAATCTGTTCTGAGGCAGAAATGCCCACCTCCGTCCTGCTTCAAGCTGATCTGATCGGCGCTCATTTAATACATATTGATTCTGACTTTGGTTATTCCGTCCAAGATAATCAATGGAGTTACTGGGGGCCTGGAGGCAAGCGCCATGCACTCCCCCACCCTGCACTGAGGGGCTCATATCAATTGCGTAATGCCTCTACCTGCCTCACTGCTCTGGATGTGGTGAGGGATAGGCTGCCGGTGAATATGGGTGATATCCGTCAGGGTCTGTTGCAAGTTGAGCTGCCTGGTCGTTTCCAGATCTTGCCAGGTCTGCCGGTGACGATACTGGATGTGGCCCATAACCCAGCTGCCGCCCGTACTCTTTCGACGAACCTGGGAAGTATGGGTCAATACCACAAGACTTATGCGGTATTCGCTATGCTCAAGGATAAGGACATACCGGGCGTGGTACGAGCACTCAAGAGCGTGATCGATGTATGGCTGATTGCCGGTATTGATGCGCCACGAGGGGCCTCTGCGGATGAGTTGAGACAGGTATTAGAGAGTGAGAATGTTATTGAGGAGGAGTCAATTAATAACTTCCCTGATATCGATTCGGCCTATGCATATGCCTGTGAGAGAGCCAGTGAAAATGATAGAATCTGCGTATTCGGATCGTTCTACACCGTGAGTGGAGTATTGCGATACCGAGATGTGGTTAAGCATCGTCAGCAGTAAAGAGGCCGACTCAGATGGCAAGAACCGATAGCGAAGCAGAGATTCAATTAAGGAAGCGTGCCAGAAGGCGGCTGGTCGGGGCGATTGCACTGGTGATCGTGTCGGTTGTGATTCTGCCGATGGTGCTCGATAACGAGCCGAAAAAGGTGGTCCATGAGATTGATATCCAGATCCCCTCGGAGAGTGCTGTAGCTGAGTTTACGCCTAAGACAGTTCCAGAGGTTGAGCCGCTAGCGATGGCGGAGCTTCCGAGTAGAGAATTAGTTGAAGATCCAAGACCCGAAATACCCAAGACCGAGCCGGTAGACCAGGCGAAGTCTCTATTACCCAATCCACCACTACCCCAAACAGTAAAATCTGCCGGAAAGTTAATCGAGAAACCGGCTGAGAGTAAACCCATCCCCAAGGTCGACTCTCGTGCCGAAAAAAAGCCCCCTTCTGTGAACACGTTTGTGGTGCAGCTGGGAGCTTTCTCAGACCCTCTCAAGGCTAAACAGCAGCAGCAAAATCTCACAACGAATGGGATCAATACCTATACCGAAAATATTAAGACCGAGAGGGGTGAAGTTGTCCGGGTACGGATAGGTCCTTACTCAGCTCGTAGTGAGGCTGAGGAGATGCGTAACCGGTTAAAGGGGTTGGGGATTAATGGGGTAGTGACGGCGCCATAACCCGCCCTAATGGAATAGGATGCATCGAAATGAGGGTGACCGGACGATGGATCTAGTCTACAACGGTAAATTTACGCTTGCTGGCAGATGACTATTTTCGATTACGTTGTTCTGGGTGTTCTGCTTGCTTCAGTTCTGCTGAGTGTATTTCGTGGAGCGGTCCGGGAGTTATTATCTCTGGCAGGATGGGTTGTCGCATTCATGGCCTCAAGATCGCTATCGGTTGATCTTGCGCCGATGATACCTTCCAGTATCGAGGATGAGTCGCTACGCATGTCTGTGGCATTTGTCGCGATATTCTTAGCGGTATTAGTGGCGATGGGCCTGATCGCGATGCTGCTATCTGCCTTGATCAAGACGGTAGGACTGGGCTTTATTGATAGGATGTTGGGATCAGTGTTCGGTCTGGCGAGGGGGCTTTTGATTGTGTTGCTGGTGGTTCTGTTAGCAGGGATGACAACGCTCCCTCAAGAGCCGCTCTGGCAGAAGGCAGTGCTGAGTAAGACACTTGAGAGGACGGTTGAGTTGACACTCCCTTGGCTCCCTCAGGAGTTATCCAAGCGTATTCATTATGAGAAAAAGAGATGACCCGGAAAATAGTAATCATGCAAGACAATTTGCCGGTTAAGATGAGAAGTAAATCCCTTTACATGTTTTTCGTGCAGCATTAATCTGTATATTCTTTCCGGGAAGTCATCATGTGTGGAATTCTGGGTGTCGTTGCACAATCCCCTGCCAATCAGTTGCTCTATGACGGATTGCTGGTGCTGCAGCATCGAGGTCAAGATGCTGCCGGTATCGTCACTGCCCAGGGGAATACATTCCACATGCAAAAAGGTGGTGGACTGGTGAGAGATGTATTCAGAACCCGTAATATGCGTGCATTAGCCGGAAATATGGGTATTGCCCATGTCCGCTATCCGACCGCAGGATCGGCCGAATCCACCGCAGAGGCTCAGCCCTTTTATGTGAATTCGCCCTTTGGTATTGTGCTCGGACACAACGGCAACCTTACCAACGCGGCACAGCTCAATCAGGAGCTATTCCGCGAGGATTTACGTCACGTCAATACCAATTCAGATTCAGAGGTGCTTCTCAACGTGCTGGCTCATGAACTGCAGAGGAGTACGAAGAACCATCAACTCGATCCTGCGGCTATCTTTGCGGCGGTCGCGGGTGTCCATCGGCGCTGTCGAGGGGCGTATGCGGTGGTTGCGATGATTGCGGGGTATGGTCTATTGGCCTTTCGCGACCCCTATGGCATCCGCCCTCTGGTATTTGGCTCTGCTGATACCGAGCAGGGGACTGAGTATTTGGTTGCCTCCGAGAGTGTTGCACTCGACACACTCGGTTTCAAGCTGATTCGTGATATTGCACCGGGTGAGGCGGTTTTTATTGATGAGGGCGGAAATTTTTATAGTAAGCAGTGTGCTGCCAACCCGACGCTCAATCCATGCATCTTCGAGTATGTCTATCTTGCCCGTCCCGATTCGGTGATGGATGGTATCTCAGTCTATGAGACTCGGCTGAATATGGGCGAGAGCCTTGCCGATAAGATCACCAAGGATATGCGTCATCTGGATATCGACGTGGTCATTCCAATTCCAGATTCGAGCCGACCGAGTGCATTGCAGCTTGCCAACCGACTCGGGCTTAACTTCCGAGAGGGTTTCGTTAAGAACCGTTATATCGGTCGAACATTCATCATGCCGGGTC
>CANIWY010000011.1 GCA_947471695.1 Nitrosomonadaceae bacterium
CCTCACGCTCATCTAACATCTTGACATAACCGCCGAGCGGAAAAGCGGCGATCACCCATTCGGTCTGATCCTTACCCCACTTTTTCTTAAGTAGGGGCCGACCAAATCCAATAGAGAATCGAAGGACCTTTACCCCGCACCAGCGTGCGACTAGGTAGTGACCAAACTCATGGAATACGATCAGTACACCCAGTGCGACTACGAATGAAATGATCGTTAGAGGGATCGTCATGCGATTGAGTTGACGTGGATATTTTGAAGGAATATTTCCAGAAGGTAATCTGGATTTTTTTGACTTTCTAATTCCCGACTAGCGGGGATACGCGGGCGGGTTGGGTAGGGAGTGACCAGGAGGGACGAGGCCGGGGTCTTCTCGGGGAATGATATTCCTGACACTTTACACCAGGGAGGCCAGCCAATCATGCGCTGTTTCGCGTGCTTCTTGGTCTGCTGCCAAGACATCCTCCAGGCTAGCAATGTCTTTTCGACTGACAGACTGCATGACCTGCTCGATCATGGTAGGAATTGCGGTAAATGGCATCCGATGCTTGAGAAATGATTCCACCGCCACCTCATTGGCAGCATTCAGGATGGCCGGCGTGCTGCCACCAGCGGCAAGTGCTTGGTAGGCAAGCTCCAGGCAGGGGAATCGTTTGAAGTCAGGTGCTTCAAAATCAAGCCGACCAATCTTGAACATATCCAGTGGCGCCACTCCCGTTTCAATTCGATCCGGAAATCCCAAGGCATGAGCGATCGGGGTGCGCATATCAGGATTACCCAGTTGCGCGAGTACCGAACCGTCCACATACTCGACCATGGAATGGATGACGCTTTGGGGATGGATCACGACCTGGATTTGATCAGGGGCTGCGTTAAACAGCCAATGCGCCTCGATCACCTCCAGCCCCTTGTTCATCATGGTGGCAGAGTCGACTGAAATCTTTTGTCCCATCACCCAGTTGGGATGAGCGCAAGCCTGCTCCGGTGTGACCTGTTCCAGTGATGATAGTGATGACTGCCGGAATGGCCCACCGGATGCGGTCAGTAGAATCCGACGCACTCCTACCGCAGCCAGGTCTCCAGTGAAGTGGTGTGGTAGTGACTGGAAGATGGCATTATGTTCGCTATCTATCGGCAGCAACGTGGCATGATGCTGCTTCACAACATCCATAAAGATATGGCCTGCCATCACGAGGGTCTCCTTATTGGCGAGCAGTACCTGCTTACCGGCCCTCGCGGCCGCAAAGGTGGGACGTATACCGGCGGCACCCACGATGGCGGCCATCACGGTATCCACTTCGGGTAGGGATGCGACCTTCTCCAGCGACTCACCCCCCCACATCACCTCGGTTGCAATTCCTGCTGCATGAATCTCCGTCCGTAACTTCTCTCCACTGGTCTCATCCAGCATGACCGCATAACGGGGTCGGAAGAGGCGGCACTGCTCAAGCATTTTTTCAATACTATGGTTGGCGGTGAGAGCAACAATCTGAAAACGATCTGGGTGGCGTGTGACCACGTCCAGTGTACTTACTCCGATACTACCGGTTGAGCCGAGGATGGTCAGATGTCGAATGTTAGACATAAGTTAGGCAGTAAAAATCAGCAACGCCAGAACAGCGGCAGGTAGGGTTGAGGTGAGTGCATCAATCCGATCAAGTATACCACCGTGGCCGGGCAAAATATTGCCGCTATCCTTGACACAGGCATAGCGTTTCATCAGCGACTCGAACAGATCACCGATGACGCCCAGAAGGGCCAGACCGAGCAGCAATGGCAGTAACAATATGACTCGGGCTTCTTCTCCGGCTATCTGGCTCCAGATCAACGCATAGACAGAGACTGCCACCAGTGCACCCGCCACTCCCTCCCAGGTTTTGCCGGGACTGATACTGGGTGCGAGCTTATGCTTTCCGTATGCACGACCGGCGAAATATGCTGCGGTATCAGAGATCCAGATGGTCGCCATAAAACCCAGCAGCAAGAGTGGACTGATGGTGCGTAATTGGTATAGTGCTAGACCGGTTGGCAGTAGCAGTAGCCAGCCTATTATGGACATCAGAAGGGGGCTCTTAATTGGGTAGTTCGCTTTCAGAAGGGCTGGCGCAGCGATCATCCAAAATAAAAGTGATGCGGCATAGAGCCATAGGAATGAAGTCGTGTAGGGGTCGATCAAAACCTCACGGCTCAATATATACAGCAACTCCCCGCCGAGCAAGACGGTAAACATCAGGTAAATAGTCGAGTGGGCAGCTGAGAACTTTGCGAGCTTACTCCACTCCACTGCCCCCATCAGAATGAGAGTGAGCAGCACTGCCATCCAAAAGATAGGCGACAAATAGAATAGCGCCGACAGAAACAGGATCAACGCAATGGCAGCGGTTAGAACGCGTGTTTTAAGCATGGATGAGGGGGCCCAACTCAGATATTTACCGGGCTGGATTGTGCGAGCGTTAGGCCGATTCAGTGGCCGAAGATCTTCTCGACCCATCTACAGAGGATGAGGATTCAAGTTGCTCGCTGGTGCGACCAAAGCGACGTTCCCGCTGTTGGTATGACTGGATAGCAAGGTCCAGCGCCTCAGCGTCAAAATCCGGCCAGAGGGTATCGGTGAAGTAGAGCTCGGTATAGGCCAGTTGCCATAACAGAAAATTGCTGATTCGTTGTTCACCACCGGTCCGGATAAATAGATCCGGCTCAGGTGCATAGCTCATTGCGAAGTGGGGCATCAGGTCCTCTTCCTCGAAACCGCCCGCTAATTCAGGGCGTTGAGAGAGCATATTACGGGTCGCCTGCATGATGTCCCAACGACCGCCATAATTGGCCGCAACCGTAAGCGTAAGATTGGTATTGGCAGCAGTCAGACCTTCTCCTTTGCGGATGAAGTCGATGATCTTCGGTTCGAATTTCGATAAATCGCCGACCACTTTAAATCGGATACCATTCTCATGCAGCTTACAAACTTCTTGCTCCAACGCGGCGATGAAGAGCTGCATCAGGACAGAGATCTCATCTTTCGGCCTGCGCCAATTCTCACTGCTGAAAGCGAATAATGTGAGGTAACTGACCCCCCGTTCAGCACAGGCCTTGACGACGCCTCGTACCGTCTCCAACGCCCGCTTATGCCCTGCCACTCTTGGCAAGAATCGTTTCTTCGCCCACCGACCATTTCCGTCCATGATGATTGCAACATGACGGGGCGCGATTCCGGTCTTGGGTATCTCGCGGGTTGAACTGATGTTTGTGGGCATGAGGAATACCGTTCCGAATTGAATTAAACCGCCATTAACTCGGCTTCCTTGACTTGCAGCATCTTGTCGATCTCGAGGATATGTCGGTCGGTGAGTTTCTGAACTTCGTCCTGCCCCCGCCGTTCATCATCCTCTGCGACCTTCTTCTCCTTGAGTAACTCCTTTAGGTGAGTATTGGCATCGCGTCGGATATTGCGCATCGCGATGCGCGCATCCTCAGCCTCGTGCTTGACAATTTTGGTGAGATCGCGCCGGCGTTCCTCGGTCAGAGAGGGCATCGGTACCCTGATCACTTCTCCAATCGTCATCGGGTTTAGTCCTAAGTCGGCATCGCGAATTGCTTTCTCAACCACACTCAGCATCTTCTTCTCCCAGGGAGAGACGCCAATGGTACGGGCATCGATCAGATTAATATTGGCCACCTGATTGATCGGCATGGGGGTGCCGTAGTAGTCCACGTTGATATGGTCGAGTAGGCCGGTATGAGCACGACCGGTTCGGACTTTGCCTAGATCGACTTTCAATGCTTCTAGGCTTTTCTGCATTTTTTGTTCTGCTGCTTTCTTGATGTCAGTGATCATGATATTTATCTCGTGCGAAAAGATTAGAAATAAAAACCTGTACTGCCGTGCTGTTTGTAGTAACTCAGACCTGAACTAGAGTCCCCTCATCCTCACCCATGACTACTCTCTTCAAGGCGCCTGTTCTGAAGAGGCTGAATACATTGAGTGGTAACTTCTGGTCTCGGCACAGGGTTAATGCCGTGGCATCCATGACCTGAAGATTCTTTGAGATGGCTTCATCAAAGGTTAGCTTCTGGTAACGGACTGCATCGGGGTTGTTTTTGGGGTCGCTGGTATAGACACCATCCACCTTGGTGGCCTTGAGTACGATGTCCACATTCATTTCCATGCCACGCAATGCGGCCGCGGTATCGGTCGTGAAAAAGGGGTTGCCGGTTCCGGCGGCAAAGATAACGATCTTACCCTCTTCAAGATATCGCATGGCCTTGCCACGAATATAGGGCTCAACTACCTGATCGATACGCAGCGCTGACTGTACCCGACTCACCAGTCCACTGCACCGCATCGCGTCCTGCAACGCGAGGGCATTCATGACAGTAGCAAGCATCCCCATATAATCGGCTGTTGCCCGATCCATGCCACCTTTGGCCGATGTCATTCCGCGGAAGATATTGCCACCACCGATGACGATCGCCACCTCTACGCCGAGTTGGGCGACCTCAGCAATTTCGGTAACGATACGCTCAATCATAAAACGGTTAATACCGTAGCTATCTTCACCCATCAGGGCTTCACCCGAGAGTTTTAGTAGGATACGTTTATAAGCGATACTGGGCATGGGTACGGTCAATCTATTGATAGTGGTTTTTTTATTTGGCCTGGTTGACCTGGGCCATCACCTCTGCAGCAAAATCGCAGGACTTCTTTTCCATCCCCTCTCCCACCATGAACATGGTAAATCCATTGACCTTCGTGGATTTCGCTATGAGTAGTTTTTCCACGGTCTGGTCCGGATCCTTGACGAAAGGCTGTCCGAGAAGTGTGACCTCGGCGAGGTACTTTGTGACCCGACCCTCTACCATCTTCGCCACGATATCGGCAGGCTTGCCGCTCTCTGCTGCTTGTGCAGTGTAGATCAGACGCTCTCGTGCCAGAAGTTCAGACGATACCTGCTCCTTGGAGACACATATCGGTTTACTGGCGGCAATGTGCATCGCCAAGTCTTTACCGAGGGACTCATCGCCACCCGTGTAGTCGATCATTACGCCGATCCGGGTGCCATGCAGGTAAGTGGCAAGGCGTCCCTGTGTCTGATACCGGATGCTACGTCGGATGCTGATATTCTCACCCAGCTTCATGACCAGAGCCTTTCTGAATTCCTCTACATTCTCGCCATTCTCAAGGGTAGCCGTGACCAAAGAATCAGTATCAGTCAGATTCTGGGTCGTTACGATTTGTGCGAGGTTCTTGGCGAAGTTAATGAAGTCCTCGTTCCTGGCCACAAAGTCAGTCTCGCAGTTCACCTCCACCATGGCACCACTTCTGCTGTCGGTCGAGGTATATACCCCAATCATCCCTTCTGCCGCTAGACGACCGGCTGCCTTGCTTGCCTTGGCGCCGCTCTTGATCCTCAGCAAGTCTTCCGCCGCTTTCAGGTCACCATCAGACTCGGTCAATGCTTTCTTGCATTCCATCATACCGAGCCCGGTCAGGTCCCGTAGTTCTTTCACCATGCCTGCGGTAATGTCCGCCATATCCTCTCCAACAAGATTAGTCAAAATATTGGGCAGTACGACTCAGTCTATCGATGACAAAAAGTCCAGAACTGGATCTGCCTGGTAGTTAAAAAAAGGGAGGCAGATCGCCCCCCTTTTTTTTGCCGGTTAGCCGGAAAAGCGTTCTTCTGTCATTGCCTCATCTACTTCCACAAACTCGTTCTTTACGATCTCGTGAATGATCTGACTACGTCCTTCCAGGATCGCATCAGCCATACCCCGTGCGTACAATCGTATCGCCTGGCTGGAGTCATCATTACCAGGGACCACATAGTCCACCCCATTAGGATCGTGATTGGTGTCGACCACACCCACGACCGGGATGCCGAGTTTTTTGGCTTCGGTGATGGCACCCTTGTGATAACCCACATCAATCACGAACATGGCATCGGGGATGCCCTTCATGTCCTTGATGCCGCCCAGACTGCGATTTAGTTTTTCTAGTTCACGCTGAATATCGAGTGATTCTTTCTTGGTGAGCTTGTCGAGTGTGCCGTCCTGTGTCATTGCTTCCATATCGTGCAGGCGCTTGACGGACAGCTTCATTGTCTTAAAGTTGGTCAGCATCCCCCCCAGCCAGCGCTGGTCAACGTAGGGAGAGTTACACCGAAGGGCCTCTTCGCGCACGATATCACGTGCCTGGCGCTTGGTGCCTACAAACAGGATATTCCCCTTGTTGGCTGATAACTGACGGGTGTACTTTATTGCGTCCTGGTACATTGCCAGGGTCTTTTCGAGGTTGATGATGTGTATCTTGTTCCGATGACCAAAGATATAGGGCGCCATCTTTGGGTTCCAGAATCGGGTCATGTGTCCGAAATGAACACCCGCTTCCAGCATTTGCCGCATGGTTACTGACATGAACTTCTCCTATAGGGTTGAGCCTCTGCCCGCCACAGTCACTCTCATTTCCTTGATGGAGAGAGCACCCCAAGATTGGCGAGCATGCGAATTTGATCCGGCCATTGACTCGTAGTTGAGACGCAAAGCCAGATCAACTCGAGAGTATAGCAGTTTGGCATGACCCGCTCAAGGCAAACTAAGGTCGTGATGGGTTGCTTTCGAGCTATATTTGCCCTGGTAGAGTGATGCGGGTAAGCTCATCTTCGCAGAGTCAGCCTTCCAATCAGCGCTTTTTTAAAGCAGATGGTGGAACACTACGACCTAGTCATTATCGGTAGCGGGATTCATGGCGTGGGCATTGCTCAGGCTGCGGCAGCGCGGGGCTTGTCGGTGATGGTGCTTGAGCAGACCGGCATTGCAAGCGGTAGCTCCAGCCGGTCTAGTAAGCTCATACATGGAGGCCTGCGGTATTTGGAAAGTGGTCAGCTCTCACTGGTACGGGAATGCCTACAAGAGCGTGCGATATTGCTCAAACTAGCGCCACAGTTAGTTGAGATTAAGTCCTTCTATATCCCTGTATATCCTGATACCAGCCGTCGCCCATGGCGTCTGCACGTGGGCCTGAGTCTTTATGCATTATTGGGTGGAATGCAGCCAGAGGTAAGGTTTTCTCGAGTTCCATCAAGCCGATGGCAGGATCTGGATGGGTTGGATACAGAACACCTGGATGCGGTATTTCAGTACCAAGATGCTCAGACCGATGATGCTGCGTTGACCCGTGCGGTAATGAGTTCGGCGCAGCAGATGGGTGCTCAGTTAAGAGTACCCGCCACCTTCATCGGTGCACGAATGGGTCAGAATGGAGATCGCGATAGTATCATCGAGTACCGGCATAACGGGATAGATGAGACCTGTTCTGCAACGGTATTGGTGAATGCAGCAGGGCCTTGGGTGTCGCAGGTATTAAGCCGAATCCACCCGACCCCGACCCAACTTGGAATTGAGCTGGTGCAGGGCACTCATATCACTGTCCCGGGTACGATTACTCAGGGAATTTATTATGTGGAAGCGGAAGATAAGCGTGCGGTATTTGTGATGCCGTGGCAGGGTAATACTCTGATCGGGACCACTGAATCGGTCTATCATGGGGATCCTGCCGGTGTGAGGCCATTACCGCAGGAAAGGGCTTATTTACTTAGAACACTTGCACGTTACTTTCCAAGTCGGGGTAGCGACCAGAAAGTGCTGTCTGAGATGGCGGGTTTGCGGGTGCTGCCCTCGAGTAGGTCTGAGGGGGGGGCTGTGTCGGTTAATACGCGTTCGCGTGAAACGCTGCTGCATCTTGATAATGAGGGTCACCCACGAGTGCTGACAGTCTATGGTGGGAAGCTAACGACTTATCGCCTAACCGCTGAACGGGTAATGGCCCGATTGGCGTGGATTCTGCCGGTGCGTCAGGTGATTGCGGATACTCGTTATCTGAAGCTTGATTAGAGTGATAGGGGGCTCTTGGTTAGAGCGACCAGCACGATATAAAAGAATACGATATGTGCTGCGATCAATGCAGAGACCTTTATTTTACGGGTCTTACCATGCTTCAAAGCGATCATGCCGAGTCCGATATAGAGTACAAGCCCGGCGACCTTGGCGCCGAGCCATGGATCCTTTATTGGACTCTGGTGTAATGTCACAGCCAGACCGATAGCGCTGGTTAGGAGGACGGTATCGATCACGTGAGGAATGATCCTGACCCAACGCCGTTGCAGCAGATCAGAGGACTGAACCATCCATACCCCACGCACCGTAAATAGCAGGTAGCTCAGGACGACGCAGGTGATGTGAATCATCTTTAATGCGACATAACTCATTCTAATTCCAGATGTGACCGGCTTTGGGTCGATTTACTCACTGGACCGGGTCCGTTCTTCGTAGTATTCATAGGTCAGAGTGTCTGAATGACCTTGGACTCGAGCGCGGACGGTGCCCAGACTACTGTGCCTGTGTGATGTTGCTGCCTGGTGGGATGCTGTGTGTAAGCCAGACATTGCCACCGATCGTTGATCCACGGCCGATCGTGATGCGGCCTAGTATGGTGGCTCCAGCATAGATAATGACATCATCTTCAACGATGGGGTGGCGTGCATTCCCCTTCACCAGAGCGCCATGCTCGTCCACTGGGAAACGCTTAGCGCCTAGAGTCACTGCCTGATATAAGCGTACATTCTTACCAATGATTGCAGTCTCTCCGATGACGACACCCGTGCCGTGATCGATAAAAAAACTGCTATCAATCTGAGCGCCCGGATGGATTTCAATTCCGGTCGATGAGTGTGCGATCTCGGAGATCATGCGTGCGATCAGCGGAACTCCGAGTTGATATAGCTCATGTGCAAGTCGGTAGTACATAATGGCGGTAATGCCCGGATAGCAGACCAATACCTCATCAACACTACGGGCGGCCGGATCGCCCTCGTAGGCTGCGCAGATATCATGATCGAGTAAATTGCGGATGTCGGGTAACCGCTTGGCAAATGCGCGGGTGATGGAGGATGCACGATCGAGATCTTGATCATCCGTCATTTCCAAAGAGGATGCGTAGTTGAGCTCTCTTTGTACTTGTGACAGAAGATCCTTCAGTGACTTATCTAATGTCTTGCCGACATAATGATCAATATCCTCATCCGTGAGTTTCGGTGATCCGAGGCGATTCGGGAACAGGGACGCGCTCAGACCCTCTGCGATATCGGCCAGTATCTTGCGTGATGGGAGGCGGGGAGGGCGGTCATGACGGTTTCGCTGTTCCAGAGAGGCCGTACGCAGGTTACGCAGATCGGCCACAATCTCATCCATCTCCGGAAGAGATTCGAGCGGTGATGGGTCGCTGATTTTCTGACGGGTGGTCACAATGACACCGATCCCTGGTCGTCGAACATATTCTCGAAGAGTATGGTGCTCAGGTAACGCTCTCCTGAATCGGGCAGGATGACAACGATCATCTTGCCCGCATTTTCAGGACGTTTGGCCTGGCGAACCGCCGCCGCAACAGCAGCGCCGCATGAGATGCCGGTGATGATCCCCTCTTCACGAGCAAGACGTCGTGCGTAGAGGATCGATTCTTCATTACTGACCTGCTCAATCTCATCCACCAGCGACAGGTCCAAGTTTCTCGGAACGAACCCTGCACCGATCCCCTGAATCTTGTGTGGGGCAGGTTTCAGGGGCTCACCAGCGCGCTGTTGGGTGAGTACTGGACTGGCCTCAGGTTCAACTGCAACTGAAATAATCGCCTTGCCTCTTGTCTTCTTGATGTAGCGTGAAATGCCGGTAATAGTACCCCCCGTGCCCACACCGGAGACAAGGATGTCAATATCGCCATCGGTATCATTCCAGATCTCAGGGCCTGTGGTCTGTTCGTGGATGGCCGGGTTGGCAGGATTATTGAACTGCTGCAGGAGGTGGTAACGGTCAGGATCAGAGGTAACAATCTCCTCAGCCTTTTCGATGGCGCCTTTCATGCCACGAGCACCTTCCGTCAAGATTAGCTTGGCTCCATAGGCAATCAGCAGCTTGCGGCGTTCTAGACTCATTGTTTCTGGCATGGTCAGGGTCAGCGGAATGCCTCGTGCTGCGGCGACGAACGCCAGTGCAATGCCGGTATTGCCGCTGGTGGGTTCTACTAACTCTTTGCCGGAGGTGAGTAGCCCTCGTCGGTCTGCATCATCGACCATCGCAGCACCGATGCGACACTTGACGGAGTATCCGGGATTACGACCTTCGATCTTTGCCAGTACCGTTGCATGTGATCCATCGGTGATGCGGTTGAGTCGAACCAGGGGTGTCTGCCCGATGGACTGTGAGTTATCCTTGAACCAGTGAGACATAGGGGTCCTTTTCTGTATAAGGAAGCATTGGGTAAGCTCCCGTGGATCGCACTATCGACAGAGTCGGGAGGGTTTCAAGATACGTGTCACCGCCTTTAGAATGGCCACCTACAGATGGCGGGCGAGTGATTTCATCTGCTTGATGTTAACCACTCGGGTAAACAATTGCAACGATTAGCCCCCACTGTTGAAACTCCCCTCTGTTGTTACAGAGGGGAAGGGATTGGCTCTCTCAACCATCGCCAAATAAATCCCCTACACCCACTCAGGACCGGCTCAGCAGCGCCAAAGTCTTGCCATCCCTAGCCGCAGATTGGTTATAATTGGTCTGTTGAATTCATTATAATGAAAGTCATGCAGAAAACCATGTTGCAAGCCAAGTTGCATAGGGTCCGAGTGACACACTCTGAGCTCAACTATGAGGGGTCGTGTGCGATTGATGATGCGCTGCTCGATGCCGCTACGATCTCCGAGTACCAGCAGATCGATATTTATAACATCACCAATGGCGAGAGATTCACCACCTATGCCATCCGTGCCCAGCGCAATTCAGGGATCATTTCAGTCAATGGGGCTGCTGCACATAAGGCGAGTCCAGGGGATATCCTGATCATAGCCAGCTATGCGGCGTATTCCGAGTCCGAGTTACGGCTCTACCAGCCAAGACTGGTCTACGTGAACGAGATGAACCGTATCATCAATCAGCGAGGCAGCATTCCGGTACAAGCAGTCTGATGGGGCCCCTTAGTATTTGTAGAGGCTCTACTTAGCGCCTGCTTCCTTAAGAATCTTAACCACCTCCTGATGCTGATACTTTGAGGCGAGCGTCATCGCGGTGGCTCCATTGACGGCCTTAGCATTTACATCCGGCTTGGCTGCGAGGAGTGCGTGAACCACCCTGAGCTGCCCCATCTGAGATGCGAGCATCAATGCATTAGCGCCATTACTGAGTTGTGCATTTACATCGGCCTTGGCTGAGAGCAAGAGAGGCACTAGCTGCCACCGACCTTCCTGTGAGGCTTGCATCAAGGATGTGAGGCCGTCACTCTTGCGGGCACTCACATCGGCCCCAGCGCCGAGTAGGGTCTGGACCGCATGACGGTGACCTTTCTGTGAGGCAATGATCAGTGCGGTATTGCCATCATTCGATTTAGCATTCACATCGGCATGGGCCTCAATCAGGATACGTGCCACCTCATGAAAACCACTTTGAGATGCGATCATCAGTGCGGTGGTCCCATCGTTTGATACAGCATTTACATTCGCCTTGGCAGCAATCAGCACTTCTACCACCTCTTCATGCCCATTCTCAGATGCGGCCATCAATGCGGTGATGCCATCGGTTGACTTGGCATTCACATTAGACCTCTTAGCAAGAGATGCCTTAACACCAGGGAGGTTACCCTTTCCGGCTGCGACGATGAGCGCATTCTCCTTCACCTGGGACCACGTGCTCGGTGAGGCGCAAGACAAGGCTGCTAGCATGCCCAGAAGGTATATATGTTTGAGCCTAATCATCCGGAATCTCCTTGTCATGACATATGTCTGATTTGAAACAAATCGAATCGACCCCGTCGCTCCATGGCTAACCGTTGTAACACATCGGCGTTGAGTATCACTCTCTTTTGGAATTGAGAGCAGGTTGGCAATCATGGGAAAGGGATGAGGATAGCGTAAAATATTAGTCATTGATAATGAGGCATTGCCAAGAGGGGGTGGGCAGGTTAAGACAGACCGCCGCAGGATGGCTATAATAGCGGCCTTTTTAATTGCACTTACACTATTTCTTGGTATTCATATAAATTGAGTATCCTCATACTCATTTAAATATGATGGAGTGATCTGAGTGTTCCTAACAATGGCTCGCGGTGTGATGACTCTGAACTCACTTTTTAAGAATAGTATTCTCGTGGCTAGAATGTAATGGACTCTCTTGATCTCCTCCTCGCCCGTGGTGCCCGGGGGGTAGTCCGTTTGCCCGGCTCCAAGAGCATTTCAAACCGAGTATTGCTTCTTGCAGCCCTTGCGGAAGGGGATACCCAGGTACGCGAAATGCTTGCATCCGATGACACAGCAAGGATGCTGGAGGCGCTTGCAGCGTTGGGCGTATCGGTCACTCAGAGTGGTGACAATGATTACCGGGTGAGGGGAATCGGTGGGCAATCCCCGTTCCACTTTCCGGTTACTGAGGCAGATTTATTTCTGGGTAATGCAGGCACGGCCTTTCGTCCGCTGACAGCAGTCTTAGCGATGGCGCAGGGGCATTATCAACTCTCCGGCGTTGCAAGGATGCATCAGCGGCCGATCGGTGATCTGGTGGATGCGCTGAGGCAATTGGGCGCGGAGATTCATTACCTGGGCAGTGATGGATTCCCGCCTCTGGAAATAAAGCCTGCCCCCATTCATGCAGGTAGGGTCACACTCAGGGGTAACATCTCCAGTCAGTTTCTGACGGGTCTTCTGTTGGCACTCCCACTGTCAGAGGTCACTTCGAGTGAAGGGATAACGGTAGAGGTGACGGGGGAGCTTATCTCACGTCCCTATGTCGATCTAACCATCGCGCTGATGGCTCGTTTCGGGGTACAGGTCGAGCATGATGGGTGGCAACGATTTACGCTGCGAGGCGGACAGCGGTACCGTAGCCCCGGCGAGATATTCGTTGAGGGGGATGCCTCCTCGGCCTCTTACTTTCTGGCCGCAGGCGCCATCGGTGGCGGTCCGGTGAGGGTGGAGGGGGTCGGTCGGAGTAGCCTTCAGGGGGACATTCGTTTCGCTGAAGCGCTGCAGAAAATGGGTGCGGGTATCACCTTTGGGGATAACTGGATCGAGGCATGCGCACCCACGTCTGGGCGACTCCGATCAATCGATATTGACTGCAACCATATTCCAGATGCAGCAATGACACTCGCGGTGGCAGCCTTGTTCGCGGATGGTGTCACCATCTTACGCAATATTGCCAGTTGGCGTGTGAAGGAGACCGACCGACTTGAAGCCATGGCCAGGGAGCTACGTAAACTCGGCGCAAAGGTCGAGGAGGGGGCGGACTTTCTTCGTATTGAGCCGATATCGTTACACCAAGCCCGATATGCGGAGATTGATACCTACGACGACCACCGGATGGCCATGTGCTTCTCACTCGCGTCCTTCGGTACACCGTTAAGGATCAATGACCCGAGCTGTGTGGGGAAGACCTTTCCTGACTATTTCGAGAAATTTTCCACCATCGTCAAGGACTGATTGGGTTTATTTTCTATGTGTAATTATTAAAGCTATCTATGAACCTAAATGGCGCTCCGGTGATTGCGATTGATGGGCCCTCTGCATCCGGCAAGGGCACGGTTGCACAGAGGGTGGCAGCAAGTCTCCGGTTCCATTACCTCGATAGCGGTGCGCTGTATCGGTTGGTCGCGTATACAGCGATGCAGTCTGAGGTGGACCTAACCGATGAGGCAGCATTGTCTGATATTTCTAGAGATCTGAATGTTGTTTTTACGGGTGCGAAGATCCTTCTGAAGGGGGAGGATGTGGCTGATGCAATCCGTGCTGAGATTTGTAGCAACGGGGCCTCTAAGGTTGCTGCGTACCCCCAGGTCAGGTCAGCATTACTGGGCCGTCAGAGGGCATTCCGTCAGGTACCCGGACTGGTGGCGGATGGAAGGGATATGGGGTCGGTGGTATTTCCCGATGCGGTGATGAAGATTTTTCTGACGGCCGATGCAGAGACGCGTGCTCAGAGACGGTATAAACAGTTGATGGAGAAAGGAATCGATGCTAATATCTCAACCCTTTTGCAAGATATCCGGGACCGTGATGCTCGCGATAGTAATCGCAGCGTAGCACCCCTGCAAAAGGGCGCAGATGCAAGCTTGCTGGACACGAGCGCTCTCAATATCACCCAGGCGGTGGATGAGGTGCTGAGACGGTACGGTGAGATCTGCGCAAAGCCTGCTTGATGATAGTGATGTGGTGAGATGACCCTGTTCAATATTCAGGGCGCAAGTCCGGTCATGAATTCAAGCAAATTTATTAACCAACCCCTCGCTAGATGATTATTTCGGCGTGATTTAAAACCAGGTTTTTTATAATGACAACTGCCTCCCCCGCCACCAGTTCCCCAGAAAGTTTCGCCGCTCTGTTTGAAGAGAGTCTCACCCGCCAAGAAATGCGTATTGGCGAAGTCATTACCGCCGAAGTGGTCCGTGTTGACTATAACATCGTAGTCGTAAATGCAGGACTCAAGTCCGAGAGCTTTATTCCGGTAGAAGAATTTAAGAATGATAAGGGCGAGGTCGAGGTCAAGGCCGGTGATTTCATCACAGTGGCGATCGAGGCTCTGGAAGATGGTTATGGAGAGACCCGCCTGTCACGTGACAAGGCCAAACGACTGACTGCATGGCACGATCTGGAAAAGGCCATGGAGACGGGTGCTATCGTGAGCGGCATGGTGAATGGAAAGGTCAAGGGCGGTCTGACCGCAATGATTAACGGTATCAGAGCCTTCCTACCCGGTTCATTGGTCGATATCCGTCCGGTCAAGGACACCACTCCCTTTGAGAATAAGGAGATGGAGTTTAAGGTTATCAAGCTTGATCGCAAGCGCAATAATGTAGTCGTCTCACGTCGTGCTGTGCTTGAGGCAAGTCAGGGAGCAGACCGTCAGTCATTGCTGGCAAATCTGCAAGAGGGCGCAGTCGTCAAGGGTGTTGTCAAGAACATCACCGATTACGGTGCATTCGTTGACCTCGGTGGGATTGATGGACTGCTGCACATTACTGATCTGGCCTGGAGACGGGTCAAGCACCCCTCCGAAGTCATCAATGTCGGGGATGAGGTCACCGCTAAAATTCTGAAATTTGATCAGGAAAAAAACCGCGTCTCGTTGGGGATGAAGCAACTGAGCGAAGACCCATGGGTCGGTCTCTCACGTCGGTACCCACAGGGTACGCGCCTCTTTGGTAAGGTCAGCAATCTGACAGATTATGGCGCATTCGTTGAGATTGAGCAGGGGATCGAGGGTCTGGTGCATGTATCCGAAATGGATTGGACCAATAAAAATATGTACCCCTCCAAGATGGTTCAGCTGGGAGATGAGGTCGAGGTGATGATCCTTGAGATTGATGAGGAGCGTCGTCGTATCTCCCTCGGGATGAAGCAGTGCAAGCCGAATCCTTGGGATGACTTTGCCATTACCCATAAGAAAGGAGACAAGGTTCAAGGTCAAATCAAATCGATTACAGATTTCGGCGTATTTATTGGACTGCTGGGCGGGATAGATGGACTGGTCCATTTGTCCGATCTCTCCTGGAATCAGACTGGAGAGGATGCTGTTCGTAATTATAAGAAGGGTGACGATTTAGAGGCAATGGTCCTGTCGATTGATGTTGAGCGGGAGCGTATATCACTGGGCATCAAGCAGATGGAAGGGGACCCATTCAATAGCTTCGTTTCAGTCAATGATAAGAATAGCATCGTTAAGGGCACCGTTAAGTCGATGGACGCGAAGGGTGCTGTGATCGCGCTGGATAATGATGTGGAAGGTTATCTGAGGGCATCAGAGGTATCTCGTGACCGGGTGGAGGATATCCGAACACAGCTTAAGGAGGGGGATACGGTCGAGGCGATGATCATTAATGTCGATCGTAAGAACCGCAGCATCAATCTCTCCATCAAGGCGAAGGATATGTCTGATGAGACCGATGCGATGCAGAAGGTCACAACAGAGAGCTCCCCAAGTTCTGGAACAACGAGCCTGGGTGCCCTGCTCAAGGCTAAGATGGACGTTAAAAATATTGAACAGTAGAGGGTTTCATGACGAAGTCTGAATTGATTTCCAGGCTTGCAATGCGTTTTCCGCAGCTGGTGGCGAAGGACGCAGAGCTGGCAGTAAAAACGATACTCGATGCCATGGTCAAGAGCCTGTTTCAGGGGGAGCGTATTGAGATCCGTGGTTTTGGTAGTTTCGACCTGAACTACCGTCCACCCCGTGTGGGACGTAATCCAAAATCGGGTGAGAGGGTGAAGGTGCCGGAAAAGTACGTACCCCACTTCAAGGCCGGGAAAGAGTTGCGTGAGAGGGTGGACAGTAAGATCTAAAACGGCTCTCAGACAACAAGAATATAATGGCAGCGGGTCGCAAGATCCTGCTGCTTTTTTTATCTCGGGGAGAATCATGCATTATCTGACATGGTTCGTACGTATCGTATTGTTTCTGCTATTGCTCGGTTTCGCCGTGAAGAATGTTGATACGGTGAAGCTGCAATATTTTTTTGGGTATGAGTGGCAGGCCCCGCTGGTGATGATACTGTTGCTGTTCTTTACGACCGGGGTGGCGATAGGGGTGCTAGCATGTCTGGGTAAGATTTTCAGACAGAGACGAGAGATTGCAGCGTACAGACGAGCGAGCCTCGCCAGTTTGGATCATGGGAGCCCCATCGACCAAGGTGATAGACCGAAGTAAGGTAATGAACCGAATGAACTCCCCACGTATTATCGTTGCTCTTGATTTCCCCGGTGCTGAGCAAGCGCTCGCGCTTGCAATCCAGCTTGATCCTCGGTTGTGCCGGCTCAAGGTCGGTAAAGAGCTATTCACCGCTGCAGGACCGCAGCTGGTAGAGCGTTTGATGAGCCAGGGGTTTGAAGTCTTTCTTGATCTGAAATTTCATGACATCCCCAATACTGTTGCGGGTGCATGCAAGGCTGCAGCAGGTCTTGGTGTCTGGATGGTAAATGTGCATGCACTTGGCGGGAAAAAGATGCTCTCAGCGGCACGTGAAGCGATACCGATAGGAACAACCAAGTTGATCGCGGTGACCCTCCTCACCAGTATGGGGAGGGATGACCTGTCTGATATCGGGCTGACCGGAGAGCCTGAGATGGTGGTTCAACGACTGGCGAGTCTTGCCAGTTCGTGCGGATTGGATGGCGTCGTTTGTTCTGCTCTGGAGACTTCACATCTCAGACAGATGATGGGAAATGACTTCTGTCTGGTCACACCCGGAATCCGTCCGTTAGATGCTTCGGTGGATGACCAGCAGCGGGTCACAACACCGAGTCAAGCGATTGCAAATGGGGCGGACTATCTGGTGATAGGACGTCCCATCACACAAGCGACCGACCCACTGGCGATGTTACAACGTTTGAATGCTGAAATTACAATGATCTGATCGCGGTTCTCTCTCGAGACTTGTCCACCCCCCGATCTACCCTTTCTCCATCTTGCATATCGTCTTCCCACGATAGGAGCAACTCGGGTAGTGAGGGCCCCAAAGATGGTATGACTCATGGTCACTCTATTCACAGAGCTAACGCAGTCAACGCAGGACTAATTCCAACGGATCTCTTTTTGTGGCTCGCTACGATGTCAGCTGCATTTTAATCAAGAGATCATGTGAGATAATCGATACAACCCTTTAAGAATGTCCTCTCCATGTTGAAGAGTATCGAAGACTTTGTCGGCAATACCCCGCTCGTTAGGTTGAAACGCCTGCCGGGGATGACGAGCAATGTCATCCTCGCTAAGTTAGAGGGTAATAACCCGGCCGGGTCGGTCAAGGACCGTCCTGCATTGTCGATGATTTCACGGGCTCAGTCGCGTGGTGAGATCAAGCCGGGAGATACCCTAATCGAGGCCACCAGCGGCAATACCGGGATTGCCCTGGCGATGGCTGCTGCGGTGATGGGCTATCGCATGGTGCTGGTGATGCCGGAGCACTTGAGCATAGAGCGTCGGCAATCGATGAGCGCATTCGGTGCTCAGATCGTACTGACGCCAAAGCAAGGAAGTATGGAGCAGGCCCGAGATGTGGCTGAGAGCATGCGTGATGAGGGTCGTGGAATCATCCTCGACCAGTTCGCGAATCCTGACAATCCGCTTGCTCATTATCTAGGAACCGCTCCCGAGATCTGGCGTGATACCGATGGACAGATCAGTCACTTTGTCAGCAGCATGGGGACCACCGGGACCATCATGGGCTGCGGTCGGTATCTTAAGGAAAAAAATCCGACTGTTCAGGTGATTGGCGTGCAACCGGAAGAGGGGGCTCAGATTCCCGGCATTCGTAAGTGGCCAGAGGCCTATCTACCAAGAATATATGATTCCGATAAGGTGGACCGTATCATGCTCGTTTCTCAGACCGAGGCCGAGGATATGACCCGACGTTTGGCGAGTGAGGAGGGTATTTTTGCAGGAATCTCAACGGGTGGTGCGCTTGCGATGGCGCTCAAGATTTCTGACGAGGTAGAGAATTCAGTGATCGTTTTTATTGCTTGCGATCGGGGTGACCGCTATCTATCTACAGGAGTCTTCGCCGCATGACGCCATTACTGGTGTTCGATATAGAGACTGTGCCCGATATCGAGGGGATACGTAAGCTCAATGATCTGGGGCCGGAGCTGGCCGCAGAGGATGTTGCTGAGATGGCATTTCAGTCTCGCCGACAATCGACCGGAAATGATTTTCTACAACTGCATCTGCAAAGGGTGGTGGCGATTTCATGTGCACTGCGTGATAAGAATGATTTTCGAGTCTGGTCGCTCGGCACTACAGAAGACTCTGAGGATGAGCTGATCCGTCGCTTCTTCGAAGGTATTGATAAATACACCCCCCAACTGATCTCATGGAATGGCGGCGGATTCGATCTCCCTGTGCTGCATTACCGTAGCCTGATACATGGCATTCAGGCACGTCGTTATTGGGAGATGGGTGAGGATGATCGTGAGTTCAAGTGGAATAATTATCTCGGCCGTTATCATACCCGCCACTTAGATCTGATGGATTTGTTGGCACTATATCAACCACGTGCCAATGCCTCCCTGAATGATCTGGCAAGACTGCTGGGTCTGCCTGGAAAGCTTGGGATGGATGGCTCACAGGTATGGGGTGCTTATCAGAACGGCGAGATTGCTGCCATCCGTAACTATTGTGAGACCGATGTGGTGAATACTTACTTGGTATATTTACGCTTTCAGTTGATGAGAGGGGTTCTGAGTCAAGATCAGTATCAACAAGAATCCGAGCTGGTACGCGCCACCCTCGTCAAATTAACCGAGCCACATTGGCATGAATTTCTCGGTCAGTGGAAGTGATCAGGCAGCCTCAAACGCTCTTCTCGATTGCCACTCATTCAGACTGACATAAGATGATTCCCCCCGTCATAATTGAATCTCTCGATCAGGAAGGGCGGGGTGTTGCTCACTCTGAGGGCAAGGTCATCTTCATTGAGGGTGCATTACCAGGTGAGCTTGTCACCTACAGTCCGTACCGTAAGAAACCTAGTTTTGAACTGGCCCAGGTCGGCAAAATACTTAAGACGGGCTCATTAAGAGTGAACCCGCGTTGCAATTACTTCGGTATATGCGGTGGGTGCAGCCTGCAACATATGGATGAGAGGGCCCAGGTTGCGGCGAAACAGCGGATTCTTGAGAGCGATCTCAAACATATCGGCAAGGTCGAGCCCGAGATAATTCTGCCGGCCGTTTATGGATCGGCTTGGGGATACCGATACCGTGCCCGGATGTCGGTTCGTTATGTCGCAAAAAAGGGCGGTGTATTAGTAGGATTTCATGAGAAGCGCAGCAGCTTTGTAGCCGATATGCAGTCGTGTGAAGTCATGCCGCCACGTATTTCTGCACTGATCATCCCGCTACGGGAACTGATTGGAAGTCTATCTCTGCGCGAGAGATTGCCGCAAGTTGAGGTCTCCCTGGGAGAGGAGGTAGATGTTCTGGTGCTGCGCATCATGGAACCCCTCAACGAACAGGATGAGTCTTTACTCAGAGACTTTGCCGAGAAGTACACGGTCCAGTTTTTTCTGCAGACGAAGGGGCCTGAGACAGCTTATCCATTTTACCCAATCGGTTCACCGGAACTGAATTACACCCTACCTGAGTTCAGTATCGTGATGCCCTTTCATCCGACCGAGTTCACCCAGGTCAATCCTGCA
>CANIWY010000012.1 GCA_947471695.1 Nitrosomonadaceae bacterium
CAATATCCAAGAGATGATCGTTAAACCGAAGTATTGATTCTGATCAGGAGCAAAGATGCGATTGACGACCAAGGGACGGTTTGCAGTAACTGCAATGATCGATCTGGCACTGCATGGTGATAATGGACCGGTCACGTTAGCCGGTATCAGCGAGCGACAAAAGATTTCGCTCTCTTATCTGGAGCAACTATTCGGAAAACTAAGGCGCAGCAACCTAGTGAGCAGTGTTCGCGGTCCCGGCGGCGGATATCGATTGATGCGTCCGATGAATGAAGTCTCAGTGGCTGACATCATCCTCGCCGTGGATGAGCCCATTGATGCCACTCAGTGCAAGGGTAAGGAGAATTGCCATAACGACCAACGCTGCATGACACATGGCCTTTGGACCAGCCTCAATACCAAGATACGAGACTACCTGACCCTGGTCACACTCGAACAACTGGTCACGAGCCCAAAAGTAAAAAATGTCTCTGTATTGCAAGATCTTCGGGTACACAAATAGCCAGAGAAATTTAAAGATGAATAGAAGGTTACAAATCTATTTTGATCATAATGCCAGCACTGCGGTGGATGATGCGGTGCTTGATGTGATGATGCCTTATTTCCAAGGTGACTTCAGTAATCCTTCCAGTCGCCATCTCAATGGAATGGCAGCTCGTCGGGCGGTAGACCAAGCACGTGAGCAAGTGGCTGACTCTGTCGACGTACGGCCAGAACAGGTAATCTTCTGCAGCGGTGGTTCAGAGGCCAACAATCTCTTCATCCAAGGAGCGGCAGGCTACCTAAAGCCCACCCGGATCATCGTCAGTGCGATTGAACATCCTTGCGTAATGCGCCCCGCCCAGGAGCTAGCGCGGAGAGGACATGAGAAATGGAATTTGCGGCGGTTGGCGGTAGATCATCTTGGGCGAGTGCTCCTGAATGATGCCACTGATGCCATGACGGAACAACAAACTGGACTGGTATCAGTGATGCTAGCGAATAATGAGACCGGCGTAATTCAGGATGTATCAGCGATTGCAGAAAAAGCTCGGGAGCATGGCGCATGGATGCACACCGATGCGGTGCAGGCCTTTGGAAAGATTCCGATAAATTTTGAGGCGCTCCGAGTACATGCCATGACACTGTCAGGCCACAAGATTTATGGTCCTAAAGGGTCTGCTGCTCTGATTGTGGATAAACGGTTATTGCTCAAGGCACTCATCTTTGGAGGGGGCCAGGAGAATGGGCTGCGTTCAGGTACAGAGAATGTACCCGCGATCGTTGGACTTGGTGCTGCCTGTGAACTGGCCAAGACTCGCATGATCGAGATGACAGCGCGTACTCAAGTCATCCACAATCGTTTGGAACAAGGACTGATTGCAATGGGTGCTGTCATCTTTGGTCTAGGGGCATCACGCTTACCAAATACCTGTTACTTTGCGATCCCTGGTATCGAGGGTGATACCCTGGCAGTCCGATTAGACAAGGTCGGCTTTGCAGTAGCCAGTGGTGCCGCCTGCTCCAGCGCAACCCCGGGCCAAAGCCATGTACTAGAAGCGATGGGGGTCGACCCCACCATGGCACGTTGTGCAATACGGGTCAGTCTAGGCGGAACCAACACGCCGTCGCAGATCGAAGATTTCCTGACGGCATTAGATAGTACGGCGGCAGAATTAAGACGTATGAGTCTAGCTACGGCATAGAGGCTACATGGAAATTGATAATACTTAACAACTGTACCCCCCCATTTCCTCCAAGATCTAATTGCCCCAATCGAACCATACTCATCACCCACCCTAACCCGAAAGTGAATTTTCACTCTAGAGGAGTGACTTCAAGTTTCAGTCTGCTAATAATATTAGCCTTGCATTATCCTCCGCCAGAATCTAATCGTGCTCTGCTTAATTTCCACAAACCAAAGCGTTTCAGTATCACTCGATATCCTGATAATTTTCCTCCCTCGCCTTCCCATCTAATCCCATCATGATCCAAATATGTTCAGATAGATTGCCAATTTCCACGTAGAATAATCAAAACAGGAATCAAGTCTTGTCTGGTACTCTTTGCACCAGAAATAGCCACTAGAGGAGTAACAAATTGGCACAGCCAAATTTCCAATATGAAAAGCGCCAGAAAGATCTAGCTAAGAAAAAGAAACAAGAAGAAAAAAGACAGCGCAAGCTCGATAAAGGTAAGACACCATCCGACGAAAATCCAGACCCTGATCAGGTAGAAGCAGAGTCGACGGATGTAGGTAAGGCTGAATAGATCAGACCCTATTAATTGAACTCCCGCTGAGTAAATTATGTGGTTATTAACCTTTACGGGTTTGATACTTATATCTCTGGCACTCCCAGTCTTTGCAGGAGACTTTGAGGATGGTAGGCAGTTTGCTGCTAGCAGAGATTACACCCGGGCTGTGGCATCCTTTAAGAAGGCAGCGGAACAGGGGAATATGGATGCCCAATTCAACCTGGGCGTGATGTATGCACGTGGTCAAGGGGTTGCGCAGAATGAACAACAGGCGGTGGCATGGTACCGCCTAGCAGCAGACCAGGGGGACCCTCCAGCTCAAGCGATTCTAGGATTCATGTATCTCAAGGGACGAGGCATCCAGCAAGATAACAAGGAGGCCGCATCCTGGTACCTCAAGGCTGCTGAAAAAAATCATGCGGAGGCTCAGTATAGCCTGGGGGTCTTATACGCTAAAGGAACCGGTGTATTACTGGATGACCGTCAGGCTGTGTCTTGGTACCTCAAGGCAGCCGAGCAGAGTCATCCAGGGGCTCAATTCAACTTAGGATTCATGTACGCCAAAGGCCGCGGGGTTGCCCAAGACGAAAAACAGGCCGCGATCTGGTATCGAAAGGCTGCCGAGCAGGGGGATGTTCCGTCTCAGGCAATTCTAGGGTTCATGTACCTCAAGGGGCAAGGTGTCCCCCAAGATGATCCAGAGGCCGTGACATGGTATCTCAAGGCCGCTGAGAGGGGTCACCCATGGGCACAATATAATCTAGGTGTAATGTACGCGAAGGGGAGGGAGGTCGAACAAGACGAGCACCAGGCAGTGATCTGGTATCGTAGGGCAGCAGATCAGGGCTACGTGGACGCTCAGTACAATCTAGGCGTGATGTATGCAAGAGGCCGAGGGGTTGCACAGGATGAGCAACAGGCCCTGATCTGGTACCGTAAGGCAGCAGATCAAGGATATGCGGATGCTCAGTACAATCTGGGCGTGATGTATGCAAAAGGCCGCGGGGTCGCACAGGATGATCAGCAGGCCGTGACTTGGTATCGTAAGGCAGCAGATCAGGGGGATACCGATGCACAGTATAATTTAGGTATTAGATATGCTGACGGCAAAGGAATTAGCCAGGACTATGTCGAGGCGTATATGTGGTTCAGCCTCGCGACTGTTGGTGGCGAGGAGAGGGCTGTCAAGAATCGTTCTACCATCGAAGCAAAAATGACACGTGAGCAGATTGCTGAAGCTCGACGACGAGCATCTGCATGGGTAAAATCAGAGCCGAGAAGTTAATCTCAATATGAAGATTGTCACCTGGAATGTCAATTCCATTAAAGTCCGACTTCCACAAGTTATCGATTGGCTAGTGATCAATCAACCTGATGTGTTGTGCCTACAGGAAACCAAACTGCAAGACGAGAACTTTCCACTAGCAGAGATCACTGCAGCAGGATATCAGGCAAGCTATTCTGGACAGAAAACCTATAACGGCGTCGCATTGATTAGCAAACACTCATTCAATGAAGTCATCAGTTCTATACCCGCCCTAGAGGATCATCAGAAACGTGTTCTGGCAGCAACCTATGGCGACATAAGAGTAATTTGTATCTATGTCCCGAATGGTGAAAGTGTCGAGTCAGAAAAGTATCAATACAAGCTCAAATGGTTGACCGCTCTGAATCTATGGTTGCGAGATGAGCTACATAAATATCCGAAACTAGTACTGCTAGGTGATTTTAATATTGCGCCAGAAGAGTGTGATGTACATGACCCTGAGCTATGGCGGGGGAAGGTTCTTTTCAGCCAGCCAGAGAAAGATGCATTCCGAGAGCTGATCAATCTCGGTCTCGTGGATAGCTTCCGATTATTCAATCAGCCAGAAAAATTATATACTTGGTGGGACTACCGGATGATGGCCTTTCGTCGCAATTTAGGTATGCGAATAGACCACATTCTGCTGAGTAATGACCTTGCTAAGGTTTGTACCTCATGTGTCATCGACAAAGAAGCTCGAAAATTCGAACGGCCATCAGATCACGCTCCAGTGATTGTGGAGCTGGCGATATAGCACTTCATCAGGAAGTGCTGGGCGTAATATGGGGAGACAGATAAGACTAAAATTCTCCACGCTTTATTTTAGGGCAGCCTTCCAAACCCTTCTGCAGATGCAATAGAGTGGTCTCATCATTTCTGATACTTTGAAACTGCACGATTGTGATCTGTCAGACTACTAGAAAAGTGTGACTCCCCATTGCCCTTTGCAACGAAGTACAGAGCACTAGTCTTGGCCGGATTCAGCGCTGCCTGAATTGAGGCCATTCCCGGCAGAGCGATCGGTGTTGGAGGCAAGCCGCTCCGAGTGTAGGTGTTATATTCCTGATCCGTCAGTAAATCCTTCTTACGTAAGTTACCGTCAAATTTATCCCCCAATCCATAAATAACAGTAGGATCCGTTTGAAGACGCATACCTATCCTTAGGCGGTTAATGAATACGCCGGCGACATTGCTCCGATCACTCTCCCTTCCAGTTTCTTTTTCAACGATAGATGCCAAAATCAAGGCCTGATAGGTATCCGTCAATGGGAGATTCTTGGCCCGGCCAGACCAAGCGATATTGAGATTATTCTGCATTGCATGGTAAGCACGCTTCAGTATCGCAACGTCGCTATTGCCCCGGACGAAATAATAGGTGTCGGGCGAGAATAATCCCTCCGCCATCGTTTCACTGGCACCGATTAACTGCATGACCTCCAAATCGGTCAAGCCGGCGGTGTCATGCCGAAGCGCGGGATGTTCATTCAAGGTTTTTCTGAGCTGAGAGAAAGTCCACCCCTCTATGAACCTAACCTCGCTCTGATTAACGTCGCCATTGGTGACTCGTCTTAGTAGTTGCCATGACGAAATGCTCTCAGTGAGCTCGTAGTCTCCCGCTTTGAGTAACGAGGAGTAGCCCATTAACCGTGATAATAGTATGAATGACCAGGTATCGTGTAAAGCACCTGCTCTGGCTAGCTGCTTAGCAACAGTTCTAAGACTACTACCTGGTTTGATGGAGAGTTCGTAGGGAGTTACGGGAAGTTGGACAGGATCTTGAATATGATATGCAAACCACCCAGAAAATAAGGAAGTAGCAATCAAGACTAAGAGAATTATGCGTTTTAGTATATGCATCTCTTGCAGATACTCACTACACTACGACAGCCTGGTCAGACCTTACGGAAGACCAGCGTACCGTTTGTGCCCCCAAATCCAAACGAATTTGACATCGCCGCATTGATCTTCATATCCCTTGCGGTATTAGGAACATAATCCAAATCACACTGCGGGTCTTGGTTAAAAATATTAATGGTCGGAGGTGCGACCTGATGATATACAGCCAGTGCGGAGAAGATTGCCTCCACCCCACCCGCTGCACCAAGCAAATGGCCAGTCATGGACTTGGTAGAGTTAACGACAAGATCTTTTGCATGTTCACCAAAACAGCGTTTTATCGCCATCGTTTCAGCCAGATCGCCCAAGGGTGTTGAAGTACCATGAGCATTGATGTAGTCCATCTCATCACTACCCATACCCGCGTTCTTAAGCGCAATCCTCATGCAGCGAGCTGCACCTTCACCATCTTCAGAGGGTGCGGTCATATGGTGAGCATCTGCACTCATGCCAAAACCCGCCAGCTCAGCGTAGATCTTTGCGCCCCGACGCTTGGCATGCTCCATCTCTTCCAATACCACAATACCCGCCCCTTCACCCAGCACAAAACCATCCCTATCTATGTCCCACGGCCGACTTGCGGTGACAGGGTCGTCATTGCGAGTTGAGAGCGCACGCGCTGAAGCGAAACCTCCGATGGTGAGTGGGGTTACACACGATTCCGTTCCACCGGCAACCATCATATCCGCATCCCCGTACTCGATCATACGTGCGGAATCTCCAATACAATGAGTCGCGGTAGTGCAGGCAGTAACGATGGCCAGATTTGGTCCCTTGAAGCCAAACATGATCGACAGATTACCCGCCACCATATTGATGATGACGCTAGGAACAAAGAATGGGGAGATTTTACGAGGACCGCCAGCAAGATAAACATCATGGGTTCCTTCGATCATTGGCAGACCGCCAATACCAGAACCGATGTTTACGCCGATACGTTCTGCATCAAGATCCCCACTAGCAATATCGTCAATACCCGCGTCTTTTATCGCTTGGATGGCTGCTGCCATACCGTAATGGATAAAGGTATCCATACGACGAGCTTCTTTAGTGGAGATGTATTGCGTGATGTCGAAACCCTTTACCTCACCCGCTATTTGTGAGGAAAAGGGTGTGGCATCGAACCGACTAATTCGATCGATACCAGACTTTCCTGCGAGGATATTCGCCCATGCATCTGGAATAGTGTTGCCAACAGGCGAAACAATACCCAGCCCTGTAATGACTACTCTACGCTTGGACAAGATAGTCTTGACATGGGTCGTCGTTAAAACCGAATTAGCTCTTCTGGGAGTTTATGTAATCAATCGCCTGCTGAACGGTATTGATTTTCTCCGCCTGCTCGTCTGGGATTTCACACTCAAATTCTTCTTCCAAAGCCATGACTAGTTCAACGGTATCAAGTGAGTCTGCACCCAAGTCATCTACGAAAGATGATTCGTTGTTAACTTCAGCCTCATTTACACCTAGTTGCTCGGCTACGATCTTTTTTATGCGCTGTTCCACATTTTCCATCAGATACCCCTTTTCTTAGATAAGAAAAAACTACACCATTTTAGCAAATTTTCGGTATTTGCAATACCAGAATACCATCCACCCGTGATTTAAATACTAATCACAGAGACTTACTAATCTCAGCCAATCCAATCCAAACGTACAAATCAACCGTTACTCTGGACTTTATCCAATCTGGATGCAGTAAGTAGCAGTTATATGTACGGATTATTTCTATGCTAAAACATCTCAACCTAATCCATGTGCATGCCACCATTCACATGAAGTGTCGTACCGGTAATGTATCCTGCGGCTGACGAAGCAAGGAATGCGACAGCCGATGCCACTTCCTCGGGCCGCCCTAACCTACCCAGAGGTACATGCTGAATTAAGTCCTGCTGCTGCTTATCAGTTAACGTGCGGGTCATGTCGGTCTCTATGAACCCGGGGGCAATACAGTTCACCGTGATATTCCGGCTACCCACTTCACGTGCCAGTGACTTACTAAAACCAAACATTCCGGCCTTCGCAGCCGCATAATTGGCTTGCCCCGGGTTACCGATAGCACCCACTACTGATGAAATATTAATGATACGACCAGAACGTGCCTTCATCATAGCCCGCAGTACCCCACGGCTCAAACGAAATACCGACTTAAGGTCGGTCTCCATGATGTCATCCCAATCCTCGTCTTTCATCCGGACCAGTAGGCTATCGCGCGTAATCCCTGCATTATTTACCAGTATCGTGATCTCACCGAACTTTAAGGGTACTGCTGCAAGCAGACTTTCAATCTGCGTGGCTTTCGTTACATCCAGCAGCACCCCCGCTCCCTTGATGCCAGCCTGACTCAGATAATGACTGATTCTCTCTGCACCACCCTCAGTGGTAGCGGTACCAACGACAGAAGCACCTTGCTTACCTAATTTCAATGCAATAGCCTGTCCAATACCACGACTGGCGCCTGTTACAAGGGCCACTTGGTCTTGGAGCATCGGCTGGCTGGTATGTTCTTTCATAGACTAATATCCATAATCATGCAGGGCGAAAAACCCCATCCACTTCCAATCTATCTCAATATACTTGCAGCCTGACGCAATGATTCGCTATCTGTCAGCGCTAGACTCTGCAGCCTCTCATCGATACGTTTATTAAGTCCAGACAACACTTTTCCAGGCCCACACTCAACTACATGAGTAACCCCCTTGCTGGCAAGAGAGCGAATTGTTTCTGTCCATCGCACCGGCTTGCATAGTTGCTGTACTAAGATACTTCTAATGGCTTCAGCATCTGTATGGGACTGCACATCGGCATTATGCAATACTGGAATAGCGGGGGAATGCAGCATCACCTGCTCCAGTCGTTGCTGCATTTTTTCTGCGGCATGATGCATCAACGAGCAATGTGAAGGGACACTCATGGGCAACATGATTGCCCGTTTTGCACCTTTTAACTTAGCCAATTCCATTCCCTGCAACACCGCATCTCTATGCCCTGCAATGACCACCTGACCGGGTCCGTTAAAATTTGCTGGCTCCAGAGACTTGCCATTTAGGATGCCCATGACCTCATCGCACACTATCTTTACCTTATCATCATCCAGTCCCAAAACTACCGCCATGCCCCCTGTGCCCTCTGGAACCGACTGCTGCATCGACTCCGCTCGGAACCGAACCAGTGAGAGTGCATCAGCAAAAGTTAGACTCCCTGCGGCGACCAATGCACTGTACTCTCCCAGGCTATGACCAGCCATGAATGCAGGCCTTACACCCGTCAAACTTTCCCACGCACGGCATACCGAAATCCCTGCCATTAGCATCAGCGGTTGAGTATTAACCGTTAGATTGAGATCTTCTGCAGGCCCTTCGTTAGCCATCACCCAGAAATTCTGGCCCAGGATATCAGATGCCTCATCAAAAGTTTCGCGTACCATGGGGAAATCGGCATACCCTTTCATCATGCCAATTGATTGAGAACCCTGACCAGGAAAAACAAAAGCGAATTTCATATCTCACCAGCGAAGTAACACAGCACCCCAAGTAAACCCTCCACCCACTCCCTCTAGTAGGACAGTCTGGCCAGACTGGATACGTCCATCGCGGACTGCAGTATCTAGCGCCAGTGGAATAGAGGCAGCGGAAGTATTCCCATGCTTGTCGACCGTAACCACCACTTTTTCCATGGAGAGCCCTAGCTTCTTCGCGGTTGATTTGATGATACGGATATTAGCTTGATGGGGGATCAACCAATCAATATCAGATGATTGCAAGTTATTCTCAGCTAGTGCCTCGTACACCACTTCTTCCAGGACTTTTACCGCGAACTTGAAGACCGCATTCCCCTCCATGACCAGGAATGGCCGACCCTGAACCTTGCCGTTACAAATACTTCCCGACACCGAAAGAATTTTACTATGCTTCCCATCGGCATGAAGATGGCTTGAGAGGATTCCTGGTTGGTCACTCTGACTCAGCACTACCGCACCCGCGCCATCACCGAAGAGTACACAAGTACTACGATCCTTCCAGTCGAGTATACGAGAATAAACCTCGGCCCCTACCACTAGTGCATTGCGGCATTTTCCTGCGCGGATGAACATGTCTGCTGTGGCAAGCGCATAGACGAAACCACTACAAACCGCCTGCACGTCAAATGCAGGACAATCCAGAGCACCCAATTTATCCTGCAAGATACAGGCTGTACTGGGGAAAATCATATCCGGAGTGGTCGTGGCAACAATGATGAGATCGATCTCATCAACCTCTATTCCCGCCGCCTCTAGCGCTTTACGACTGGCGTGTAACGCCAAGTCACTCGCCATTTCATGATCAGCTGCAATGTGCCGTTGAGTGATGCCTGTTCGGCTTCGTATCCACTCATCACTGGTATCTACCATCCTCTCAAGATCATGATTGGTAAGAACCTTTTCGGGCAGGTAACCCCCTGTTCCAACAATCCTGGAATACTTCATGCTGCGTCTTCTTTTGATAGTAACTGAGGATGTAAGGATGAGACTTGATGCTGATGTTGCAGACCTGCCACACGCTCACCGATATGTTGCAACATTCCACCTCGCACTTCATTCACCGCGCGCTCGATAGCAAAATTGAATGCATACCCATCAGCCGATCCATGGCTCTTAATGACAATACCCCTTAGTCCCAATAGACTCGCGCCATTATAGCGACGGTGATCTACTCGGCGCTTAAACGCCTTGATGATTGGCAGTGCAACGAGCCCTGCAAATCTGGTCAGAAGGTTACGCTTAAATTCCTCACGTAAATACGTAGCCAACATCTGTGCCACACCCTCTGAAGCTTTCAAGGTGATATTACCGACAAAGCCATCGCATACCACTACATCGGTTGTACCCTTGTAAATATCATTTCCTTCAACATTCCCATAAAAATTAAGGCCGCTATTGCGTAGCAGTTCTGCCGCGTGCTTTACCACCTCGTTACCCTTTATCTCTTCCTCACCTATATTCAACAGGCCAACACTTGGGCGTTCTTTACCTTCTACAGAGCAGACTAGACTAGCTCCCATGACACCAAACTGAAGCAACTGCTCCGCACTACAGTCCACGTTAGCACCCAGATCCAGAACGTAAGTGTGACCCTTCATGGTAGGAAGCACCACTGCAAGAGCGGGTCGGTCGACCCCTGGCAACGTTTTCAACACAAAACGGGAGGTCGCTATCAATGCCCCCGTATTGCCGGCACTGACGCAGGCTTGCGCCTCACCACGCTTAACCAGATCAATGGCGACTCGCATCGAAGAGTCTTTCTTGTCACGCATGGCTATCGCAGGCGATTCGTCCATACTGACCACTTCACTCGCGGCATGAACTCTCAGGCGGGGATCCGGCATAAACTTGATTGCACGCAACTCAGCCTCGATTGCGTCAGGCAACCCCACTAGAAGGATATTGATTCCTGGATTAGATCGAAGATAATTAACGGCCGAGGGGACTGTTACATGAGGGCCGCAATCACCACCCATGCAATCTATTGCTACGGTAATATCCGTTTCAAGTGCCATTAAGGCTCAGACAGACTGAAGACTTTGAACTCTAAACTTCGTAATTCGAAGAATAACCGCAAGTGACTTAGTCGTCTTTGGTCTTGATGACTTTCTTGCCCCTATAATAGCCGTTAGGACTAATATGATGGCGAAGATGAACTTCGCCGGTGCTAGGCTCCACCGCTAATGGCGAGCTGGTCAGAAAATCATGCGAACGGTGCATGCCACGTTTTGATGGGGATTTCTTGTTCTGTTGTACTGCCATAGCAATTTGCTCCTTAAATAATTTCAGTGCAGCTTTTTCAGTGCTGCCAGCGCAGCAAATAAATGCTCTCTACCTACAACATCTTCACCAACTGGCCCGCTTGTTGAACACTTGCCTTCCGGATGACGAGCTGAAATTGGCAAGCTTAGGATAACCTCATCTTCAATCAGCTCCAACACATCCATCCCAGGCACTGCCAAAACTCCATCTACAGAATCATCTTCATCAAAACGAGAGAGTTCATTCTCATCTCTCGCCAGTAAAATATCTGTCTTCAAATCCAGCAAATGCACCATACTAGCAAGGCAGCGCTGGCACTGAAGGTTAATCTCCCCCTGAACGGTAATCCGTAAAAGTGGCTTGCCTTCGCTACCTATAACGCCGCTGATTGTATATTCGAGCCAGCCCTGACTATCGGTCAGGTAATCTTGTAATCGTACAAATTCAACGGGCGTGATTTTACCATGATGTGCCCCAGCATTACGCACAAAATCAAGGGCATCTATGACAAACCGTGCGGACATAAGTTGCGCATGATATATTTTTTGCCCCCGACTGTCAAAAACCAACCATCCTAGGTGAACTCTGCATATGCCACACCTAACTCAACAGCTTGTATTGGGGTCCAGCTCCATTTATCGCCGCGAATTACTTCAACGTTTGCAGATTCCTTTTGAGATCTGTAGCCCAGATATTGACGAGACCCCTCTGCCCGGCGAAGTACCAGGAAAGACCGCCCTACGTTTGGCTGAGTGCAAAGCTCGGGCAGCAGCCTCAGCCTACCCTGACGCACTCATCATCGGTGCCGACCAAGTGGCTGTTCTAGAAAGCATTCCTCTCGGAAAGCCATTGACCCATGAAAATGCTGTGAGGCAGTTACGCTTACTGAGCGGCAGGGAGGTGACATTTCATACCGCACTGAGCCTCTTCAATAGCCGTACCGACAACATACAGACCCGTCTCATCCTCTCCCATGTCAAGTTTCGAGAATTAAATGACCAGAAGATCAAAAGCTATCTTTTCAAAGAGCAGCCCTATCACTGTGCTGGCAGTGCTAAATCTGAGGGATTAGGTATCGCGCTAATTGAGCGCATCGTAGGTGATGACCCCAATGCCTTGATAGGGCTGCCGCTGATCGCGCTGGTAGAGATGCTGTCACATGAAGGTATAGAGGTCATATGAATCAAGGAACACTCTATCTCATCCCAACACCACTGGGTTCGGGTGATATCACCCGGGTGATTCCGGTTTCAGTCCAACAGTGTGTCTCAGTTCTTAGCCACTTTATCGTGGAACACCCAAAAACCGCCAGGCAATTTCTAAAACAAAATGGCTGTGCCCTGCCATTACAAGAAATTAAAATGCAGGTGCTCAATGAACATACCCGGCCCGAAGATATTGTTCATCTACTCACTCCTCTTCTTGCAGGAAATGATGTTGGACTATTATCCGAGGCCGGCTGCCCGGCAGTAGCCGATCCTGGCGCAGAGCTAGTACGAATTGCTCATCAGAGAAATATCAGAGTAGTGCCACTGGTTGGACCATCTTCCATCCTGTTAGCATTGATGGCATCCGGATTGAATGGTCAGCGATTCATGTTCCACGGCTACCTGCCGGTGGACCCTGAGAAACGCCTCATGAAAATTGCCGAACTGGAGAAGGAATCAATAATCCATGACCAGACGCAGATATTCATCGAGACCCCCTACCGCAATCAGAAACTGCTTGAAGCGATCGTACAGGCCTGCCACAGCACTACCAATCTATGTGTCGCCAGCGATATCACCCTCGTCAGTGAACACATAATGACCAGAACGACCAGAGAGTGGGAACACCTCCTGCCCGACATCAACAAGAGACCTTCAATTTTTCTATTACATGGTTGACCGCAATGCTACTGAATGGTCCATTGCACGTGACCTGTAGTATCCATCCTACAGAGCCCTCTTAGTACCGCACCCCCCAGCCGCTGCCAGCAGCACTAACAAGCGCACTTGCAGTCACTGCGCCAAATCGTTTGGCGAAGCGCTCAACAACACTTTCCTGGGTGGTGTAGTCCACGATATGCTCTGCCTTGATAACTTCACGTGCAACATACTCAGCGCTGCCCAAGGCATCAGCAAGTCCGAGATCTATGCTTTTCTGACCGGTCCAGACAATTCCGCTGAAAATCTCCGGGGCATCCTTCAACCGTTTACCCCTTCCATCCTGCACAACCTGGATGAACTGTTGATGAATATCAGTCAACATTTCTCGAGCATGATCTTGCTGTTTCGGATTAGAGGCTGAGAAGGGGTCAAGAAATCCTTTGTTCTCACCCGCTGTAAGCAATCGTCGTTCGATACCGAGCTTTTCCATCGTACCCGTAAAACCGAATCCATCTATTAACACGCCGATGGATCCGACCATACTGGCCTTATCCACATAAATCTTGTCTGCAGCAGCCGCAACATAATACCCCCCTGAAGCACAAATATCCTCGACCACCGCATAGAGAGGGGTATCTGGGTATTCGGCTCGTAGGCGGCGTATTTCATCGTTGATATAGCCCGCCTGCACTGGGCTGCCGCCAGGGCTGTTAATCCTCAGGATCACTCCCTGTGTGTTTTTATCCTTGAAGGCCTCCTGCAGACCCGCATTAATATTATCAGCGCTGCTGACGCTGTCGGCAGAGATTACACCCCGAAGCTCGACCAGTGCGGTGTGCTTGGTGGAAATAGGGCCATCCTTACCACCGGTCCAGCCCATTGCAAGGAATAGCAGAATGATCAGGTAAAGGAAAGTAAGCGACTTAAACAATATCCCCCACTGCCGTGACCGCCTCTGCTCTTGCAGGGAAGAAAACACCATCTTCTCCAGCACCCGCTTCTCCCAATCTTCATCGTGCTTTCCTGAATCTGCCATAGTTACATCAATCCTTCAAAAAGATGTTGCCATCCCGCTCTTCAATTTCCAGACGTTGCAGGTTCTTCCCCTTGCATGGGCCGCCGACACAAAGCCCACTGTGCGGCTCATAAATCGCACCATGAGTCGAGCAGATTAAGTATAACCCTGAATCATCAAAGAACTCGCCTTCTATCCAGTCCAGCTCTACGCCTATATGGGCACAACGATTAAGGTAGGCATAGATTCTCCCCTGATAACGAATCATAAATGCCGGAACAGTCCGTGATTCATTCAACGGCTCCACGCTGAAACGGACGCCCTTGTCGCCATCTGCCAGTTCGTTACTTGCACAGATTAGACGTTCGTCTCGAGCCATAAACTCAATTCCATGATGCTGTTGACACAGTCAATCGGTGCTAGAGAAAGAAGACTCTCTCTGGGATGGGCACCGTACGTCACACCTAATCCAGCGACCTTAGCATTAACCGCCATCTGTAAGTCGTGAGTGGTATCACCTATCATCAGCGCTCGCCTTGGCTCAACGTCAAACTTCGCCATTAATTCCAACAGCATTGCCGGGTGAGGCTTTGAGAAAGTCTCGTCGGCACAACGGCTTGCTTGAAAATACTGCCCTAGCCCGCTAGATTCAAATCCGTTATCAAGTTCAGATCGTCCCTTGCCGGTGGCTACCGCCAGCAGAAGTCCCTTCGTATGCAAGTTCTCAATGACTTCGGTTACTCCCTCGAATAGGGTGGTCCTCTGCCCATTTACAGCGTAATGATGAAAGTACCGATCCATCAGCAATCCAACCTGCTGTGAGGATGCGCTCGGGAAAAGATACTCCAATGCGTTATTCAAACCCAAACCAATGACATGACGAGCATCCTCATCCGAAGGACACGTCAGACCCGCATCGTCGGCTGCACTCTGGAGTGATGAGACAATGACACCGGTAGAATCCAACAAGGTCCCATCCCAGTCAAATACGATCAGATCAAATTTATTAGGCATTGGAAACGTATCAAAAGGTCATTACTGAACTATCTGGTCTACAGGGGCTCTATCTTCCTCATCTAACCAGTTCAGAAACTTTTGCAGATCATTTGCTAGAGGCGCCTCTAGGCGCAATTGCTCACCGCTGACGGGGTGTTTCACTACTGCTGTAAGAGCATGCAAGAACATACGTCCCAAGCCTGATTTTTGGGTGGGTTTAGCTAGCTTCTTGTTGAGAGTGAAGTCCCCATACTTATCGTCTCCCGCGATCGGAAAACCAAGATGAGCTAAATGAACGCGGATCTGATGCGTCCGTCCAGTCTTGAGCTCTGCTTCTAACAGACAGAAATCCTGCCAAGACTTCTGCAGGGTGAACACTGTATGAGACGGTATCCCCATCTTCTCATCTGAAGTTACCTCTACCCGTCGCTCCCCCGATACCGTCACATACTTGTGGAGTAACACCTTGACGCTTTGCTTTGGGTTAGACCATGCTCCCTTTACCAACACGAGATATCGCTTCTCCATCAGACCTGTACGGATTTGCTGATGCAGTGCAACCAGTGCAGGGCGTTTCTTAGCAAGCAGCAGGACGCCGGAAGTCTCTCTATCGAGCCGGTGAACCAATTCCAGGAATTTCCAATCAGGATGCTGAGCACGCAACTGCTCGATCACACCAAAACTCACACCACTACCGCCATGTACCGCGACTCCGGCGGGCTTATTGATCACCAGAATTGATTCGTCCTGAAACAACACCTCAAACGCAATAAACCGAGATTTTGTGATCCTCTGTGTGCCCTTCAATACCTCAGGCAACCTTCTCACTGGCGGGATACGTACGATATCCCCATGATTCAAATGATGATCCGCACCGATACGCTTGCTATTGACCCTCACTTGTCCACTACGCAACAGCTGATAAATATGGCTTTTCGGGACGCCCTTGAGTCGTTTGATTAAAAAATTGTCAATACGCTGGCCACTACTATCCTCGCCAACAATCTCCTTAACCACGGCATTCAGAGAAAATTCTTTGCCTAAATCCTTAATTTTACTTATAATTGCCAATTGGGAGTTCGAGTTTATCCTCTATCCGGTGTGTACGAAATAGCACTATCGATGGAATCTTACTCTGCATATCAGAAAAGAGCCGACCCTAAAACCTGGTTAACGTCGCTCACCAATAAAAGCAGCGATACTAATTGATTTATGCGCTCAAAGTACACGTAGATTTCAGTTTTCAGTTTTTATAGTACCCGTTTCCCGAGAAACTCTAGTTGGAAACCGGCTGAAACTGGACTGAAACTTAATTTTGGGTCCTGCTGGCTAACGAGGCAGGTCCCTGGTGACAAACCCGAGAATAATCATCATTAAACAAGCAACCACACATTATGACCAAGTTGCCTGACTAATAAGTTCTCATATTCGCGTGCAGGATGCTGTCCTGGTCACGCGTGGGTTGTCCGTCCGTGATCAGAGCGCGGGAGACATAAAATGAAACGCATGTTATTTAATGCGACACAGCCAGAAGAGCTTCGTGTCGCCATTGTCGATGGTCAGAAGCTGATAGACCTAGACATAGAATCCGCCGGTAAAGAACAACGTAAAAGCAATATCTACAAAGCAGTCATTACCCGTCTCGAGCCCAGTCTTGAGGCTGCCTTCGTTGAATACGGTGGGGACCGTCATGGATTCCTACCCTTCAAAGAAATTTCCCGTGTTTACTTCAAGGAAAATTCTGACCCTGCCAAGGTCCGTATTCAAGACGCTCTGCGTGAAGGACAAGAACTAATTGTCCAAGTAGATAAGGACGAACGCGGCACCAAGGGTGCGGCACTCACTACCTTCATCTCACTGGCCGGTCGATACCTAGTTCTGATGCCAAACAATCCCCGTGGTGGTGGTGTATCTCGCCGCATCGAGGGCGAAGACCGGGCTGAACTACGCGATGTGATGTCTCAACTGGATGTTCCAACGGGCATGAGCATCATCGCCCGTACCGCAGGAATAGGCCGTAGCGAAGAAGAGTTACAGTGGGATTTCAACTACTTGATGCAGTTGTGGCACGCTATTGAAGATGCCTCTAAAAGTCAAAATGGCGCTTTCCTGATTTACCAGGAAAGCAGCTTGGTAATACGCGCTATCCGTGACTACTTCCATCAAGAGATTGGTGAAATCCTGATCGATACCGAAAGTATTTATGATCAAGCATGTCAGTTCATGAGCCACGTCATGCCTGCCAACGTTAATCGGGTCAAGCTCTATCATGATGACGTACCATTATTTTCACGTTTTCAGATTGAGCACCAGATTGAGACCGCATACTCTCGACAAGTAACCCTCCCCTCTGGTGGAGCCATCGTCATTGATCATACGGAAGCACTGGTGTCAGTTGACGTCAATTCCGCACGCGCAACCCGTGGTTCTGATATCGAACAGACTGCACTTAACACCAATCTAGAAGCCGCTGACGAGATAGCCCGTCAATTACGCTTGCGCGATTTGGGTGGACTGGTCGTCATTGATTTCATCGATATGGAAGTTACTCGCAATCAGCGTGAAGTGGAGGGTCGACTGCATGATGCGCTGCGTTATGACCGGGCACGGGTTCAAGTGGGGAAGATCTCTCGTTTCGGATTACTGGAATTGTCTAGGCAGCGTCTCCGTCCTTCACTAGGGGAGAGCAGCTATATCTCTTGCCCTCGCTGCCACGGAACCGGTCATATCCGTGGTACTGATTCATCCGCTCTACATATCCTCCGGATCATTCAGGAAGAGGCGATGAAAGAAAATACGGCCGCGCTACACGTTCAGGTCCCGGTGGATGTTGCTACCTATTTACTGAACGAGAAGCGTGCAGAGATTCACGCCATTGAGGCACGTCTGAAGATGAACGTGATATTGATTCCAAACGTTCACTTGGAAACTCCGAACTACACGATTGCCCGTCTGCGGCATGACGACGTCAAGCTGGGCGAGGTACAGACCAGCTATCAGATGGTAGAAAAACCAACAGAAGAGATTACTCTGCCATCAGCAGCACAGGAGTCGAAACCACGCCCACAAGCCGCTGTAAAGGGTATCACGCCCTCACAGCCAGCCCCGATACGTGATGAGAGACCGCAATCTCAAATTAAAGAGACATCCCTTCTGAGTAAACTCTTCGGCTGGTTCACTCAGCCGAGCAGTGAGGAACAAAAGGAAGATCCAAAACAAGTCAGAACTAGGCCGCAGCGGCAGGAGCGCCCTCGTGGACGTCATGACCGTGGGCGCGACGGTAAGCGTGATGAGCGTAGTGAAACTGGTGGCGAGGTTGGTCGTGCTTTGATTCAAGGGCGAGCAACTCCCGCTCAACGACCCCCACGCGGAGAACAAGATCCCAAGGGAGATAAACCCAGCCAGAAAAAACCATCACGGTCACCACGGGAAGAACGCAACCGGACTGAAACCAAGCCGCTAGCAGAGGATGAACAATTGACAGGGGAATCTCCTATGTCAGGAGAGAGCCAACCTCAGCAAGGTGAGGATGGCGGACGATCACGTAGGCCCCGTGGGGGCAGGCAGCGTGACCGTCGTGGGCGTGAAGATCAGGGGAACCAGCAGCAAATAGCCGACCAAAGCAATCCGGCTGAATACTCTGCTTCGACCCAAACATCATTCCCTGTTGAATCTGTATCTTCATCCTCCTTCGCGCCATCGCAGGAACTATCGGGTATCAGTACAACCCCTTCTTCGATGCGACAATCAGAAGGCATTACTGAAGAGCAGACATCGACTCCTACCGGTGCACCTCAGCAGGAGATGGCGCAAACTGCTCTAGAATCAATACCGGTCGATGTAATACCTACCCGCATCACACCTGTGGCAACATCCGGCCAGGTCGAGATTGACCTCGTACAGCAAGTTGCACCAACTGTAGCGCCGGTCACGAAGACTGAACCAGAGGTCCGCGCAAGCCAGCCTGTAGCAGCAGCACCTGAGGCCGTGAATCTAGCTGCGAGCGGTTTAATTATGATTGAGACCTTTCCTGAGAAGGTAAGGTCGATTGAGGGCGATGTATTAGATCAAACGACAAAACCGAAGCGTCGACGAGAAATATTAGCACCCCCATCCATAGCAGAGAATGAGTCACTGGTACAAATCGAGACGCACAAGGAATAGCGCCGAATAAAATGGTGTGAGCGATTCACACCATTTTTTAAGCACGACTGAAGAGGGAAGATGTCGACCCTCTACATTCACACTCTGCAGTTATTTTTTATTGCGAATGTGATTCAGCAGCTCTAGTCCAGCTTCCTCTACCATATCCAGCACCTCTTCAAACCCTTGGCGTCCACCGAAATAGGGATCAGGAACTTCCTTGCGGTCAGCGAATTTCTTACTATGTTGCATCAACAGTCCGAGCTTATGGCTATATTGCGGAGGGCATTGCTGCTTCAGTAGAGTAAGATTATCTTCGTCCATTGCCAAAATGTGATGGAACGTCTCAAAATCTGATATCTGTACCTGCCTCGCACGCAGTCCTTTCATGTCGTAACCACGGCGTTGTGCTGCATTCTGCGCCCTCTCATCAGGTGGGCCACCGATATGATAATCATGGGTACCGGCAGAATCGATATAAAGCTGTCTATCGATTCCAGCCATCCCAACCTGGTGTCTAAATACAGCTTCCGCAGTGGGCGAACGACAAATATTGCCCATGCACACAAACAAAACTCGAGTTTCCATCATTTCTTCTGAGCTCATGACAGCGGTCTCATCATGACGAGATTAACGATCTGTAGGTAGTTGCCGATATATCTTCTA